>JADJNU010000002.1:300000-600000 GCA_016714165.1 Bdellovibrionales bacterium
TTAAAACATATGACTGGTTCAGAATTACGGACTTCGACAAAACAGCAGATCAGAATGCGTGGCTATTGGTTCAACACGCCGATCATGATCCAGTCTTTCAGAAGGAGACTCTCAGCAAACTAGAGAAGCTCTACAAGAGTGGAGACACAAATCCACAGAACTACGCCTATCTAGTGGATAGAGTTGCAGCTTCCTGGAACGACATTACCAAAAGACAGCTTCAGCTATATGGAACCCAGGGCACGTGTGTCGCCCCAGGGAAGTGGGAGCCTATTCCAATGGAGGAACCCGCTAACGTTGATGCTCGACGCAAAGAAGTCGGACTTGGCCCGCACAAAGACTACGTTGATAGCTTCAAAGACATTTGTAAGTAGACAAGCTGCTGGAAATAGACGTTTTTTCAGTTAAGTTAACTCGCGTACTCCAGCAGCTCAGTTCGAAGACGAGGTGCTAGGGGACGCCAATTACCTTGCCCAGTAAGTATTTCCGTGCAGAGAACGAAGCCCTCCATTGACAGCCATAGAAGCTGGCCTTTTCATGGCATCGTGCCGCGCTTTCGGGGTCCACTATAGATAGGTTGGTCATAATCCTAATCCATTTTCATTTTTGAATCGGGTTGATCCTCTGAAGATTGCCTTCCAACAGTCTTCTTCGAATACTTCACAATAGCTTGCAGAAGTTTTCCCTTTTCTACCGGTTTCGCAACATGGGCTGAAAACCCGGAGTTTAGGATTCTTAGAACATCGTCTGTCCCAGCGTAAGCGGTTAGTGCAATAACTGGAAGTTTACCCCCTTGTTCTTTTTCAAGCGCACGAATGCCTTTGATGAGGCTATACCCATCTTCCTCCGGCATCGATATGTCGCTGATCAAAACATCCGGCAAAAGATCGGATAACATTTCTCGCGCCTTTTTGGCCGATTCAGCCAGTCGCACCTCTGCTCCACTTGATCTTAGCATGTCATCAAAGAATTCAAGATTATCTGGATCGTCATCCACAATCAGTAATTTCATCCCATCCAAACGCAATCGAGTGAACTCAGAATAGACGTTTGTAGGAAAAAGAGGTGGCGGAATGTTTTCCTCGGGAACCAGAGGAAAATCGACTGTGAACCTTGATCCTTTCCCTTCTCCCTGACTCTCAACCGACACCGTTCCATCCTGTAATTCGACAAGATTCTTGACGAGGGTCAATCCCAGCCCCAATCCTCCATATTTCCTAGCCATGGAGCTATCCTCCTGGCTAAACCGGTCGAAGATACGCGGGACGAACTCTTTCTTGATCCCTCTTCCATTGTCGATGACCTGAATTTCTGCAATCCTACCGTTCCGTGATTCTTTCGTTGCTAGATGAACGCAAATCTGTCCGCCACTTGGAGTGAACTTAATCGCGTTGGTCAGGAGATTCCAAAATACCTGCTGCACACGAATAGGGTCCGCAAAGACCATACAACGAGTTGTATAAAATTCTGCCTTGATGGTTACTGATTTCGCATCAGCGGTTCTTTGAATCGATTGGATTGCGAGTTTTAGAATTTCATCAAGTTCAACGATCCTTGCCTCAAGAACCAACCTACCCACTTGTATTCTCGAAACGTCGAGAAGGTCATTGATCAGCTGCCCCTGAACGTGTGCATTTCTTTCTATAACCGTCAAACCATCCCGCACAGGTTCGGAAACTCCTGGCTTGGAAAGAAGTATCTGTGACCAACCCAGGATCGTCGTCAATGGCGTTCGAAGTTCGTGGGATAAAATGGCCAGAAAATCGTCTTTAGCACGATTCGCCTTTTCAGCGTCTTTTCTTGCCAAATCCAAGGCTTCAACCTTACGCTCCAGTTTCTCGTTGAGATTACTAATTTTTTCATAGGCTTTCTGAAGTTTCCTATTAACGGCCTCTGACTCGCCCTGCGCCCGCTTGAGAGCTGCTTCGGCTTGCTTTATTTCTTCAACGTCTGTGCAGGTACCGAACCAGTTTACGATTTTACCATTTTGATCATGCAATGCCTCGCCACGTATTAACCACCAGTGATAAGTCCCATCTTTCCTACGTAATCGGCACTCAAGAGAATAGACCCCACCTGTTTTCACGGCGTTCCGCCATGCCTCCCACGCCCGCTGTTGGTCGTCTGGATGAAAAGGTTTGTTCCAGCCGTGCCCAGAGCTTTCCTCCATCGTCATGCCGGTGTAGTCCACCCACTTCTGATTAAAGAAAATGTTCAAACCCCCTGGGTCGGTAATCCACACGATCTGAGGTACGGTTTCAGCGAGCATTCTGAATTTGATGTCTGTACGACGGGCTTGTTCCTCCTTTTGGAGCGAAATTAAAGCTTGGCGGTTCGCACGCTCCAACCGGCCTCGAATCACGCTGATTATAATTCCCATTCCAAAAAATACGGTCGTTGATAGCAGTCTCGAACCTTCGGATGATACCTGATAGGTTGCTGGAAGAAAATAGAACCAGACAATTGCAGTGGACAAGAATGTGGAAATGATTCCACTAAAGACTCCTCCAACCCATGCGGCAATGAAAACGGTTGGGCAGAATAAGAACCACGCGAAGGGATAAATCAGCCCCCAAAACTCCGACTGAATGACAAGCGTAATGGCCGCCGGACCCACCGCCGCAAAAACGAACCGAAGTTTCGCGACGTGCTTTTTTAAAAGCTCCCGCAGAGCTCGATCTTGATCGGACAAATACGTTTCCCCCTGAAAAAGTTAGTGTTCGTTTCGTGCCGTAGCTGCACATTCAGGGCCAAAAATGCTGGTGCTTTAAGCAGGTACATTGAATCTCGGGAGCCCATCGCGACAATGTGTCTCAGACGTTTACTCCACTGAGGTGGAATGTCCCGAACTTTGTTGAAGCATCGCAAGCAGTTGTGAAATACTGCTTTAAAACCTTTGAAGTGAATCGAATGCAAGCCCGTTGCAAGATTGAAAACAAAGGCTGTAGCCGTGTAAAATATCTTGGTGCTATTCCCGATCTTGATGTCTATGTTTATGAACCACAGGGAATGGCTATCACAAAGGAGGACGCCGAAGCTGTTGGCGCTGATCCCCAGGTTGACATTGATAAAATCTCGGCACGTCAGCCAGAACCCTGAGCCAGCCCCTGCCGCCCCCAAAGCCCACTCCGGCACACAGAGGGACTTGCTTTTCCTGCACTTTTTGGGACAAATGGAAAGCAGTTCGAGCCAATGATGCTTAACTTTCACTTCTGCGCCATGGCGGTTTCGCTGTAGAGGTAGGCTCTACAGAAGGAACTATAGGAACTCTACTACCAAATTTTAAAAGTTTTAATTCTGGTAATAATAGAACTTGTGATATTTTTTCGTGCTGAGGCATAAGTTCTTTTCCTTTCCAAGTTTTGAGTTGTCAGGCACCCAAATCTTAACTTGAAAAAGTCTTAGGCCTCTTCTTTTTTGACTTATGCATCCCACTGCCAACCGTGGAGAACCCGAGATTCGAACTGTAGGGGGATTTCGTGAAAAGGATTTTTTTAATCATCTGGATATTTACAATCTCATCGCACTCGTTTGCGGATACATTTGCAGTTCCACGAGCTGATGGAACTCAAATTACAGTTTATCTCGATGCCCCCAAGACAAGTAGCTTCCCTATCCTCATTGGATTTCAAGGTTCTACTTGTGTGACGTCATTTCCCATGCACCAAATGCTGAAATCAGCACTCCTCCCGTTGAACATCGGCATTCTCTCTTTGGAAAAAAGAGGCTTGGCGTCGACATCCACCACCTGCCCCGACGAATATCTTCAGGAGAATACGATTCAAGACCGAGTTGCAGATCATCTTCTGGTGTTAGCCATCCTGCGAAAGAATTTTCTCAGTTGGAATCATACGCTTGGACTCGCGGGAGGCTCTGAGGGTGGTATGATAGCGGCTCTCGTTGCCCCTCTTATTCCTGATACCTCCGCAGTTGCAATACTGGCTTCCGGTGGTGGCCTTACAATGAGTGAAGAAATGCTTTTACTGACTAAAAAGGAAATGCAACGGCAAGGATCTAGCGAAGAAGATATTCAGACTGCTTTGGCTCAAATGGAGAAACAATTTTCAGAGATGAAATCCCATCCAGTCTCTGACAGGGAATGGCTTTCGGATGGAAAAACGGCGCGGAATACCTTTAAGTGGTGGGCGTCCATTCTCGATGTGAAACTTGAATCTGTTCTCGTGTCGCTGACAATTCCAATTTATGTAGCTCACGGAACCGCAGACACATCCTGTCCCGTGGAAAGCTCTGATATTCTGGCGCAAGCCTTCTTAAAGGATCAAAAGTCCAATTTGACCTATCAGCGGTATGATGGCCTTGAACACAATTGGACCGACAAACAAGGGAATCCGCATCCCGAAGTTTTGAACAACGCCATGGCCTGGATGATTCAAAGCCTCCAATAGCTGCGCTTAGCCGGAGTATTTCAATGCTTTCTAAGACGCGGCATCATGGAACGCCAATCTTCTTTTTTGACTTACCGCATTCCACTGCCAACCGTGGAGAGCCCAGCTGTTCCTCCTCTTCTGGACTACTCAAGAAATTGTCAGAGCATTAGAATTTAGGATATGCGCTATCGAACACTGAGCTATAAACTTGCCTTAGTACTTTGTATTTCTGTTGGCATAAATGCTTGCGAAAACAAGAAGGATGATCCTCCGCCATCCACCCCAGCAACCTTCAGCGGAGTACTTGCATTTAATCTTTCAATTTCAAGCAGCCCCACATGTGGCGAGGCCCTTACACTTTACACAACAGAATACCAAAATGCGTACACGTTTGGGGCAAGAGGCGCACAAACTGCCGCACCTTGGTCGAGCATGGAAGATGATGGCACTGTTGAGGCGGGGGAAAATGCGGACGGCTTTGATTTAGCTATGGTCAGCAATTCTTTCTTTGGTTTAGATGCGATTGATGGGTATGGCTTTACTCACATCTTTTTTAACCTTCCATCTCTCACCCACACAGGACGCAAAATACCTAACGACATTTCTGGATTGGCTTTTAACCACGCAACAATCAAAACACGCTATCGACGTGCCATTGATAATGTCCTGCCCTACCTGAACGATAGCGTGAAATACTTTTCACTTGGAAATGAAGTCGATTCGTATTTAAAAACCCGCCCAGCAGCCGAGTGGACAGAGTACAAAGAGTTAATTGAGGACGCTCGAACCTATTTGAAAAGCCTAAAACCCAACATCACAGTTGGAGTTACTACAACATTCGAGGGTTTTAGCGGAGCTGAATCAGCTGAGATTGCGGAGCTCAATGAAAACATGGACGCGATATTTTTGACCTATTATCCAATTTCAGGCGCATTTGTGGCTGATAGCCCTAGTGTCGTCAGCACGGATTTTGCCGCGATGGTGACACAATCTGGTAATAAGGCTGTCCTCATTCAAGAAATTGGATATCCTACGAGTGCAACAAACAGCGGCACCGAGGCCAATCAAGCCACATTTATCTCTAATGTCTTTGACCAATGGAAACAGCGTGGCTCAACCAAATTTCCATTCATCAGCTTTTTCAAACGGCGCGAGTGGAACGCCTGCGAATGTGCCGCCCAAACAATATCAAGTGCTCCCAACAATATCCCAGGTCAGCCCTTCTATGAGTTTATGTGCTCACTAGGAATACTAAACAATAACTCAACTGCGAAATCTTCCAATGCCACCCTCATCACGAAGATGTCTGAGGTTGGAATACCCAACTGATTGATAGCAGCAAACTTTTCTGGAGGAGAAACAGTAAAACCCATGGAGAGCGCGAACTTCATGGACTTGCTACTTGTCTTTGCCATTCATAAAATTCGATAAAATTCTATTAACTTCATGGGGACGCTCGAGAACTATTCCATGCGAAGCATCTTCTATTTCAAAATACTTCGCGTTCGGTATTCGACGAGTTAGATCCTGACCGAATTTTGGCAGAGCAATGGGATCTTCCTTACTACTAACAACAATGGTACGAATGCCAACAAGCTTTGACAATTTCTCAGATGAGTCATGTCGACTGATTGCTTTCAATTGTCGCATAATTATCCGCGGAGAATCAGCAAGATCACGCCCAACAATGCTCCCCGTTTGCGCCGACAATTGATCAAATGAGTCAACTCCTGATAAAAATTTTTTGGAATACAAAATTTCCAGAAACGCTTTTCTCCTCATCCTTTTTGTACCAACGCGAGTTCTTAGACCAAGCCAAAAAATCCGTGAGTTCATCTGTATTGCTTGGTGACCTTGCGAAAAGGTGCATAACAGTGATAGCGATTTCACTCGCTCAGGGTGCTGTATAGCAAATTCGTGCGCAATTGTGCCGCCCATCGAGTGCCCTACAATATGAGCGGACTTCAGCTGCAAGTGATCCAAAAGGGCTACTGTGTCAGTGACCATACTCTCGATAGTAAGATCTCCGCTCCTGTCTACACTCTGTCCGATACCACGATTATCAAACGTGATAGCCTGGAACTCTTTAGATAGCTCCTTAACTTGAGGTGACCAACCACGACCGACGACCCCTACCCCTTGAATGAAAATCACAGGATCACCCGCCCCAGTGACTTCATAGAATAAATCGACATCTTTAGTTTTCAAGATTGGCAAGACCGCTCCGCTGTAAATAAAATCCTATTGCATATTCAAACATAGTTCAACCGCAGTTTGAAGCTCCCGAATTGGGGACACCAATCACTTCTTGACATTTCGATGATTTACGCAAGAAAACTGATCTTCTCCCAAGAAAAAGACAAAAAAACCGGCACAATTTTCAAGAAGCCAAATCCACTTTTTCAAACTCAACCGAAGTCATGCGCACAAGAGCTGAAAATCGTCTGCAACGTTTGTATCAAGTCTCGATCCACTCAAAGATAGCATGCTTAGCCTCTTTTTGAGATCAAAAATTTCGTCTGTAGACCAGTTCTGTTTTTAGCGAGGCGAAGAAACTCTCGACATGGGTATTATCGTAGCAAATTCCTTTACGAGACATAGCGGCAATGATTCCCTCTAGGCGATTCAAGGACATTTCCAGAGCCTTCAAAATTAGGTCAGCTTCCATGTCTTCATCACATGAGAAGCATCCTACTTTACAATGATAAATATCAAGAAAGATTGCAAGAAATAGTCATCCTCTTTGCAGTGGGAATATCGGATATTTCTCCGCCTCGAATTTCGCTAGGGGGATCGGCGTTGGCCTCCAAAGTTCAGAGCAACATGCAGGATCAAGCCTCAAGAATTGACATATCGAGCGAGCCTGACAATAATTTGCCATGGCACCAAAGAGACAAATCATTTCTCCGGAGCACACTGCAGTACGAGTTGCTTTATGGAGAGCTCTGCATGTGCAGATTGACCCGAAACCGCATGTACTTACTGATGAGATCGGTTCAAAACTTGTTGCTGAAAAAGATTGGCTCAAACGTGCTGACATGAATCCCGAGTTTTCAATGCCAATGCGTGCGTCCGTAGTGGGAAGATCTCGCTTTATTGAAGACATGGTTGCAGAAGAGACAAATAAAGGGAACGGAGCAATACGTAATTCTCGGTGCCGGGCTAGACACCTTTGCACAGCGACGCCCGGAGATCGCCTCACGTCTGCACGTCTTCGAAGTTGATCAACCTGGTCCTCAGGCCTGGAAGCGAAAGCGACTGACAGAAATTGGTTTCGAAACCCCAGATTGGCTTCATTTTGTGCCAGTCGATTTTGAGGCTGGCCAATCCTGGTGGGAAAAGCTAAATGAAGCTGGTTTTGATGCAAATCAACCCGCCATTGTTGTTTCAACGGGGGTCTCGATGTACCTAACGAAAAATGCAAACTTAGCTACATTTGAGCAGATTGCAAAGCTAGCTCCGGGTTCAATCTTCACAACAACCTTCATGCTAACACTTGAACTTCTTGATCCTAAAGAGAGGTCAATCATGGAGTTCGTGTTGAAAAAGGCAGAAGAATCAGGAACTCCATTTTTGAGTCTCTTTTCTCCACCTGAAATATTGAGTTTGGCAAAAAGGGCTGGATTTAGAAAATCTCTCTATGTATCCGCCGATGAACTTTATCAAAAATATTTTTCTAAGCGCTCGGATGGTCTAAGAGCCGGAAGCGCAGAAGCTTTCTTGATTGCCACGACCTAATTGAATGGACATAATCTAATAACTCAACTCAAAAGAGAGCCAATAGGAATATTGGTACTTGATTCATCGATCTCGGCAAGTCTAAGTAAACAGTTCGGGCACCGTTCCTTGCATTTGCCCAAGTGTTTCGCTGTTGTGTCCAACAGCTTTCATCGCCGAAATTGTGACTAGAGCGGGATGGACGCCGGTCTTAACAATGTGTTTGCCTGGCTTAAGACCACCTACGCGTCCTGCCACCAACATCGCCATATTCTCCGTGGAATGTGTACCAATAGCAGCTCCGGTATCACCTGGACTATTTAAAAGGCGTCCATGTCCGCCTTCAAATACAAGTAGCAAGGCTGAGCTATCGAGCAAGGTACCGGTTCCTTCGGCTGTCGATTTCAATTTGGCAACGAGGTAGGCAAATTGATCGACATGCCAAGCATGGATCAGAGACATAGCATAGGAATTACTGTCAGATGCAGACAAGTTGGGATTCATTATCGTGACGGGAGTACCCGCTGGCGCCTGTCTTGGAGCTCCCCCTGCATTGTGACCAATTTCATGCGGTTCGCAACCATCTGTGATGTTTGAAAAGGAAGGATTTACCGACAATGCCGACATATGACATTGTGAGGTCGTTAACATCAAAGTGGCGGCCCGAGTGAGATCACAAACAAAGGCCATGTGAATAAGGTCCATAAATATCAAATTTCGCTCCCTTTCGTTGCTGTAGCGAGCCGCAATATTGATGGTTGGATCGGCTCCTGGGTCTGAGGGCTTTGAGCAAGCAGACATGGAAGGAGGAGGAATGCTATTTGATATTCTCGACTCAAGACTGCGAATTTCATCCAAATGTTGAGTGAGCCTCTGCTGATCAGACACGCCCAGCAAATTTAAGAGACGATTACGATCATTTAATACGGCATCGAGAATGCTTCGACGCTTGACTAACTCGGCAGCCACAATCGGATCGATATTGCCACCTGGCGGGGTAAAACTACCAAACAAGGATAGAAAGGCCGCATGAGGAGAAGTCTGATTAGATATTCGAGAGATACTTCCATTGGAGTTTCGCTTGAAAGCCATGATATCTCTGCCGTAGAAATCATACCCAGGCAAATAGAAATTTGGTTGCCCCTGATAATTCAAAGATAGAAATCGCGTGTTAGCGCCGAGCGTGCGACCAATGATCTGATCGGCACTTTCTCCAATATTGTCTCCCTCCTGAGCGCCTGAAGATGCAATATTGCAGGTTCCATTGAGCATCGGCCAATGAGCATAAGGGTGATATTCGGGGCCACGATTTCCAGGTCCACTTCCTGTTGGAATGTAGAGTCCCGAAACCACGCTGACATCACTCTTAACATTACGAGTTTCAAGAGGACGAAGTCCAACCGATGTGACGTAATTCGCCCCAGCTGAGGGAGGGACAAAAAAATTCCTCCTGTCTCCGTCGGCACCAAGAGATTGACCCACAAAAAAAACACCAATTCTTTTGGCTGGGGCTGCCTGGGCATTTGCCAATTGGCCATCCAACATAATTTCAAGAGTTGGAAGGGCAATGGAAATACCTCCCAAGCCTCGCAAAAAAGTGCGCCGGTTTAGTTTGATATCTTTCATGGTGCCCCCAGACGAAAATTTGAATCGCCGACAAATTCGAGAACAAAATCCTGGAATGTTCCTTGGCTTGTTATCTTGCGAGCGAGCAATTCAATAAAGGCGGCGTCTTTCGATGAGGATTTCAAGCCAAATGCGAAGTGAAAATACTGCATCGCCATGCAGGTCTGCAGGCGACCACTATTAGAAACAAGATCTGAAAGAGCAACTGGACCATTGAAATCACCATGGCCGACGAGACTTCCTTGTCCATCAATCGGACAACTGGTGTTATCTGTTCCGTCTCCATTTTTATCAAAAGTTCTAAACCTACCAGCAAAATCGTACTGCTCCAATCCAAAACCAATTGGATCCATATGGTTGTGGCAGCTGAAGCATGAGGTGTTAGTGGCCGCATGGGCCTGGTATCTGATTTTTTTGCAGTTGGGTCCATTTTCAGGAGGCTTTGGAGGCTGGTCAACATCGGTGGTGGGAGGGGGTGATGGAATCTCCTGACAGAGCAATCTATTCTTAACAAACTTACCTCGTTGCGTTGGGCTGGTGTCTCCAAATTTCGCGCCAGCAGAAAGGTACGCACCGGTAGACAGAATTCCGCGTCGACCTGCTGGCAATGTTCGCCAAGAAGTGCTTCCTGTTTGAGACAGTCCGTAAACAGCTGCTACATTGTCATCCATAAGCGATTCTGTTATTTCAAAAATTTGTTCCCAGGGCTTTTATCTGTAAACACAATTTTTTGAACGATTGAATCAGCTTCCGATTTGAGTGATGACGAAAGACTGGCCTCATGTCCAAGTTTTTCATAGGCTAACCATTCCGCATGAAACTGTTTAGCGCGATCAACAGCTCTTGGATCTCCAAGCATCGTTCGAGCCTTGTTCTGAACCTGTTCTCGTGTATGGAGAATGTTATTTTCGGCGTCCTCTAAAAGTGAAACGCTGGGACTTGAGCCCCAAATCAGGAAAGCCATTCGCTCAGCGATGATAAAATCCAGTTCTCTGGCATCCGTGAAATTTTCAAATCGATAAATAAATTTGGGGTGTGAAAGAAAAAATCGCAGTGCGAAGTCAACACCGCTTTCAAAACTTCCTGAACTAGCAGCCTGGGACAAGGCCAAATCTACCCAATGACCAATTAATTCAGGCGCCTCCTTGCGGCGAAATAACTGCAGACTCAATTGAGAGACAATTCGAGACATGCAAGATCGATCGGAGGTTGAAGATCCCCGACAAGCAAGCTTGGAATCTCTTCTGGCCTGATCAGTCAAGAGTCTTGAGCTGACATCCTGAGCCAGACGTTCAATTCCTTCGATGAGAGGAGTAGAGGTCGTGTGAGATTCGACATCATTATCATATGGTGCAACGGCATCTGCTGGTAGGAGACGAAACGCCGGATTTGTTGTTTCCCCAAAAAAGTCGCGAAGAGAACGGTCAATTTCGGAATTTGACAGTCTCTTAAACGCGCCCTGATCGCCAAAAATAGTGTTTTCGCTTGAATTTCGACTGCTCGAACTCTTGTATTTTCCACAATTTTGAAAACTCAAAACGATTGTCACTGATAGTAACAGAAACGCAAAGTATAGCCCCTTACCAACCAGCAAACGAACCATAGAATTCGCCCCCAAAAAGTCCCAGAATGCGGCAGTCGCTTCATGCTCTGCTCATCATTTAGCCTTGCAAAGACTGGACCCCTGTTGACGGCATATCGGCCATCAGAGAACGCAATTCTATTGACAGTGTCAATGAACTGGGCGGACTAATTGAACCAGAGTATAAGCTTGAAACAGTGTCAAATTGAAGCAAACGCACCGAAACCTATTGCGATCGAAGGAATGCCTACTTTGAAATGTCGCTCTTAAACGAAATCAATCGCTCTTTGATTTCATTCTTTGCGCGTCGGAAGGCACTTTTCTTTTCTGATTCAGGAGATGACGCTGGATCTTGAATTGGCCAATGAAGTCGCTTCGCTCTTGAAGACAACATGGGACAAACCTCTTCGGCACAAAGCGTGATGACATAATCCAGATTTGCAAGAAATTGCTGAGGCAGTTGATCCGTCGATTTTGACCAGTTCTCTGAAATGTCGATCTCATCCTCCTTGAGAATTTCAATGGCCCAAGGCTGAACCTTGCCCGATGGCTCGGAGCCAGCACTTTCAACTGTAGCAGCGCTACCTAAAATGGATTTCGCTAATCCCTCGGCCAATTGGCTTCTTGCAGAATTCGCAACGCAAAGAAAGAGAATATGAACTGGCTTAGACATTCTGTGGCTCCTTAAAATATTTTCCTTTAATCCATAAAGAAACCGAAACGAGAAGAATCAAAACAGGAACTTCCACTAAAGGACCAATGACTGCAGCAAAAGCGGCACCGTGATGGATCCCGAAAGTGGCAACTGCGACCGCAATTGCTAATTCAAAATTATTTGAAGCTGCTGTAAATGAGAGTGTTGCCGCCTTCTCGTAATCTGCTCCCGCTCTTTTGCTCATATAAAATGAAACCAGAAACATCAAGACAAAATAAACGAACAGTGGAATTGCGATTCGAAGAACGTCTAATGGCAACTGAACGATTTGGTCACCTTTAAGCGAAAACATCACGACGATAGTAAAGAGAAGAAAGACCAGTGTCAGCGGAGAAATTTGAGGAATAAATACTTCCTCATACCATTTGCGTCCTTTTGAGCGAATCAATATCCTTCGACTAAAGTAACCAGAGATAAATGGAATGCCAAGATAGATCAAGACCGCAAGGGCAACATCCAAAATAGTGATCGACACTTCAACCGAAGCAAGTCCGAGCCACTTCGGCATCGTCGTCAAAAAGAAATACGCCATAAAGGGAAAAGTAAAAATCTGGAATATGGAATTCATCGCGACAAGCCCAGCACAATATTCTCTGCTCCCACCAGCCAGATCATTCCAAACGATCACCATTGCAATACAACGTGCAAGGCCGATGAGAATAAGCCCAGTCATGTATTCGGGATATTCGCGCAGAAAAATCGTCGCGAGCCCAAACATCAAGATGGGTCCCAGAAGCCAATTCTGGACAAGCGAGAGCAAAAGAATTCTGGTGTTGGAAAAAACTTTTGGCATCTCCTCATATCTTACCTTCGCCAGAGGTGGATACATCATGAGTACCAGGCCAACAGCAATTGGGATTGAGGTAGAACCTAATGACAACTTCTCAAGAATGAGCGGGATTGCGGGCACGAACCTGCCAAGCAGCACTCCAAATGCCATTGCACTGAAGATCCAAAGAGTTAAATAGCGATCGAGAAATGATAGCCTTCGTAACACTGATAGGTCGTTCTCACCCACAAATTTCTCCGTTGCTTATCGTTCGCATACGATATATCTTCAGTTCATGGCATTGGCAAGAACTGATGAATTTCCCGATAGAGATGTTCAACTAGCGGAGTGGTGCAAAGCGCTAACTCATCCTGCACGTATTTTTATTCTTCGCACTCTCGCAAGTCGTGGCGAATGCATCTGCGGTGAGCTGGTAGTCGATCTTCCCCTCTCTCAAGCATCCGTAAGCCAGCATCTAAAAGCCCTCAAAGCGGTGGGACTCATTAAAGGCGAAATTGAAGGTCCTCGTTCTAGATATTGCGTGAACAAAAAGGCCTTCGAAAAGCTTGTCAAGGCTCTGGGAGATTTTAGCACGAAGGTCATCGAGGATCTTGATGACGAAGCCTGCCGCTAAGGAGTGATAACGAACAAAAATATTAATTTATCTTCAGTTATTTTGAAAGCGCAGCGTTTATTGCGCCAATCAACTGAACATCATCTGGCTCTGTTTTTGAAGAAAATCTGTTGATCAGCTTACCTGACCGATTAACTAGGAATTTCTCAAAATTCCAAGCGATTTCTTTTTCTGCATTTTCAGATTTCGTCAGCCACCTAAAAAGTGGATCCTTTTGAGAGCCACTAACAACCATCTTGGGGGTCAAAGGAAAACTAACCCCATAATTTAGCTTACAAAATTTCTTCACCTCATCATTGCCCTCCGGTGTCTGCGACCCAAAATCATTACTGGGAACTCCCAAAACCACAAGTCCCTTATCCTTGAACTTCTGATAGATTTTCTCTAATCCATCAAGCTGTCCAGTATATCCACAGCGCGTGGCAATATTCACAACGAGGACAACTTTGCCCTTATATTCACTCAAGTCCATTGCAATTCCTTTGTTAGACAAAATTAATAGAATAAATGCAAAAGCAGTTCTCATGTCTTCCTCGCTAGCAAAGATTTAGAAAAAAATCTGGGTTTTTCCTCGACCACCGCTAAATTATTACTCAATAGAGTACGCAATGGAGTTTGAATATAGTTAAGATCCAGAAGCTGAGCAGTCAATCGCATCATATCCAAATAAGTCAAGGGGCGGCAACCAGCTAAATCATATGTGCGACCTAAATGCTGCTCACTCTTTGCTGCGGCCACCAAAGCTACCACTACCGCGCGCAAATCCACCGGAGAAGTCAAAGTCTGAGTCCACGACGGACAGATCATCACATGAAGACGGCTGATGAGTTTCAATAGAATCTGAAACGAAGCCCCCTCTTCTCCGATAATCAAACCCGCACGAAAAAAGTCTCTCGGCGCGTTAACACTTCTGCGCGCGAGCGATATTCGGTAGTGAGGGCAGTCACAAAAGAGAGTATGGCTCTTATGACGGTGGTAGACTTCAGGTTGATCCTAATTTACCCTATCTCCTGCAGGATCTCTATCTTGTTTGCATTGATACTAGGTTTTCCATTTTATAGGTTTTCCATTTTGGAAGACGGCCGCGAGGCCCTCTTGCCCAAAGCAAAAGCAAAAGGCGTATCCACTTGGGGGCTTTGTGAAAGCACCATTCAATGAAGCTTCTTACTTAGCTCAGGTCCGAAGACTCCGAAATTTGGCAAGGATAGCGATTTCTCAATATCCAGTCCAAGTTAAATCCATCAACTTCATTCGACACGGCGAAAACACCACCTTCCGAATTGACGCCAAAGATGGTCGAACATACCTCCTCCGTATCCACCGAAATGAATATCACACCAAGTCCGCTATCGAGGAGGAAATGTCTTGGCTGGCACTACTCTCGAAGGCAGGTCTGACAGTGCCGAAACCCGTCATTTCAAACCACGGGGATTTGGTGAGAACGGTCGCACATTTAGATCTTCCCACATCTCGAAACTGCTCCCTATTCGAATGGATCAAAGGTCGACTTATTGGAAAGTCTGTCAGCACCAATCACTTGCACCAAGTGGGCGTGATCTTAGCGAATCTTCATACGCATGCGCCGCGAACCGCAGTTATTCATAGACGATATTGGACTGCGGAGGGTCTTGTTGGAGAAAGGCCAAGCTTTGGCTCAATTGACTCGCTGGCAGGCATTCGCCCGAAGCAACAAGAGGCAGTCAGTAGAGCCAGGATACTCGTACTCAAAAAGCTGCGCCGGTTTGAAAAGGATTTTCCGCAAAAACAGGGGCTCATCCATGCAGACCTTCATTTCGGCAATATTCTTTCGATCGGAAAAAGCCTCGGCGCGATTGACTTCGATGATTGCGGCTATGGCTTTCATTCATATGATCTCGTCATCCCGCTTTTATCTGTCGAACGATTGCTCGGCGAAAGAAAATCTAATAGGCTGTCAGAATATAAAAATGCTCTGATTTCGGGATATCAGACAAAAAAGAAATGGGATGCCGAGGACGAAAGGATTTTCCCCTACCTTTTCACTGCGAGGCGGCTCGCCATGTTGGGCTGGCTGAACTCTCGTTCTGATAATCCGCGATTGAAGGCGCAATTGAAAAGCGCCGTTGACAACGGACTAAAGCATCTACGGCTCGAACATCATCTGTGATAATAGATAGGCACGATTTTCCTATCAGGCTCCAGTAGAAAGATTCCAATAGACATAGCGCTATCTCACATGTCAGTCTTCCTAAACCATTTGTTTCTCAAAACGAAACATATATTTCTATATCGTTTCTTTTTTGTTCTGAGGGTCTATGGCAAATTCTCTTCATGTCGCAATTATGTGGCGGTCACCAAGGAGACAGTTATGATCGAAAAAAATAGCGCTCGTATTTTAGTCGGAGCCATGAACCTTTTGGCAGTGGGCAGTCCAATGCTGGCGAGTCAGGTATCTCATGCGTCGCCAGCAGATGAGAAAATTGAGAAGCTGAATGTTTCCTCGCTCAGGTCGATTGAGAGCACTTGGCTTAAAGTTCCGAACTCCTGCAAGGCCCGTGTGTTCAACGCGAGTCCAATTTCTTTAGAAAACAAAGCTATCAGTGCTCAGGTTCAAAATATCTATGCATCCTTCGGAGTTTAATAGGATGGAACCGAAGATCATTCGATTGTCTTCGGAGGAGGTTATCCTCCTCCGAAGACAGTTCGAAAACTTGCTGAGATAACACCTTTCGACTCTGATATAAAGCTGGCGTCGAGAGTCGCAAGCTACGGTATTTTTCGAGAAATCGGTACAATCAATGATGAGTTGGCTCGTTTTATCTTTGACGCTGAATCGGCGAAACCGGTTCGCTTGGAATCCTTAAAGGCAGAATTAGTTGAATGGAATGGACTTTTCGGATTACGGGTGTTCTCTAGTGACACCCATCAATTGGAATTAAGAACAAAGGGATTCTACGAATTAGTTCATCCCGAAATCTCTAAAAATGCAAATGGCACACTTCACTCATTATTCATCTTCCCGGAGATCATTAACAAAATCGCGCAAAGCGAAGGGGTCGAGTTAGTTCTTGTAAGGTCATGGGGAATGAATTCAATCTTTGGTGGATTTGATCCATCAAAAGAATATTACCAAACGAACCTTTGGGAAATTGAAAATAACGATGCACTAAAGTTTTCGGATCTTGTTCGACAGGGGAAAATTGCGTTCATGGGAACCCATGATTTAGTCGCCCACATTGCGGGTATTGATCGACGTCATTGGCCGCTTCTGAAAAAAAATGCACAAAAGGCGTATCAGGCGATCCATTCTTATTTCAAGTCAGTTTCTAAGCCGAGTATATCGGCTCTTATTTTGCCCTACACAATAGGAGTTGTTCTCGACGATCTTGCGCAGCCGCCAAGCTATAGTTCTAAAAACCACATTGCCGTTTTAGATGAATTGCTTTGGAAAGCTTCGAGGAATGAAATCCCGGCAAACTTACCGACTTTGTTGACTAAGTTTCCGAAAAGCTTTGAAAAAATCATAGATCTGTCTCGGACAAAAAATATCGAACAAAGGCCTGCTGAAGTTAGAGCTGTGATCAATGATCTGGTTCAAGAAATCCTAAAGGCTTCGCTCGTACAACCGATTTAGAAGCTATGCCAAATCTTACTCATCCAACCTAATGCTTCGGGGTCTCTGCAAATCAACTTAACGGACTGTTGGCAACTGTATGGACAGCCCGTGACATTCAGATAAACGAGATCGAGTTCTTTCACATAGTAGTCAGGAAGATATGCGAGAGCATGGCCTCGCTCAAGCAGCTTCTCCATAATTTTAAGTCCACTCGACCGATAGCGAATCTGTCTAGGAATTTGTCATCTCGCCATCCATCCAATGAGGCGGAAGTAGAAATCTTTCCGAGCATAGCGGATTCGGGCGATACGAATGGAAATTTTAGAACTTCTTCGACCGGAATCTTGGAGATCTGAGAGAACTTTTTGAAAAGTGGATGCTTCGGTGATGCACAGGTTTTAAATTCAACTTTTGATAGAATTCTTGACTTAATACCTTGCGGTACTTCACCAGTGAGGATGCCGAAGTGAGCTTCGCCATCTTCTATTTGTTGTATGACTTTGGATTCAGTGTGGCTTAAAAATTGAAATCTCGAATGCGCAAATGACTTTTGAATGTTTTCAGAAAGGTGAATTCCAAAATGGGTGTGAAGGATTTCTTCAGCGCTAATGACAACGTTCAAGGTTCCTTTTTGTCCGCCCAATTCAATTTTAGCATCTTCTTCAAGCTGCACAATCAAGGCTGCTCGTTTCTTAAGAACTAAGCCTTCGGACGTGAGCCGGATATTTCGGCCTTGCTTGTAGAAAAGAGAAACTCCTAGCTCGTCCTCTAAGCGGGAAATCGCCTTACTCAGAGAACCTGGAGACACATTTATGCCTTCTGAGGCTCGATGCACATTCTCATTCTTGGCCACCGCTAAGAAATAACGCAATTCAAATATTTCCATAAGCGAAACATATAATTCGAATACGTTTCTTTTTCAAGGTGTATCCTTAGGCTGATATTGGTCAAGTAAATGACATCATCCTAGATTTTGACAAAAGTTATCAAAATGAAGTCAATTTTTTAATTCAAGACATTTGAGCATTGTATTGACCTCTCAATTCCAAGAAACTAACTGATCCAAATGCGACGCAAGACCATCAACATTTTGGTTAGCCATTTACAGAAGCGGCCTGGTGGTCAAATAGCATCACCGCCTTGCCGATAAACGCTGGAACACTCTCGAACCTCAATGCGCCCGGAACGATTTATTACGCGAATGCCGATACAACTTCCCTTGGATACAAGGTCACAGCCCCGAAAATTGCGGTCGTAACTTTAAAAGGGCTACAAACTTCAGTCCACCGGTGCTTCCACCAATAATTTTAATGCGGATGACTGCTATTCTGGATCTGTCGCGGCCGCACAAATGATTTGCTCTGGATCTGTGAACCACCTGTGGATCGAAGCGACAGTCAACGGAACCAACGGCACTTGGCCTCTCGTCATTGGAATGCGACTCAACGCGAGCAAATATAGCCGCATTCACGGATCAGCGGTTCTTGATCTCAAGAATAACAGCAATAACATGGCCGCCTATGAAATCGAGTCTTGCAACTTGGTCATGGTCGATGAATCAATTGCCAAAGGCGTCGGCAAGCAGGGAGGGATGCGCCTTTCGGGATCCAAAAACATCATTCGCCGTTTCGATGTCGCTCGCAATACCGACACGACATCGACAGCGCAGTCTCTGATGGTTCTAACGGGTTCGGCGACTTACAATCGTCTTCAAGATATTCGACTCTCGTACCAGCAGGCAGGAACGACTAGCTTCGGTCTGAAAATTCTTGGAAGCAACAATGTCGTCACCGGACTCACAATCACCAATATCAACGGTAATTCCGGTCTTGCCATTCAGGGCGTTTCCAATACGATTGTCGTCAGCGCTACCATTTCTGGTACCGGCGACGCAGGAACCCTTCTCGACGGCACAACAGCTTTCTCCGGCACGATCTTGAGCCATATCACGACCACCAACAATACTTGGAATGGCATCTATGTCACGGGCGGTCTTTCAAGCACTTATGCTCACTCGATTGTCATGGTCAACCAAGATCAGGCGATTCAATCTCCAGGCGGAGGTAGCGGCAGTGGAAACATTTATCATGACATCGTCGCGGCAAACAACGCAGGCGGGATCGCAGTCAATCTCGCTGGATCACAGGCCTCAAGTTTCACTGGATTTCTCAACGTAGGACCTAGCGGCCCAACCTGCGGTGGAGGAGGATTATCTGGCTCCTGTAGCAGCCCATTGACGAGTTCCTTCGCCTCGGCGTTTGGAGCTAAAGTTACAACCAACGACCCGATCAACTCGAGCGACACAGTTGGAACGGCGCCATTCGCAACGTCTCTCGATTGGCTCGGCTTTGAAAATCCTTTCAGGGGATGGGGAAAAGAAAATGCTGCAGCTTTCCCCTCGAATGTTCATAGCGGGGCTTGTATCTCGGCAACTTGTCGCATCTGGGATTGGCGCGCGCTGAGTGGAGGTCCCATCCACAATGTCAGCGGCGATGGATCGACCACGAACGGCACGTTCACTGCCGGAAGCGCCTGCCCATCGGTAGTCGACGGCAACCAGACAATCACAGCGAACAGTAAAACCTATCTTAAGCACGCGATCGAAATTCATGCCGATTTGGTCGGAAATAATGACGGTCTGTGCGAAAGCGGAGAGATCTGTATTTACGCTCCGAATGTGGGATCTTACCAGGGTGAAGGAACGGTGGTCGGGCCCTGCACATTCACAGGCGGAACCGTCACGGGCGTGCAGATATACGCATTCCCAACGACTGGTATTTAAACTTAAACGCTCTATAAGTCAGCACCGCCTCCACGACTCCCTTTACTATTGAATATGGCAGGCGGAAAAGGAATGAAAATAGAAGTCCTTCTTGCATAATCAGAAAATCCAGGTCGATCCTTCATAAGCTCTTCAAGCATAGATACCCCAGAGACTTTTAGAATCAAATAAGTCACTCCAATAGGAGATATGATCGTTGCCCAACCCAAGGGTAAGTCAATAACCATGATCCAAATACCCCACCACTGCAAAACTTCTCCAAAGTAATTGGGGTGTCGCGACCAACTCCAAAGCCCTTCGGTCATCAGTTTTCCCTTGTTCTTAGAATTGCGTTTGAATTTTCTCAGCTGCTCATCTGCAATCGCCTCAAAGAGAAAACCGGCTGCAGCAACAGTGAGGCCAAACCAACTGATCCAGGACAATGGTGCAGAAGAAGCTTCATCTATGGCTAGGAGAACCGGAGTTAAAAACAAATAGAGTATCAACGGCTGGAGAACAAAAACTTGCAGATAGGACCGCCAAAGCCAGTTCTCGCCCCAAGCCTTTCGCCAGTTGTTGTAGCGCACGTCTTCAGTTCTGTGAGAGAGGTTGCGCCAGCCCACATGCATAAAGAGTCGCACTGCCCATAGGGTCAAAAGGACAAGAACAGCTGTCGCCCTGTCGCTAAGAGACGAGAGTCCTTCAGGAGTTCCCCATATAGCGGCCGCTAAGGCGGTCAGTATAAAAGCCGGTCCCCAAAGGACGTCAGCCAAGTCGTTTTTCCTTAGCAAGAGAGCCGGTATAGAGACAACTTGAAACAAAACAATCACAACAATGAATCCAACTGACCAAACGTTCGCGATCACAAATCCCCCTCAATCATATTTGTACTCAATAACGACGTTTTGCATTTGATCCCGGTCATTAGTGATATTCGATAACCCTGAGAATTGAACAAGTCGTCGGTCCGATTTCCTGTACTTCAGGTCCAATGAAGACGTGAAAAGTCTTAGGAAGAAATTGTCGATGGAAAGTTTGAGGTAGATATATTCCTGATCCTCGCGATCCATTTTTAAAATGAACTTATAGTAATCGAGTTTTCCTGGAATAAAATAGACGATTGGGATTGTCTCCCGTTCTTTCACGAGATTTAGATTTTCAATCAGATAATAGTGTAAGCCTTGACAACCAACGAGCAGAGTTTCCCTCTGAAATTTACTTTCAAAAAATTCTGAGTTTTCAATTTTCCCATCTTTGCCCTTGCGCCACAGAGTTATCTTATCACCGGTAAACTTTATCCCGTGAGATAGACCAGTGCGAAGATCATAGTATTCATAGTCGGGGATAGTGACTCTATTCGAAAAGTCTGAACTCATCACTCCGATCAGGCGACCACTCGGATCAAGGTACTGACTCTTGGCCGTCTGAACTCGCTGATCTACAAATACAACATCATGATGCTCTTGATAGACATTCGTACCGTCCTTACTCTGAGCTTGGCTGGAATACCTTTCACGTTTCTCATCAGCCTGCACTCCCATTGAAATCAAAATCGCGGCAACTGTAACTGCAACTGCACCTGCACCTGCACCTGCACCTGCACCTGCACCTGTACCTGTACCTGTACCTGTAGCTGTAGCTGTAGCTGTAGCTGTAGCTGTAGCTGTAGCAATATGAAGCATGAACTAACCCCGCTTTCTAAACTAAAATGTAAATCGACAAAAACCCGCCGAAAATGAGACAGCTGACCCAATCAGATCAACCGCTTGTTCATATTTGCGGTCGCAACTCTTTATATCCACGTGCTAATTATATCAGAAGCAATAAATTTGTATAGAATTATCTATACAGACCGAAGATCTTGATGTAATATTGCAGAGGGTTCAAACGGGAGCCCAACAGGAGCATAGATACGATGGCCTTAGCTTAAACTCGAATTTCGTCGATTATTGGATCCGGGCTATGATCGGCTATTCCATAAATCCTTTCAAAGGTAAGATATGCTAAAGATAAGACAGTTTTTTGTGGCTTTAGTTCTATTTGCGGTTTTTGATTTTTTATGGCTTGGCTTTGTCATGAAGGATTTTAATATGCGACAGTTAGCCGAAATCGGGAGAATTGAAAACGGTATTTTTCAGATGTATTATCCAGCCGCTTTGGCCACATATTTTTTGATGGCATTGGCTGTGCCTCTTTATGTTTTGCCTAAATTGACGAAGCAGAACTCTCCGTTAAAAGTGTATTTTTCTGGCGCAATCTTGGGATTGATAATTTATGGCGTGTTTGACATGACGAATTTGGCGATTCTAAAAGACTACCCACTGGCCTTTGTTGCACCCGATATCGCATGGGGAACATTTGTCTTCGGCCTGGTGTCAGTATTAACCTTAAAATTGGTCAGGTGAAGATGAATATTTTTTCAGTAGCCTCAATCTGTAAAATAATTATTTTAATAATGCCACTGTATTCGGGAGTAACTATGGCCACCGAAGAACCAAAATATATTATAGAGTCCAAAAATGATCTGTACGAAGTGCGGAATTATGAAGCTACTTTAGTTGCGGAAACAAGGGTCGATGCGAACTTTGAGGAAGCGGGCAATCGGGCCTTCAAAATACTGGCTGACTATATTTTTGGCAACAATACGATTGAGACTAAAATCGAAATGACCGCGCCCGTTTCCCAATTGAAATCAAAGAAAATCGAAATGACTGCGCCGGTAAATTTAACCAAGAATGATACGGGCTTTTTAGTCCAATTCACCATGCCAGCCATATTCACCTTAGAGAATATACCCAAGCCCAATGATGAGAGAGTTCAAATTCGGGAGATTCCAAAGCGAAAAGTGGCGGTGTTCAGCTATTCGGGCTCGTGGTCTGAAGATCGCTATAAGGAAAAACTTGCAGAATTTCAGTCAGCTCTAGAAAGAGATCATGTCAAAACCTTAGGTGAACCGATTTTTGCTAGGTTTAATTCTCCATTTCAACTTTGGTTTTTAAGACGCAATGAAATTTGGGTTGAGGTCGTTCATTGAAACAGTCCCGCATTTGCCGAGAAAGCTTTTCATCAAGACACATCGAAACTGATTCTCATTCATTCGCGCTCATCTACACCCATCGACTCCAAACTCCCGACATCGCTTCTCGGCATTCTCAACCTGATCAGAAATTCTAAGCAGAAGCTTCTTCAAAATTCGCTCAATAGACAGATACCGTCCGCCGGCAACAAAGGGATCTAAGTAACCATTCAAAACGCCATCAATTGACTGAGGTTCCACAGTGCCTTCCATTCGCGTATCATTCACGAACCCAATCTTCCTTTTGTAGGATCTAGCAAAAGAGACCTTGGCCCCGGTATTTTCCAATTTAGCTACCTCACGTCTTCTTTGTTGGCGAGCCAGCTCCTTTTGCATCTCCTCCATTTGCTTCACTTTCGCCCGCAAAATCCTCAGAGCCACCTCTTTGTTTTGATGTTGCGAACGATGCTCTGAGATCACCACTTTAGTGCCAGTGCGAATATGAGTCACTCGCACCGCAGATTCTGTCTTATTGACGTTTTGCCCGCCCGGCCCACTTGATTTTTTGAGCGGTTCGATAGAAAATTCTTCATCTGTGAACCTCGTTGTATCTGCTACAGCCTGTGATGGATCGAAATATCCAGGCAACACAGTAACCAAAACATTTACGGTGGTTATTTTTTCTTCGTTCCCCTTCTTTACGGTAGCTCCGCGCAATTCGCCCATCGTGGCCATCAGTCTATGAAAACCAGATTCCCATTCTAAGGCTCGAAAGACCCCTGGGCCCTCGACTTTTATCACAACATTACTAAGACCCTGACTCGATCTACTAGAAGAGCTTTTGTGAATGGTCTCAGATGTGGAAATAACTTGTGTCTTCCACTTTTTCTTCTGGGCAAAATTAAGATACATGTTCTTAAGCAGGACAACAAAAGGATCAGAATTTGGGTCTTGCATACTGATTTCAATAAAGGCCAAATCCTGGTTTACGTCTGAGTGCCATGTGTTTTCCAGTTGGATAAGGCGATCCAAGATGGTATCCCAATATCTTCTCACAGAATCAACCCAGGTGTTGGATTCGTCACGAAACATAGAAATCAACTGTAGTGAATTCGCTCTTTCGCCTGCCCCCTGCACTTCTGCCATACCCGATAGACTGGCTTCCATATTACGTACTTCAGCCTCATTTCTTTCAATTTCATCAACTTGCCCTGCAATTTTCGTGAACGTATCCAAGAGAGCCAATTCAAAGAAGACTTCTGGATCGCCCGATTTCAAATGACTGTATTGAGACCTGTAGTTGACCCCTAGATCATTAATCGCTTCCCATTTTTCTTTGAGAGCCACCAAAACCTGAATAAGCAATTTCTGAGTAGATTCGGGCAACTGAGCTTCGCCAGATTTTAGCTTGTGACCAGTCAGAAAAAATCGGCAGGTGACGTTACTATGACCTATTCCTAAATCTTGCGCCTGAGCGAGGCCAACGTGCAAAAAAATGAGGTTGCAAAGTACCACCAAGAACAGAGAAAGTCTGATCCTGTCTCCGACCCGTATTGTGTACCCTGTCCGTTTTATCCGTCGAAAGGATGATTCTGAGGAATTCGCTTCACGGCACTTTGCTATAGGAGATAGAAATGGCTTCATCCGGGGACTGGCTTGCAAATTCAGTTCCACATTGCCAATTATCCTCGTTTCAACCAGGACCGACTGCGGGGCCTTTTAAAAATGCAGGCCTCCGCTTTGCTTCAATACACTGAGATCATTATTTTTTTCATTTGTGATTCAAATTCTGGCTGGCATTTTAGCAATAGGCCACCGGCTGCATTTATAGCAAAGTGCGGCACGGACAAGAGAAGATTCGGATGAGCAAAAGAAATATTTTTTCATTCAGATCCCCTAACACAATGTATATTTTACGCGATCCATCTTAGGGCGTATAAGGCGTATAATTGGGTCCGCCAGTTAGCGAGTGGAACTTCATTTCGAGGCAGGGGAAATGGCTGAAACGTCTGAGAACTCAAATTGCTCGAAACCTTAAAAACACGCGAAACGTTCGAAGACTATTCTAAGGTTCGAAGACTATTCTGCCGAAACCTCTGTTAACGCGAACAGCTTCCCTGGGTTGGTACCGTTATACCAAGAGCCCCTTTCATTCTCGCATACGGGACTTGACATCATTTTTTTTGGCTTCAAAATGTTGAGGTGGGGGTTTTTTGTGTCGAAAAATACTTTGGAAAAGAGAAGATTCCCATGACCCAAAATATTGTTCTTTCCCCGATCACAGTCGGATCTTTATTGCTTCCCAATCGGGTCATCATGGCGCCGCTGACTCGATGTCGAGCAAGTCAAAATCATATTCCAAATGAAATGATGGCCGAGTACTATTCCCAACGAGCGACAGCAGGATTGATCATTGCAGAGGCCACGATGGCGATGAAAGGGAACTCTTCTTTTATTGCAGAGCCGGGAATTTATTCTCAGGAGCAAGTTGACGGATGGAAGAAGGTAACAAAGGCAGTTCATCAAAATGGCGGAAGAATTTTCTTACAACTTTGGCATGGAGGGCGCGCATGTCATCCTATTTTGAATGAGGGCCAGGAATCTGTGGCCCCCTCGGCGATTGCTATTGAGAGCGATATTCAGACACTTCAAGGCAAAGTACCCCACGTTGTGCCGCGAGAACTCCGAGATGATGAAATTCCTGGCATTGTAGCTGGTTTTATATTTGCCGCACAAAACGCCAAGGACGCTGGGTTTGACGGAGTTGAAGTGCATGGAGCTAACGGATACCTTTTGGATGAGTTTTTGCGAGAATCATCCAATAAGAGATCTGGCCCCTATGGCGGCTCACTGCAAAACCGTGCTAAACTTTTGCTCGAAGTCACCGATGCAGTGACTGGCGTTTGGGGCGCGGGCCGCGTGGGCGTCCGTATATCTCCTCTAAACAGTTACAACAGCATGAAGGATTCAGATCCTCTGGGCTTGACCCTTTATGTTGCCCAGCAACTCAACCAGAGAAGAGTTGCTTATCTTCACCTCATGCGAGCGGACTTTTTGGGCAAGCAAAGTGGCGATGTTGTGACTTCCGCTCGCAAGGGATTCTCGGGCGTACTCATCGGAAACATGGGCTACACCCCTGCGGAAGCCCATGAAGCTATCAAACAAAATATCATTAATGCCGTCTCATTTGGGCATCATTATGTGAGCAATCCCGACCTTGTAGCTTGTATCGAAAAGGGCATTCCATTTGTAGAACCAGATGTTTCAACATTTTATACCCCAGGCCCCAAAGGCTATATAGACTACCCAAGAAGGGTGCCAACTGCCGATTCTGATCATGTTCGTCTTTAGGGGGTGAACCAGTGAATATCGCCCTTATCCTCGCTGGACTTTTTCTATCTTTGATTATTGCCTTTATTGCGGGCATGGTATTTCTTCCTGAACTCTTCGGAATTTCAAAGAAATCAAAACCAGCTGAAGAGGAGAGCGAAGACAAAGACAAAGACAAATTGTGAGTCGTATTTTTTTGGTCCAATCAAATATCACCTCTCAAACCAAGAGTGAGAGAGTGAATCCAGGCGTAGTTAAAGACCTTGTCATTGTCAGCACCACCTTCGACCGTACGATAGCCTCCAAATAGTACAAACTGAGAATTCGTAACGGGCCGTTCAATAAACAGAGCGAGGTCAATCGCCCTTCCCTGTGGGGCCGCAAGAGCATCAACATCAAAACGAAACAAAAAGTTGTCAGATAAGCTTCTGGATGCTTGAAAGTTGATTAAGGGAACAAAACCTAAATTGCTTTTAGCCGCCACCAAGCTTCCTTGCGAGAGAGTGACTTCAGCATCGCGGATTTTTGCCGTAAATCCCCACCGAATATCCCAATCGCCTCCTTTCTCAAGGCCGTAGGAATACGTCAAGCGATAGGAGTTAAATTGGTAATAGCCCTCGGTTTCAACACCTGCCTGAAAGACGGAGTCATCAAAAACCGTAGTCTTCTTAAGTCTTGCACTCTCGCGTATTGAAAAAGGGGCATACAGAGCACGCAACTCGTGCCGTTCCCAGCGATTCCCAAGATAGATCCGATAACTCGCAAACGGGCCTTTTCCAAATTCAGTAAATGAAAAATCTGTTCCACCTTTTCCTGGAATTCTTTGGTCATTCTGTGTTTGAACTGTCGATGCAAACTCAAGGGTGTAAAAATATTTGGCCGCTGCGCAATTACCAAAAAATGTACTGGCTATTAAAAATGCGATCCTCTTCATCTCCTAATTTCCTCCGCTAAAAAAATAAACGAGATTATTCTCTTGAAATTCTGTTGGCAAATTATTCGATCTCGGATCTTCTAATAGCGAAGACTTGATAAAGTACTGAGTCATCGGTCGGACCTCCTGAGAATTAATTGAAAATTCGATCGGTAAAAATTGTACGTCCAATAACTCATCAGCTTGAACAATAATCAGCGAATCATCTGAGCGCTGCACGCGAAATACCCAATAGAACCTGTCCGTCCTCGATAAGCAAACATCCTACTCCCAATGTTGAAGTGGGATTCAATTTGAACCTCGCTTGTACATCTGAAGAAAGCGCATTTTTTGGTGCGAATGAACAACAATCGGCTCAGGATAGTCTCTTCCAATTTTAAAGGATTTGATTGGCTGTTGCGGCGCCCCTAAAGACAGACAATGTATTTCTGAGGGAGAAAGGGATTTGAGCTCCGGCACCCATTGCTTTATATACTTACATTCTGGATCAAACTTCTTCGATTGCAGTACTGGATTGAATATTCGAAAGTAAGGTTGGGCATCGCATCCTGTTGAAGCACACCATTGCCAGCCACCATTATTTGCAGCTAAATCAAAATCCAAAAGCTTTTCTGCAAAATAAGCTTCACCCTTCCTCCAGTCCACGAGTAAGTCCTTAACCAAAAAAGAGGCCGTGATCATTCTCAAGCGATTGTGCATCCATCCAGTCTGATTCAACTGCCTCATCCCCGCATCGACAATCGGAAATCCCGTTCGACCTTCACACCAAGCTTTAAAATTTGCCCGACTTCCCTCCCAAACGATTTTGTCGCAATCCCTCTTAAATGAACCCTGGACAACATACGGATAGCGATCAAGAATCATTTGATAGAAATCCCGCCATATCAACTCCGATAACCAAATCGCAGTCCCCCGATTCGGGCTTTTGAAACATAGACGGACACATTCTCGAATTGAAATGGTCCCAAACCTAAGGTGCACAGACAATCCCGAGGTGCCTTGACTCAATCCCGGAAAATCGCGGGTTTTGTGATACTCAGGCAAACCAGAGGCCCATTTATTTAAACACCCAACTCCATTTTTTCTGCCTGGCCTATGGGACCGAACTAAAATCGATGATCTTTCAAATCCCAGGTCTTCAAGTCTCGGAATAACTGGGAGAGATGAAATATTTCCGGACGCTAGAAATTTCCGCTTATCCCCCTTTTTTGGAAGATAATCGCTGGGTGTTAATCTCTTCAGCCACGCGTTCTTGTAGGGAGTGTACATCTTGTAAGGGCTGCCATCGGATTTATTCAGCTCAGGTCCAGAAAATATAACATGGTCTTTAAGGGAAAATCCCTTGATATTCTCCTCTTTCAAGAATTTAAGAACTGCATTGTCTCGTAATTTTGCGGATGGCTCATAGTCCTCATTAAAAAATACAGCATTGGCCTTCATTTTTTTTGCCACTTTAGGGACCTCAACCTCTGGGTCGCCAATCAGAACAATTAAGCCTGATCCCAGTTTCTTCAGTTGATTGTCAATTTCTCGAATTGAGTCGGAAATGAAAGATACCCTGGGATCTGATTTTGATTTTAGCTTGCCCAGGATCTGGGAATCAAAAACAAAGATCACGGCGATTCGATTGGATTCAGAACAGGCCTTGCTCAGCGCCTGATGATCCTCAAGTCGAAGATCACGTCTGAGCCAAACGAGACTCAAATCATAGTCCATCTCTTTCCTTTTGATTAAAAACTAGTGTCGAATACTTCTACTTCGGA
Source organism: Bdellovibrionales bacterium (assembly GCA_016714165.1). Taxonomy (NCBI): domain Bacteria; kingdom Pseudomonadati; phylum Bdellovibrionota; class Bdellovibrionia; order Bdellovibrionales; species Bdellovibrionales bacterium. Next base: position 328,831 of record JADJNU010000002.1, read on the forward strand.
TTTCCGTCTTGAACCGTAGTTTATCGCAATATATTTCTATTGTATAGATTGTTGTATACAATAAGATAGGATATGGTAGCATTATCCGATGGGCAATGGCATAGAAACATATAAGATACGGCAAGTCGTTGACCTTACCGGAGTGAGTGAATTTTTACTGCGCGCCTGGGAAGACCGTTACTCGGCGATTAAGCCGGCACGTTCTAAAACAGGACGTCGCCTTTATACCCAAAACGATGTTCTAAAGGTACGGGCCCTGTTCTCGCTGACCCAGATGGGACATCGGGTGGGAGATATCGCTGAATTGAGCTTGAGTGAGCTCAATCAGATGCTCAATCAAAATCTTGGAGAAAGAAGTTCTGCAAATCCGAAATTGAGCCCTTTCGTGAAGGAAATAATGACTAAAGCCAAGCAATTCGCCTGGCAAGATGTGCGCAATTTGATATTGGAAAATCACAAAATAGGGACACAGAAAAGAGAAACACCTAAGCCATTAAGTTGGGTAAACTGCCTCATCGTACCCCTCCTCTCTGAGATCTCTCAGCAGGCGGATTCCGGTCACCTCTCAATTGCAGAGGAGCATATTCTATCTGCCATCATCAAAGAAAGCTTGGCCTTTAAGTTTGATAGAAAATCACCAAGAAATAAGAACGGGCCACGCATCATTTTCGCCGCTCCTGAGGGAGATTATCATGACATCGGGATTGCAATTGGCTTTTACATCGCAGGCAGTCTGGGCGCTAACACTCTTTTTCTTGGAGCGCACATGCCAAAGACTGAGCTCGCGGCGGTCTGCGTTCGATACAAAGCGACGCATTTGGTTCTCAGTTCCACATCCGACAGGAAGGACGGGGCAAAGGATCAGTACCTAAAATACTTAAATTTTTTGGATCGTAATTTGAATACCAAAGTTACGCTTTGGTTGGCCGGGAGGAATTCTCAGAAATATATGGTTTCATTGAAGCGGCCATTTCGAATCATTGAGTCTTTCGATGCCTTCGAAGCAGAAGTGAGAGCAGAAGACAGAAAATATCTTGGTTGACTTGAATTACATAAAAATGACTTTCATTTACAGGCGACCCCGGGCCTGAGCCGGCACCCGCACCACAAGCCGCAAGTTTCAGGAATCAAGGCGAGGAATTGACACTAAGAATCAATAGGTCTTGTCATATAGCAATTGCATTTTACTTCTGCGCTAGCTATAAGGACCTGTGAGAACAAGGTTGTTTTTTTTTCATTGCTGCTCTCGTTTTCTGTTTTCACTCAATTTTCATTTTGTCCCACTTGCACTTTCAATCTGGCGCCAAACACTCGCTTGAAAGCGAATGTCTGCTTTGCACACTCATTCATACTTCCTCAAGCGCAGATACGCCAAAAATTGATTCGATTCAAACTAACACTATTAAACACTTCGCAAATTTTAAATACGACTCTTCTCTCTTCCTTGAATTTGAGAACGAAAATGAATTCGCTCGTGGACCACCTCGTCCAGATATTTCTCATTTCTCACTAAATTAGGAATTTCACAATTTCAAATCTAATTTGAATATTTGATCGTTATCGATCGGAGGGTCTCTATGAAGCAACTCATTTCATTTATTATTCTACTTTCCTGCTCTTTCAGTCATGCCCAAGGCAGAGCGAATCCAGATGTCAGCGTTAATTTTCTCGGACTCTATCTAAATGGAAGCGGGGTCTCCAGCGACCCGCAGGAGCCAGCACATAAAGGCTTTTCTCTGCAAGAGGCTGAACTCCAATTCATGTCTGACGTAGATTCATATTTGCGGGCCAGTGCCCTCTTTTCTGTGGGTCAAGAGGCTGGCGGCGAATATTCCATCGATCCAGAGGAAGTTTTTCTTGAGACAATATCGCTTCCAAAAATCACACTACGTGCTGGTAAATTTAAGATGGCGTTTGGCAAACACAACCAACTTCACACACATGCTTTCCCTTTTATTGATGCGCCTCTGATTCTCCAAAAATTGGTTGGTGATGAAGGACTCAACGAAAGTGGAATTTCGGCTTCCCTGCTCTTGCCTGCTTCTTGGTATTCTGAATTGACGCTCCAGGCTTTTAGTCTGACAAATGAAGAACTCTACGGCAGCACGGATTCGAACCACACAGGCGGACTCGTTCACTTCAAAAATTTATGGGATTTAACGGACGATCTCACACTGGAATTTGGCCTTTCAAGTACACAGGGCAAAAATGAACTGAATGAAATTGCCGAGCTTACTGGTGCAGACCTCACTCTCAAGTGGCGTCCAGCCAAAGGCGGAAAGTACAAGGCTTTTATTTGGTCCACAGAATATTTGGATGGTCGTCGACCTGGCCGATTGTTTGACCCAGCCGATTCTAACTCCCCATCTATTGCTGAACTCGCCGGATATGCGTCTTGGGTCCAATACCAATTTGCTCAGCGCTGGTGGGCCCAAGCGCGCTATGAAGTCCTGGGCACGACCCACTCCGAAGGAATACCTAAACAAAATAAGCAGAGTTATTTGGTTGGCTTCTTTCCCACTGAGTTTTCCGGGTTCCGGCTTCAATATGATCACCTCGAGACATCTGGAAACGATAGACATGAGGACACCCTTGGATTGCAGTACAACGTCACCATTGGCGCTCACCCCGCACATTCCTACTAATCATTCTTAAGAAGGAGATGTCAGTGAAACAAATCTTTTTGGTTACAATTCTTTTGCTTTTTTTCTCGCCATTGGCTTTTGCAAAATTAAATGTGGTCACAACTATTAGTGATTTACGAGCTGTCGCTGAAGAGGTTGGTGGAGAACACGTTTCTGTTGAGGGCATCGCAAAGGGCACTCAGGATCCTCACTTCATCGAGGCAAAGCCTTCTTTTATGATTAAAGTGAGCCGGGCAGATCTCTTGGTTTCTGTGGGGCTTGATTTGGAAGTTGGCTGGCTGCCCAGTCTCATGCAAGGAGCACGAAATCCAAAAATTGCAAAGGGTAAAAGTGGATTCCTCGAGGTCGGTTCACTCGTTCAGCCGATCGAAGTGACGACTGGTAAAGTTTCACGGGCAGCAGGAGACGTCCACCCGCTGGGCAATCCACATGTCACTCTCGATCCGAAGAGGCTTGGAGATATTGCAGTTATTATTTCCAAAAGACTTGGTGAACTCGATCCCGGGAATGCTGTTCAATATGAGAGAAACGCAAAGTCTTTGCAATCGCGTTTAATAACGAAAAGCGCAGACTGGAAGGCACGGATCGAGAGGTCTGGAATTAAGAAAATTGTGTCCTATCACAAAACCTTATCCTACTTCTTTGATCGATTTCAAATCTCCAACGAAGTAATACTTGAACCTAAACCAGGGCTACCCCCCACCTCTGGTCACATTCTGAATGTGATAGATCTGATGAAAAATCAAAAGATCTCACTTATCTTGGTCGAAAACTATTTTGACCCTACTGTAACTAATAAGATTGTGAAGGAGCTTCCAAATATCAGAATAGAAACTGTGGCCGTTGCCGTTGATGGATCACCTCAAGTGAAAACAATTGATGATCTCTTTGAGAAATTGGTTGCGTCCATCGAGGGTAAAAATTAGGGAGTAGTTTCTGATGCAGCACGATTGGATCCAGGTATTTCACTTTTTAGCGGCGCCATTTGCTATGTGTCTTATTCTTGCTGGGATTCATTGCTACCTAGGCCTTCACGTTTTGGCTAGAGGTGTTATCTTTGTTGATTTAAGTTTAGCGCAAGTCGCCGCCTTTGGCGCAACTCTCGCCATTTATTTTGGATTTGATCACCACTCGCCTGCCACTTACCTGACTTCTCTCGGCTGCACATTTTGTGCAGCCGCATTGTTTGCAATCGCTCGAAAACATGAGAAGCAGTTCTCACAGGAAGCCATCATTGGGATCGTGTATGCTCTGGCTTCTGCTACGATCGTTCTTGTCGTCGACAAAATTGCACATGGTGCTGAACACATCAAAGATATCTTGGTCGGGCAAGTTCTTTGGGTCACCTGGCCAGATGTATTTAAGACAGGACTCATTTATTTGGCCGTTTCGATGATTCACTATATTTTTCGTCGCCAACTTTTGGCCGCTTCGTTTCATGGTTCCAATAATATTTCAGGTTTTTGGGACTTCTTGTTTTATGCCCTTTTTGGTGTCGTTATTACTTCTTCAGTAAGCGTGGCCGGGGTGCTACAGGTCTTCGCTTATTTAATAGTTCCATCTGTCGTCGGTTCTCTTCTGTTCAAAACCATTCGTTCCCGTCTTCTATTTGGTTGGACCCTTGGATTTGTCTTGAGCTTTTCATGCCTCTGGCTCAGTTACATCTGGGATCTTCCGGCCGGCGCATTTATTGTCGTCTGTTTTTCGTCATTGCCAATCCTGATGCTTGTGGGAAAAATCATTCATCGCGGAAAGGCCTCCGAACAGGAATAATCGTGCGCGTAGGAGCAATCATCCGCATAGGAACGATCATCGGCATAGGAACAATCCGGAGATGAATACAGGGATAATAACAAGATAAAAATTTGTCGGAAATCGCAACTAAAAATTATTTTCTATTTACTGCTGGCTGCGATGCCATCAAACATCAAACCTACAGTAAAATAGGTCCCAGTAAGATCTATTGTGTTAAGACTGTTCACTGTTCCAGTACTCTTAAAGCCATTTACCTCATTGGATTCAACTCCGCCTTCCACAACAAAATAAAATTTATTGTAACCAATCGCCACAGATCCTCCATAGCTGGAGTAGGGACTCGCAAACCAGGCATTGGTATCCTTTCGAGTCAACTCTCCATCTTGTGTAGCAGTCTTGATCTTGTAGGTTGTGTTGGTACCACCGAATCCAGCAAAGACATCTATTCGAAGGATGTTCGTTTTAAGAAATGGAACTCGCACCACGGCCAAAGCCGAATCCTGATCAATCTGAGACTCGAATTCAGTTGACGAAACCGAGATTAATTCATCTCGCGAAATATTGCGCTTGGTGTAGCGAAGCCCAACATCGACATATTTAAGAACAGGATATAAAATTTCGACGCCGACCTGTGGCATTGAATCCACTTCCTTTAATCCTTGAGTGTTCAACTCCGCGTTGACGTTTACTGGATCGACAACAGTTGATCCGATAAATACTCGCCCTTGAACAGGGACGTTGTGAGCCGAGGCCACATCTGCCGAGATGATCATCAAAAGAAAAGTCAGAAGGGAAATATAATGAAAACGAACCATTGCCACAGGCTCCTTCAATAAGATGTTCGCTTGAACATCTAAACTCTAGGCATACATGAGGTTTGACGCAAGTCCAGAGCGAGTCAGGTCGAGAGCCCATCAGGTCCAGAGCCCGTCAGGTCGAGGGCGCTTCAAGTCTAGACTCATTTGCAAACCGTCCGGCCTCGACTATTTAATAATATGAAATGAGAGAAACAAAAATCCTAGCAGGGGAGGTATCGCTTGCAGTAATGCAGCCGCACGCAATCGGGGGACCGAAAGCCAAAGTACGCACCCGGAAACTATCATGGAGACGCCACAAAAACTCGTTAAAACACCTGCAAGCATGATTTGCTTCTGCATAACAAAATAAAGTCCAGTCAGCGTACCCACACTGAGATACAAATTATAAAAGCCCTGATTTAAAGCCCAAACTTTTTGAATTTGATGGTCACGTTCAGAAATACCCAATTTTTCATGAAATCCTCGACGCTGATAGAGAATTGCCTCGAAGAAAAAGAAACCAAAATGAATGAGAGCCGCAATACCAAAAAGAAAAAAGCTGATCCACTCCACTTTCATAGAATCGACCAAAACATGAATTGAATCAAATTTCAAGACTTCGTTTGAGTTCCATTACGCGGCTCAATTACCTGGCCCAAATTACCCGGCTCCATTACCCGACTCCATTACCCGACTCAATTACCCGACTTACTTTCTCGACTCACTTCGCTTCCCTGGCGTGAGCGGCCCAACTGGTCCAGATCCTCATGAACTAACTGCACCATTGTGGCCCACTGGCTTGCGCCGACGTGATCCTCGTCAATGACCATGTGATAGGCATGTCGCTCATCGAGGGGCAAGGCCTGGATTTCGATAAATTTAAAATTTGGAAAAAAAGTCTGAGTGAGTTCCTTCACTCCCTGGGCATTTACCACGAGATCGCGAGGATCAATAAAAATAACTCCCTTGAGAGGAATATCTCTTTTGACACTGAGCTCTTTGTCAAACTCTGAAAGTATATCAAAAACAGAAAAAGTCGGCATCAATCCGATGAAATCAAAATGACGATATTTTAAAGGAATACCGCTTGGAACAAGAACTCTACTCGGCCAAACCGCTCGAACAGTGTCTACAGCCCAAGAGGGAATATGAACCGAAAGCGCAGGTGAAAATCCGATGTAGTAGTCACAATGGATGTTCTGAGAGATATGCCTTTCCAAGAGAATCAGGCCGCCGAGCGAAAATCCGACGCATAAAAAAGGCCTCGCCAGTCCCCTTGACCAAATCTCAACCTGCTTATTCCACGCCTCTCTCTGCAGCGAAAAAACTGATTCCGGATCGGCCTTGTGCCCAATCAAACGCGGAGCGAGAACATTGTACCCCGCACTCTGTAGCAATCGAGCAATCGGCCTCATTCCCTCCGCATCGAAGTTCAGTCCGTGAAGAACGAGGGCTGAACCAATCGGATTATTTGCGGACATGACGACATCTTCCGTCCTCTTAGCGTGGAGTGACTGCTCAGATAGCGATCTCGTCAAACCTCCGATATAGGCACTGATTCCCCAACCCCTGAAGGCAAAAAATCCCAATACACCACCAGTCAGGAGCAAAATGGCCAGGTATTTCATATAGATAACACTATATTCGAACAAGTACCTCCTTACAACTGCCTCTCTTGATTGCGTTTCCAGTCCAAGTCTTGTCAAGAAATCTCCACACCTCCTTTAAACTGGATTCACACACCTCTGGTAAATGAGTCAGACTTGCTACAATTGGATTCACGGAGGTCTGCCTTGAATAACGATAAGGAAAAGTTGGTCGTTCTAGTGACCGGATGTAGCTCGGGAATTGGGTTCGCCCTTGCTCAAGAGCTCCACTGATTGAATTCCTTTCGAGTGGTGGTTACCGCGCGCCCGACCTCAGTTCATCGCTTGCGGCAGGTATTTACAGAAAATGAAAATTTTATCATTAAAGAATTGGATGTTAGGTCTGAGACAAGTCGGGGTGCCATCGTTTCCGATGTCTATAGGAAATGGAAGTCCATTGACGTGATTATCAATAACGCGGGGATTTCCTATCGCTCAGTCATGGAACATATGGATGCGACTTCAGAACTCCATCAAATCGAAACCAACTACATTGGGCCGATAGACCTTATCCGTCGCATTATCCCTTCAATGAGGGAGAAGGGGTTTGGACGAATTATTAATGTTTCCTCGGTCAGCGGATTTGTCGCAATGCCAACAATGGCCTCCTATACGGCTTCAAAACACGCTCTTGAGGGAGCCTCAGAATCTCTTTGGCACGAGTTAAAGCCCTTTGGAATACATGTCAGTCTCGTCCAGCCTGGCTTCGTCAACTCAGAGTCCTACAAAAAAGTATACCTCACAAAAACGGCGACTTTGAGCCAAGAACTCGAGGGTCCGTATTCCGACTATTACCATCACATGGCACCATTTATAGAGAAACTCATGCTGCTCTCTCAGAGGAGTCCGCAAGATATCGCAAAAAAAATTGTAGGACTCATCCTCAAGCGAAATCCGCGTCTCTTCATCCCAGCAACTCCTGACGCATTACTTTTTGGTTGTCTGAAAAAAATGATTCCAAGACGTGTTTTTCATTTGCTGATGTTTTGGCTACTACCCAATTCAAAGCGGTGGGCCACAAATCATCAATCGCTATCTAAAACCGGACTGCTCGCCTTTCCTCCGGCGAGCAAATCTTAAAAATGAGAGAGTGCTAAGTACGGCCTGGCTCGACGACAACTGAATAACCGACACCCTTGATGGTAACCAGACCAACCCTTGAGCCTTTGATTTTACGTCTGAGATTTGCAATATGAGTGTCAACGGTTCTGTCAGTTATGCATGTCCCTGGCCACACAGTATCCAGAATTTTCTCCCGGCTAAACACAATCTCTTGTCTTCTTGATAAAAGATCTAGAATTCTCGTTTCTATGAGAGTCAATTGCAAGTCCACCCTTGCTCCCCCTTTATCTAGAAACACCTTGTATTTCGCGAAATCAATTATCAGATCACCAACGCGCCTTATTTCACCCTGGGCCATATCTCTCCTGCTCTTTTCGATTTTAGAAAAAAGCCTCGCCCTGAGTTCAAGCGGTTCAAATGGTTTCATAATAAAGTCGTCGGCTCCCAGGCTAAATGCCGTAACCTTGTGAGAAATGGAAGGTTCTCCCGTGAGAAAAACGATTGGAATATCCTTTAGAAGCCCCTTAGAAATATTATTGAAAATAAAATCAATCCCGTTTCCATCCGGCAACTCAATGTCTACGAGAATGGCATCGAATTGGAACGAAAGTAATGCCCTTTCCGCCTCCTTAATTCTCTCCACAACCAAAAGATCAATGCCTGGTAGGGTGCCCCGGACAAGCACGTGGTAAACAGGGTCATCCTCAATATACAATATTCGGGCACGCATCTCGCCACCATATTTGGTCTGCTCAGACTCGTCAAATTCATATGGAGAAAACTTCATGCTGGCTCCATTCCCAATTAAACTTAGCCCCTTAAGCTCGCGACGGGACGTCATCAAAACAAGCGAAAAGGCCGGCCATCATGCAGCAAAAAGAAGATTTTTCAATGCCGACAATTCCTTCGACGGAGAATCTAGAGCCCGAAGCCAGCTCACTGTCGCCTGTGAAAATCCTGATCGTCGAGGATGATTTTACCTTTGAGCCTATATGGGAATTCATTTTTTCCTCGCTGGGAGTGCCTGTTCAATATAAATGGGCGATTAGCTACACTGAAGCCGCGCAATTGATGGTGCACACTCTCACTCAGGAGCCATTATTTCATATTGTTATCTCAGACATTTTTTTGTCAGGACCGGAGTCGGGCTTGGATCTTTGGAAAAAATTCGCAAAACATTTTCCTAAAACCTTCCTGTTGATCTCTCGATCAGAAGAATCTAAGGTGCGGAAGCACACGGATGATCATGCTGATTTTTCTCCCACTTATATCCGGAAGCCTTTGGAGCCTCATTCTTGTATCCAGATTTTAAAGGAAATGATTGGAATGATATCAGTTGCTAATAAGGATTCTAGAACTTGAACTTTAAAAAGGGATTCTTGTGGAAGTTTGTCTTATTTTTTGGAATGGGTGCACTCGCCCTGATCTCGATACAATTGCAGCGTGAAAACTCAAGCGCCAGGGAATTAATCAACAGAAGGTACGAAGCTCTAAAGAAGCAACAACTATTGAGTTCAATTGTCTCCGAATTGAGAACCTGGGAGCCATTCCTCAAGCTTGTCACCTCCCACAGAGAGAACTCTTTCTCTTCATTGGATTTCTTGAAAGATTCGACAAAAAAAATTGATTCCCATTTCCAGACGCTAAATTCTTTGGAATCAAATAGTGCAGAAGAAAATACCTTGTTTCATTCCCTCAGAAACGAATGGATCGAAAAGTCATTAACGATTCAATCACTTCAAACTCTTGACTCTGTAGGCCAAATTAACTTAGCTAAAATCGGGTTTTTGATTGATCATTTAAGTAACTTTAATAGAGAAATTGTTGAGGCTGTCCATCCGATAGTCCTCTCTGAGTCTTCATTTGTTGAAAGGCATATCGACTGGCTTTTTTATGGATCTTTGTCTTTGACCCTGCTTTCAGGCCTCATTCTTCTTAATGACCACAGATTAATGCGCGCAGATCTCCTTTCGCTCAAAAAGTCTAAAAGTGAAACTTTGCGGTCGTCGAATCTAAAAACCCAATTTCTTGCTACGATGAGCCATGAAATTAGAACACCACTCAATGGGATTGTTGCTTTGTCTGACCTCCTTATCAAGAGGCAAGATGAGAAACCTGATCCACAGTTTCTCCAGACAATATCTGATTCTGGCAGGACTCTGATGAGAATTGTAGATGATATTCTTGAATTCTCCAAGTTTGAGGCTGGCATGGTGGACATCAAGAGCAAGGATTTTGACTTGAAAAAGCTCATCGAGGGTATTTTAAATGGACTGAATCCAAAAGCCGAAGCCAAGGGAATTTACTTGGTCTCAAAATTTCGGCCTGAATTTCCAGTAATGGTAAACGGAGACAGGGAAAGGCTAGCTCAGATCTTGTTCAATATAATTGGAAACGCGATTAAATTTACAAGTACGGGAGGTGTTATCCTCACGGTCGAAAGACTCAAAAAAGAAGTGCAGGAATTCAGGTTTGCAATCCAAGACACAGGCATTGGCATGACACCCGACCAAACTGCAAAGATCTTTCAACCCTTTGTCCAATTTGAGAAATCCGGCACATCTGGCGAACCCGGATGCGGACTAGGTCTCTGTATCAGCCAGAAGCTTGTCCAAGCTATGGGTGGAGAACTCAAAATCTTTTCAAAAGTTCAAAGTGGAACCGAGATAAATTTCGAAATCCCACTGAAAGCAGCCAAGGTGACTGTTGCCCCTACCTCAAAAGTGAAGAAAATTAAAAAAATAAAGGGAGAAGCAGAGTCACTGGATCAGAATGGCCGAGATTTGATTTTGGTTGCTGAAGATGTGAAGTCAAATCAAATTGTCGTTTCAGCGATCTTGAAGGAGTTGGGTTTTCAGTCCGTTATTGCCACAAATGGAAGCGAGGCCCTTTCTTTGATTATTCAAAAAGGAAAATCATTTTCTATGGTCCTTATGGATTGCCAGATGCCTGAGATGGATGGATTTGAAGCAACCAAAAGGATAAGAAAGCTTGGAAATCACTTTATTCCTGTATTGGCAATGACTGCTGACGTAAGTACTCAAAACAAAATCGCATGTATGAATTCAGGAATGGATGAAGTGATTTCGAAACCAATTTCTTTGGAACACGTAAAGAACCGATTGGATCGCTACTTGAGTTCTGCGAGCGAGGCGACGCTACCGATGGCGCTGGAATCTCTCAGTGAGAAAATAGGGAAGGTGGCTACAAGTAAGGTATTGAAATTCTATTTGAAAAGCCTCAGGGAGGTTTTGTCTTTTGAAAATACCTATGAGCAATACAAGGACCTGACTGAACTAACACGGCTTGGGCACAAGCTCAAGTCATCCTCATATACGGTTGGAGCCATAGAATTGGGAAAGGCATTCGAAAGACTGGAATCCTGTGATGACTTCGATTCGGCCATCGGGTTTTTCAATGAGGATATCCGACCACTTATTTATAAAACTCACAGAGAGATGAGTTCCTTATCTCTAAATTCCACACGTGAGAAGAAAACGATCCCTCTGAGTTCCTACAAGAATATTGAAGCACAGGCCAGCCATTTTGGAGGATAAGAGCCGAAGTGAAATACCGACAGCACCCTTAAAAAATTAAAAGTAGTCTGTTCCCTTGACTACTTGAGAGCTGCTAGAAGGATACGGAGCAATTGATCGGCAAATGTTTCAGCCGATGGCAGGACGGCGTATCGTTTGAACATGAGAGAAAAATAGTTTTTTTCTTTTTTATCGATAGTGAGGGCGTAAGGGAATATACCAATTTCCTCCGCTTCCAGACATGCCTTACGCACGTCGTTTAGTCCATGTGTGCCCTCATAGTGATCGAGGTCCGTTGGTTTGCCATCAGTTAGAATGAGTAGAATCTTTTTCCGCGATCTATTTAGCCTCAAAATCTCAACGCTATGACGAATCGATGGCCCCAAGCGAGTGTATCCCTGTGGCGTTATCGACTTACCAACCTGATAAAAATCCCGCCATGAATTTTCAAAATTCTTGTAGACATGGTAATCGCAATGATGACGGGTGGCACTCCACGTACCCGCAACCATAACATCTCTGATTATTTCCTCGAATAGAAGTCCCGCAAGTCCAATTGACTCTAAAATAATATCAAGAACACGCAAATCTCCAATCCAAGAATCGGTCGATAAGGATTGATCAAATAGAACCAGCACAGACACGTCTGACATCAATTTTCTCTTTGTGGCGTAAAAGCGTCCGTCATCAGCACTCTTGGTTTTCAAATTCACTAAATAGCGAATGACAGCATCTTCGTCGAGCTCAACACCATCTTTCTGACGTCGCTGCCAAAGTGGCTCATTCACGACACTTTGTATGAGACGTCTCCACTCTTGCAATTTGGATTGTCTCCTTCTTTTATTCTTGCTTGAAACGATTGATCATCTGACGGCGCAATCGGAATTCTATTCAGAAAGATGCGACAGTGGTTTTCTAAATATCGACCACTGCTATGACTCCATTCTCGATACACCCTTTCTTTCGCCAAACTGGAAATGCCTGTCCTGAGCGATTGGCGTTGAAAAAGTACAATACTGTCTGCCTTGTACACTGACTTGGCCGTTTCGCCACCAAGGGTCACTTGTTTCATTTCAAGTTCCTCGAGAGCATTGGCATGAGACTCAATTTCATCATCACCAGAATCAAATCGATATCCGCCTTGATAATCGTCTAAGGTCTCTATTTTCTCAAATGAATGAGAGACTGGATTCGCATTTTTTTTCTGCTCTTCCAAAGAAATATTTTTTGTCGGATCGATCGCTGCTTTCTCCTTTTCGGTGCCCTTGGGACGCTGACCGTCCAAAGCCTGATTTTCATCGACCTCGACAGAACCAGTGGAGAAAGCCTGGCACAAAAATGGTACTGTCATCGCGACAAAGGCAGGAACAGCCTCGTTGACTCTGAAGCCCTCCCTCTTTTTAACAGAAAATGGAGGATGAGGCGTCCGAGTCGTCAAGGCCGAGCGCCAATACAAATAGAGATCCTGAAACTGAGTCAACTTATAGTCCGGACACTCCTTTAATAGGTGCGAAATAAACTCATTTTCAAAACTCGCAAACCCAGGAAATTGATTGTCCAAAAAAATATTCACATCAACTGAACGAGACAAAAAATCGATCCTCCCTTCCAAAGGCGAAATGGTCTTCATTTTTGAAACAAGATTTAATCTTTTTGATGCACAGGATTTTAATACCAAATAAAGGTAGGCCTTTCGGTTGAGGGCTGCGTCTGAAAATTGACCGACCCATTCGGGCAAAAACAAATGCCCCTCAGCGAAACCCACAAAAGTTCGGGCTGGAATAAGTTGAACGGGCTCACCCGTCCCCAAAATCACCTGAGCAACCGTCTTAAGGTAAGCTTCCTGTTTTGAAAACTCGACAGTCGACGGCTGACGTCTTCGTCGCTGAGATGGCGAAGTCCAATATTTCTGAAAAATCTTTTCAAGAAGATCCACTATAGACTCAGGTTGATCATGTCTTTCAACGCATCAACAACAAGACCATCATCTGATAGAGATTCCGCAATTGCGGCATGGCAAGCTCGTCGTGGATTCATACCATCCACGATAAGACGGCAAGAGTTAACCATCAGGCGCGTAGAAAGGGTCTCTTTGAGGTTATGTTCTTTCATCTTCCGAACATTCTGGGCTAGCAGGCACATGGCTTTTGCGACTTTAAACTCAACACCCGTCAACTGAACCAAAAGATTGGCTTCCTTTTCTAAGGGTAAATAGCTCATGCTGATATTAACAAAGCGTTGTCGCGTGGAAGGTTTCAACTCCTTCAAACCCCGTTGATAACCGGGGTTAAAGCTTGCAACAAACATAAACCGAGAAGGAGCGACCACCACCTCGCTTATTTTATCCAGGTACACTTCGCGACGATGGTCAGTTAAAGGATGGATCGCAACAACCACGTCTTCACGAGCCTCTGCTATCTCATCGAGGTACAAAATTGCCCCCGTTCGAACAGCCTGGGTGACGGGACCGTCCTGCCACACCGTTTCCCCACCTTTAATTAAAAACCTACCCAGAAGATCAGCCGAGTTCGTATCCTCATTACAGGCCACTTTTACGATTGGAAGGTCCAGATGATCCGCCATAAACTCGACAAGTCGAGATTTACCACATCCCGTTGGACCTTTTATCATCACGGGCAACTGATTTTTAAAACAGCGCTCAAAGACCTCAATTTCATTGTCGGCAGGCACAAAAATTGTGGACAAAAACACTCCTCGATTTTCTAGCTACGAACTTGACCGACAGGACCCCCGAACCGAATGAAATTCCAAACAAAGGCACCGATTCCAAGAGAAAAAAGAGAGGCCGCAAGCACGAGACCAAAAAAATGGACTTCGAGTTCCTTCTGCACAACCAAGAAATCTAAACCCATCTTCCTTTCGAGATATACTTGCGCAATGCCAGCAACCCCAAAAGCCAGTGTCATCGAAATCATTCCAATATTTGAAGTCCAGAAAGCGAATGAGTTCATGCTTGAATCCTGCAGCTTACGACCCGTTAAATGCGGCATAGCATAAGTGATGATCGCTAAAACCACGCAGGCATAGGCACCCCAAAAGGCCATGTGCCCGTGCATTCCGGTGACGAGAGTCCCATGAGTGTACATGTTAACTTGAGGCAAAGTATGAGCAAAACCTAGAAAGCCTGCTCCAACAAAAGAAAGTACCGCGCAGCCAAGTGTCCAAAGCATTGCGATCCGATTGTCTGGCGTTCGCCCTCCCTTTTTTGCCATCGACAGGGCGTAAATCGCCATACCTAAGAATGCCACAGGCTCCAAAGCCGAAAATAGTCCACCAACAATGAGCCAGTATCGAGGAGTCCCAATATAATAATAGTGATGGCCAGTGCCCAAAATACCGCTCAAAAAGGTAAATCCGACGATTATATAAAGCCACTTCTCAATGATCTCTCGGTCAACCCCTGTCAACTTAATCAGTAGAAATGACAATATCGCACCCATGATCAATTCCCAAACACCCTCCACCCAAAGATGTACAACCCACCAACGCCAGTAAGAGTCCATCGTTTGATGATCAGTGTCGATCATGCCCGGCAAATAGAGCAGGGCAGCTGTTAGCAGACCAAAAAACAAAACAATGCTTGTAGTTGTGTAGCGGCGACCCTTCCAGATCGTTCCACCAATCAAGCCTATAAACAAGAGCACATCTACAACAACGAGATAATCAAGTGGGCGTGGTATCTCGAGAAATTTTCTGCCTTCCCACCAATTGAAATGAAAACCAATGACTGCCGTGACTCCCACGGTTACAAATGCAATCAATTGGACATACGCCCATTTTACCGAAAGTAGTTCCCGATCCGCCTCTTCAGGAATGATATAGTAGGCAGACCCCATAAAGCCCGCCAGCAACCACATTACCAACAGATTGGTGTGAACAGCTCGGGCCGTGTTAAACGGGATAACAGCATGAAGCCCATCGTATCCCATGTGGGCAAACCCCATGATAAAGCCATAAACTAACTGAAGACTCAACAACAGCATGCAAACGGCAAAAAACCAGTAAGCGACCTTTTGTGACTGATATTTCATAATTTATTTCCCACCCTTCAAGTTCGAAAGGAATGCAGCTAGCTCAACAATTTGCTCTTCGGACAGTGGCATTTTCGCCATTTTGGAGTCTGATTTAACTGACACAGGATCTCTTAGCCAAAGTTTTAGAAACTCAATATCGCGGGTCGCACCTATCGAATCAAGAGCAGGCCCCACTTGGCCGCCTTGCCCGCCAAGAGAATGACAAGCCACACAAAGTTGGTTGAAAACCTGAGGTCTGTCTTCCCTTTTTACCAAAGGAGAAGAAGCTGTGTCTCCCGAGTTCCCAACTGAGGCAATTTGCCCCAAATCAGGCTTAGGCGGAAAACCATTGAGATCCATTTCACCAATCCATTTTAGAAAAGCCGTGAAATCGCCAATCTCTTCTTCTGTGAACTTGTAGTTCGTCATTTTACGCTGACCCGGATACATCGACTCAGGATCACGCAGCATGGCCTTAATAAATACTTCTCCACGCCGCTCAAAAACTTTTGTGAGTTCGGGCGCATAATAAGCCCCCTCACCCAGAATTGTGTGACACCCCATGCAATTGTTGCGATCAAACAAGTGCTTCCCGCGTATCACCTCTGGAGTTAGATTTTCTGACCTCGTCTGAGCTGGGATTCTCTGAAAGGTATCAATCGTTAAACCCACAAAAATGGCAGAAAACCCCAGGGTCCCCACCAGAAAAAATGCCTTCGCCTGCGACTTCGACAACATATTAATGACCCCTCCGAATCCGCGTTTTTTGATTGCTAAAACATCTACTCACCGATCGAATAGAATAATCAAGCTTTTTATTTACTAAGATCTCTAATTATCAAGATCTTTCATTTATCAGATTTGATGAATTACAAATCATCTGATAGTTAGTTAAGGTTCCATATGGACAATCTATACTCGTCTTAATTCTTCTCAAAGGAGCTTCAAAATGATTCGCGAAGTCGAAGGGGATATCTTACTCTCAAAGGCAGAGGCCCTCGCTCATGGTGTCGCTGTAGATGACGATTTCAAACAAGGTCTGGCCTTACAGCTTCGTGAACGATGGCCCTCACTCTATAAGGACTTTCGTCACTACTGTCAGTCTCGATCACCGAGCGAAGGAGACTCCTGGACCTGGAAGGGGCCGGGAAGCAGTGCCATCATAAGTCTTCTCACCCAAAAGCCACCTCTCTCCAAAGGACAACATCCGGGCAAGGCAACCCTGAGCAATGTTGGCCATTGCCTGAAGAAATTGGCCTCGGAAGTAAAATCAAATGGATACAAAAGCCTCGCCATCACAAAACTTGCCACGGGAGTCGGAGGTCTCGAATGGAAAGACGTAAAGCCTTTGATCGACCAACATTTAGGTTCACTTGATATTCCCGTTTTTGTGTATTCCAAATATGTAAAGGATAAATCGGGCGAGCAATAACATTCAAAATGGGGGGCATACAATGGGTAAAATGGATTTGATCACGGGAGCAAGCGAGGGGAACTGAAATAAATTTATTCAGTTTCCAATCCAAATCGTCTAAATATTTCCTGAACGCTGGTCAGTTGCTCTCGGCTTGGGGGCAACGTCTTGTCTAATTCATATTTAAATCCCATTTGCTTCCACTTGTATTCTCCCATCTTATGAAAGGGAAGCACCTGAACTTTCGCAATGTTCTTTTTATGCGATATTATATTTGCGAGGGAGGTGACCTCATCCACTGAATCGGTCAATCCAGGAACAAGAACAAAGCGCACCCAGGTTTTTTTTCCGATTTCTTCCAAGTATTCAAGCATATTCAATGTTGGCCCCAATTTAACTCCCGTCACTTTTCTGTACGTCTTGGGGTCAAAAGCCTTGATGTCGAGAAGAACCAAGTCCACAGAATCGACAGCCCATGATTGTTTCGAATCTCTCTGAAAATTGAATCCTGATGTATCGAGAGCCGTGTGAATATTGGCATCGCGACAAGCCTCCGCAAGATCTCCTATGAAGTCAGGTTGGAGAAGCGGCTCTCCTCCCGTAAATGTAACTCCGCCTCCAGACTTTTCAAAATAAGTTCGGTACCGCCAAATCTCACGAAAGAGCTCCTCTGCCGTCACCTCACGCCCCTCATGTGGATGACGGGTATCGGGATTGTGACAATACAGGCAACGAAGCGAACAACCTTGCATAAAAACAAGATAACGAACCCCAGGACCATCCACGGTACCGCAAGTTTCAACTGAGTGAATGCGTCCCTTCACGGACATCAGGTGCCTAATTTCTCGTGAAAAGTGCGACGCACAACTTCTTCCTGCTGTTCACGTGTCAGTTTGATAAAATTGACGGCATAACCCGACACACGAATTGTGAGTTGCGGAAACTCCTCGGGATGATCCATCGCCTTTAAAAGAGTATCGCGATCAAGCACATTCACATTAATGTGATGGCCCCCATCATGAAAATAGGCTGTCAACAATCCGATCAAATTTGTAACTTGATCCTTCTCCGTTGATCCCAAAGCCTTCGGGATAATTGAGAAAGTGTTGGAAATGCCATCCCTGGCGTAGCGATAAGGAATCTTTGCTACCGATTCCATTGCCGCCACTGCACCGTGGGTCTCGCGGCCATGCATAGGATTTGCTCCAGGAGCAAAGGCCTCGCCAATTCTTCTCCCATCAGGAGTAGTGCCCGTCTTTTTTCCGTAGACAACATTTGAAGTGATCGTCAGAACCGATAGGGTGGGAATTGCTTCCCGATAGGTCTTTTGTTTTCGCAGTTTATTCATGAATCGCTTCACAATATCGACTGCGATCAAATCGACACGATCATCATTGTTACCATACTGAGGGTAGTTTTCGGTGCTCCGAATAAAATCTACAGCAAGTCCACGCTCGTCCCTCACAACCCTGACTTCTGAATAACGGATAGCAGATAAAGAATCCGCAACAACTGACAATCCAGCCATGCCAGTCGCAAGAAACCGCTCCACATGAGTATCGTGCAAAGACATTTCAATTTTTTCATAGCAGTATTTGTCATGCATATAGTGAATCACGTTCAAGGTATTGACATAAAGGTGAGCCAACCACTCTAACATCAAATCAAATTTATGAAGGACGTCTTCATACTGAAGAACATCACCCATCACTGGAGCCAGTTCTGGCCCTACCTGCTGACCGCTGATCTCGTCTCGACCACCGTTAATGGCATAGAGCAAGCATTTTGCAAGATTGGCGCGAGCACCAAAAAACTGCATTTGCTTGCCTATTTTAGCCGCAGAAACACAGCACGCAATTGCATAATCATCACCAAATGTATGTCGCATCAGATCATCATTTTCGTACTGTATCGAGCTCTTATCGATCGAAACTTTTGCACAATACTGTTTAAAAGGCTCGGGCAAGCGTTCCGCCCACAATACAGTGAGATTTGGCTCTGGCGCTGGACCTAGATTGTATAAGGTATGCAAAAATCTAAAGCTCGTTCGAGTCACCAAAGACCGTCCGTCTTCGCTCATACCTCCAATAGATTCGGTGACCCAGGTTGGGTCACCTGAAAAGAGTTGATCATATTCGGGAGTCCGAGAAAATCGAACCATCCTCAATTTCATCACAAACTGATCCACCAACTCCTGGGCCTGAGTTTCGGTCAATTCTCCAGCTCTCAAATCCCTTTCTATATATATATCAAGAAACGTGGAGACTCTTCCCAATGACATGGCGGCCCCATTCTGCTCTTTCACAGCAGAGAGATAGGCGAAATAGGTCCATTGAATCGCTTCTTTGGCCGTGTTGGCTGGCCGACCAATATCAAAACCATAACTGGCAGCCATCACTTTTACGGACTGAAGAGCCTTAATTTGCTCAAAAAGTTCCTCTCGCTGACGAAGACTCTCAGACTCAAGATCAATCTCTTCGCAATCTTTGAGATCACTTTTTTTCTTTTCAATTAAACGATCAATTCCATAAAGAGCCACTCTTCTATAGTCGCCAATAATTCGCCCTCTACCGTAGGCATCTGGAAGACCCGTGATGATTCCTGATTTTCTCGCGGCCATCATCTCTGGCGTGTAGGCCGCAAAAACTCCGTCATTGTGAGTTTTTCGATGTTTCTGAAAAAAATCAATAAGGCTTGGGCTCATCTTATAACCGTAAGACTCCAAAGCATCCGCCGCCATCCGTACTCCACCGTAGGCAACGAGCGCCCTCTTCAGTGGTCTATCTGTTTGAAGGCCAACTATTTTTTCTAAATTCTTATCAATATATCCAGGCCCATGAGAGGTAATTGAAGAAACAACTTCGGTGTCGGCATCAAGGATTCCCTTTTTCTTTCCTCTTTCATGAGATCAAGCACTCGAACCCATAGCTCGGAGGTTTCCTTGGTTGGACCAACAAGGAAGCTCGCATCACCTTCATAGGCTTGATAATTTTTCTGGATAAAATCGCGCACGTTTATCTCGGTATTCCAACGCCCTGATTCCCACCGACCCGCAACATTGTATTTCATTCTTCCCCCCGGATTGGAACAAGGCTACTACATGGCGATCCGAAACTAAAGACTCTTAAAGAAAATTTTCAACAAATTCTTGGAAGCTGTTCTCCACTCTGCTTTTCAAGAGAATAAGTTGTTCCAAATTCTGTTTCGAGGAGCAAACGCCCAACAGAGCCTTCCCCAACAGTTCCAATAGCAGAGGCAGAGGGATCGAATTCCTTTAAGATCTTAAGACATCCCGCCACAGCTGAACTGGGAACGATCGCCACCATGGCTCCTTCGTTGGCGCAAAACAAGGGATCAAGACCCAGCATTTCACAGGCACCAGAAACTGAACTATCAACGGTTATCATTTTTTCCTGTATTTTCATCTCAAGAACTCGCGTTTGCGCAAGCTCAATCAGGGCCGTGGCCAAGCCGCCTCGAGTTAAATCCCGCATGACGTGAACTTCTACATTTGACCTCAAGAGTTCCTCCACTCGCGGCCAAAGATGAGAACAATCAGATTGGATCGATGATTCAAATCCGAGATTTGCTCGATCTGCCATAATAGAAATTCCGTGCCGGCCAATGGGCCCACTGAGAACAATCACATCTCCAGCTAAAATATTTTTCGGAACAAAAGCCTTTTTTGAAGGAGGTATCCCTATGCCGCTGACATTGATATAAATGCCATCTCCCTTGCCCCGCTCAACAACCTTCGTATCGCCAGCAACAATCTTGACTCCGATTTCCCGAGCGGCCTGAGCCATCGACTCAACAATTCGAACAAAATCTTTGATCGCCAGGCCCTCTTCCAAGATAAAACCGACGGACAACCATCGCGGCTCTGCTCCTCCCATGGCCAAATCATTACAAGTTCCCGTGACAGCCAACTTTCCGATGTCTCCACCTCGAAAAAAAATTGGATTCACAACAAAGGAATCCGTCGCAAAACACAGATTGGAACGATCCAAAGACAAATTGGCACAATCAGTTGCATCGTTTAAACAGTCCGAATCAAAGGCTGGTTTAAAAATATCGTCAATCAGCTGCTGAGTGAGGCGCCCACCTCCCCCATGTGCCAAGGTGATCGTAGGATATCTTTCAAATGGAAATCGACAGATCCAATCCAAATTAAACTCCCCTTATTTTTCCGTTATCTTGCCTTCGAACCGGCGATATTTCCAATAAGCAGCACAGGCCCCCTCATTTGAAACCATCGTCGCGCCCAAGGGGTTGTCGGGATGACAAACCTTATCAAATGCCTCACAATCGTGAGGTTTCCTAATTCCTTGCAAGATCAATCCACTGATGCAGTTTATGGGAGACGCCGATAACTCCCTCCCAGCTAGTTCGTCTTCAAATCGAATTTCGGCATCAAAATTACGATAGGCTTCGTTCAACTTCAATCCGCTCGCCTCAATCGCACCAAGACCGCGCCATTCCTTTTTTGTAATCACGAACACTTCCTTCAAGATATCCTGAGCCACAGGATTTCCATCTGCCGATACAGCGCGAGTGTATTGATTTTCCACTTCGAAGCGACCCTGTTCAAGCTGACGAACAACAAGAAAAATTCCCTCTAAAAGATCAATCGGCTCAAAGCCCGTGATCACGATCGGAATCCTGTACTTTGCAGAAATTGGAGCGTACTCATTGTAACCCATCACCGCGCACACGTGACCGGCCGCAAGAAATCCCTGGACTCGATTTTCAGCCGATGACAGAATGCTTTCCATGGCTGGCGGAACCAAAACGTGAGACACAAGTACCGAGAAGTTCGGTATTCCTTTTTTACGAGCCATGTAAATAGCCATTGCATTTGCTGGCGCGGTCGTTTCAAATCCAATTGCAAAAAAAACAACTTCCCTACCAGGATTCTTTTCGGCTAACTGAAGAGCATCCATAGGAGAGTAGACAATCCTCACATCCGCACCCTGGGCCTTGGCTGAAAATAAATCCTGGCGACTACCCGGAACCCTTAACATATCTCCAAAAGTACAAAATATAAGATCCGGAATCTTGGCCAGCGCGATGGCACAATCGATTTTCTCAATCGGCGTGACACAGACAGGACAACCTGGTCCGTGTACCAATTCGATTCTATCTGGCAACATTTGGTCTATGCCGTAGCGAATGATGCTGTGAGTTTGCCCGCCACATATTTCCATCAGGACCCAAGGGCGAGTGCAAAGTCTCCGAATTGAATCAGCAATTTTTGCAGCCCGAACTGGATCCCGGTATTCGGCCATAAATTTCACAGTTAGTCTCCTAGCTCACCCAGCGTCTGATAAATCAGATCGGCTTCGTCCTTCTTTAGGCGGGTGATGGCAAAACCCACATGGACCAGGACGTAATCCCCCACAACAGCCTCCGGCACGTAGGTTAAATTCACTTCCTTCATGATCCCACCAAACCTCACAAATCCCCCGCGCAGAATGAGATCTGCCCGATCCGGCAAGTGAATCACTTCGGTTGTTGAAATTTTCTCAATGCGACCAGGTACTCCGAGACACATACAATCTGTCCTACCGCAATTCCACCATCATTGGAAGGAATCTCTTTATTCCAAAAAACTTCAATTTTATGTTCACGCAAAGCTCTCACTACAATTTCAAGAAGGAGTGCGTTTTGAAAAACTCCCCCACTCAGTATGACAGGTTTGTTTTTACACAATTCCAAGTTCTTCTGTATGATCTCAATCAAGAGAGCAGCCAGTAGCTGATGAAAACAAAACGCAAGAGCCGCCCTCTCCTTCGTTGCGCAAGCCTCACTGCAACTGGCTGCAAAGAGACTTCGAATGTAGGCTCTCCAATCCCACCTGAGCACACCGTCAGGTCCTGACTCGAAAAGAATCAATTTCGATTTCGATTTCGATTGAACAGCGAAGCCGCAGTTACCCTTGCCCGTCTCACCCGACATCTCAGCCATGCTCTCCAGCTCAATGGCTGCCTGCCCCTCATAGCTTGAAAAATGTCGTACCTCCAATAGGGATGAAACTCCATCGAAAAAACGGCCGAGGCTGGATGACTTGACCGATAATGACCGCAATGATTCCATTTGATCAACTGAAAACTGGCATCGAAGATTTTTCCACCAAGAGCTTGAAACGATTTGGTCCAAAGGAATATTAGCCTCTCGAAGAAGACTGAATGCCACACGCCAGGGCTCACGCGAAGCTCGGTCGCCACCCAGCAACGGGAAAGTCCGGAAGCTAGCAAGCCTCTTCAATTCATCTTGGGAAAATAAAATAACCTCCGAGCCCCAGCTAGAACCATCTACACCATACCCCGTCCCATCCCATGCCACACCTATCACTGGCTCTAAATTGAATTTCTTCTCTGCCAAAACACCGGCAATATGAGCACAGTGATGCTGCACAGGAATATACTCCTCACCGAGGACTTCGCTTGCCATGATGCTACTGCGATAGTCAGGATGAAGATCGAAAATAACCAGGGGACTTTCTACTGAATACTCCTTCAGCCAGTCTGATCTGAGCTTGCGATGACGATCGTCCACCTCAGCCGAGCCCAACTGTCCAAGATAGGGGCTCAAGACGATACCCCGACCCGTCCCGAGTGCAATTGAATTTTTCAGATCCGCACCAAGAGCGACGAGGGGTTTAGACTGAATCCTCTTCACCGAAACTCTAAGAGGATATCCCCTCCCACGGCGAAGACAGCAAATCTCACCCATCACAACTTGAACCACGGAATCATCGGCAGCATGGGCAATTTCCAAATTATGATCCAAAAATAAATCTGCAATGTCCCTGAGCTCAGAAAGAGCCTGCTCCAATCGAAAACAAATTGGCGCACTTCCGCGGTTTCCGCTCGTGGCGACCAGGGGGCCGCCAAACATTTTTATTAATTCAATATAGTAGGCAGAAGACGAAAGCATGATTCCGACCCGATGAAGACCCGGTGCCACCGCATCCGCCAACAGTGCTGTTGGCGATTTCCTTCTTAATAAGACGATCGGAGCCACAGGACTCTCCAATGCTCTGATCTCCACCTCCCCAACAAGAGCGATAGACCGGGCCTGAGAAATATCCTGAACCATCACTGCAAAGGGCTTCGCTGGCCGCCTCTTTCTTCTTCTCAACTCCTCTATACTTTCGATGCGGCTGGCATCACACATCAAGTGAAATCCCGAGATCCCCTTTACCGCAATAATTTTTCCTGATTTGAGCGCAGCACAGGCGAGAATCAGGGCCTCCTTCTCGCTGGCCAAAGACTCTCCGCCCGGGGTTTTCAAAGTCAGAGCTGGGCCACATTGAGGGCAGGATATCCCCTGAACATGAAAACGGCGATTTTCAGGATCCCCGTACTCATCCTGACATCTAGAGCAAATCGGAAATGACCTCCAAGAAGTCAAAGCCCTATCATAGGGCATTCCAAAAGAGAGGCTCTGCCGAGGGCCACACTCGGCACATGAAATAAAAGAAAAGCCGAACCTTCGATCCTTTGGGTCCTGATATTCCTTTTTACATTCACTGCAAATGGCTCTGTCGGGGCTAAGGACTGAAGATTTTGGATTAAAAACTTGGCTTTTATCAATTGAGAAATTGAATTCACGAACCACCGGAGGCAAGTATTGTTTTTCAACCACCTCTCCTGTTTCTCCAATGAGCTGCACAAATTTCTCGAGATCCTCCGCGCTTTGCGACTGCGCCTCAATAAGGACGGCATCCGACTCGTTGAGAACTCTTCCTGTAATTCCAAGGGCCTTCGCCATTCTTAGAATTTTTGGTCGAATTCCCATTCCCTGAACAAGACCAGTGATTCGAAATTCAATTCGAATAGACACGTTGATTGATCCTTTAGTCTCCAGCGACTTGAACTGACATCAAAACAGCATCCTGAGCTCTCGGATCATGAATATCAGAAGAGACTTCAAAGCTAACCTGGGCCTTCTCAGCAAGACTTCCCTTTGCATCCTCCGCAAAATGCTCAAGGAAATGCTCTGGAGTTAAATGTGATAGCGCACCAATCCACACCGAAATACTCACGACAGCTTTCGCCTTCTCACATTCTGCTATTCTATTCACTTCACGAACAAGATCTTTCATCATGGCAACTTCATGCATTCTTCTAACCTCCTTACTTACTTCTCAGATTTCGGCAAACTCCTTGCGAATGTAAGCGATAATTTCTGGAATCATTGAGCGCATTCCAGGGCTTAGCTCTTCGCCCATTTGAAAATTCACCCCTTTTACTCCAATAACAATCAATTCATCAGGTATTTTGTCCAAAGCTCGAGAGAGTTCAATGGCCTGACCTACTCCGAGCACATGAGAAGAGGTACCTGACAGACTGGCTGGAAGTGACTCTTCCTTTGCATCCCATTTTTTTATCGGAACCAAATCCTCGGTTTCCATCGCATCAAGTACAATAACCTTTCTATATGAGCCGAAGACGTCCAGCAGATCTGTGATGTCGCCACTGCTCTTAATGACAGAGAAAAGTGTTTCTCCTTCGCTGACAAACTGATCAGCCACGATCCAACCAAAAGCATCGTCTCCCCGATTGGGATTAGCCAAACAGATAAGGGCCTTATGAGTTAACATCTTCGCGCTCAATTTTCAAAAAATGAGTGGCACAGGAAATACAGGGATCATAATTTCGAACTGTCTGCTCACAACGATGCCGAAGTTCGCTTTCCGGTGACGAAAAATATTTTCGAACGACCTCAAAAAGATCGGATTCGATCGTCTTTTGATTCTGCGAAGTCGGCGGTATGATTTTCGCCTCCTTGATTTTTCCGTCACAGCCAATTTCGTAACGATGATAAAGAATGCCCCGAGGAGCCTCAGTACAACCATGGCCAATCCCTTCTTTTACCTCATAGTTGACAAAGGCCGGGCCCTTAGCCACGTAGCCTTCGATAATCCTAAGACTTTCCTCACAAGCGAACAAAATTTCCAACGAACGAACAATAATGCTCTTGAAAGGATTTCGACAATCTTTGACTTTAAAATTAATTTCCCGGGCGCACTCTCTCACCCTCTCCGGCAGTCTGCCCTCATTGTGAAAATATCTGGCAAGTGGACCAACAAGGTATTCACCCCTCTCCTTTAGAACCGAATGTAAGGCATTAGATCGCGCGACATGGAGCTCCTGAAAATGGTCTAAATACGATGGCACTTCAATATCCAATCCCCGGTTGGAAATGATTCGACCTCTGTTAATGGGGTATTCCTCTGAGTGAAAGAGTGAGACAAATTCGTAGTCCCTCTCAAAATCAGGGAATTCCAGCTTGGATACAAACCGAACTGTTTCCTCAGCGATGTCTCTTGCTTGCTTCAATGGATCCAGCATTTTTCGCAATTGGGAAGGGTCGGGAAGCTTATAGAACCCACCCACTTTCACATTGATGGGGTGAATCTCACGACCACCGACCAATTTCATGAGATCATTCCCAATTTTCTTAAGTTGCAACCCCTGAGAAACCACCTTTGGATATTTCTTTGCCATTTTTATAGCATCTTCAAAACCGAGAAAATCAGGAGCATGAAGCATATAGACATGCAAAGTGTGACTCTCAATCCACTCCCCACAAAAAATCAAACGACGTAACTCACTGATTTCTTTCGTCAGCTCAATGCCCAATGCAGATTCCATCGCCTGAACAGCGCTCATTTGATAGGCAATCGGACAAATTCCACATATGCGGGACGTGATGTCGCAGGCCTCCGTCAAATCACGTCCTCGTAACAAAGCTTCAAAATACCTCGGGGGTTCAAAAATTTTAAACTGAACCTCCTCAATTTCCTGCCCCTTTGTACGAACATAAAGAGATCCCTCGCCCTCCACCCGAGCCAAGTAGTCAACTTTGATTGTTCTTGTTTTAAGACCAGCTTGGGCACCTGGCCTAATTCCCGCCTTAATTTTAATTTCAGAATCGGAGCTCATGTGTCTTTCCTATTTGGTTCTGGGCTAGGCAATGATTGAGACTCACCCAATGCATCAACTTTCTGCGCATCCTTTTGAAACAGTTCCGAAGCTTCGTGAAAAATTTTATTGCCAGTATAATAGGTTTGCAGAGATCTGTTCACGAAATCTGGAGACGCCTTTGTCATCGCGACCATCCAATCCCCCAGAGCGCGAGGATTGGGACTGTCTTGAGGCCCGTAGCAGCCATAACAACCTCGGTTATATCGTGGGCATATTGATCCGCAACCCGCATGAGTGATAGGTCCCAGGCATGGCGTCCCATGAGCCACCATAACACAGACGTTGCCATCTAATTTGCAATCGATGCACTCACTGTAGGAGCTAATATTTGGCTTGCGCCCGTGCAAAAATGCCGAAATCACCTCTAAAAGTTGAGTTTTATTGATTGGACAGCCCTGGAGCTCAAAATCAACCTTGACGTGGTTTGAGATCGGAGTCGAAGTCGCTAGAGCCTCGATATAATCTGGTCGAGCATAGACATATTTTCTATAGTCCTCCTCACGAGCATAATTGCGCAGGGCCTGCACCCCACCGGAAGTCGCACAGGCCCCGATCGTCACCAAATGGCGCGATTGATTCCGAACATCTTTGATTCGGTCGGCATCGTGAGAGGTCGTAATTGAACCCTCAACCAAGGAAAGATCATAAGGACCAGGGAGAACGTGACGACTCGCTTCTGCAAAATTAGCTATCTCAATTATCTCAGCAATTCCAAGTAACTCATCCTCACAATCAAGCAAACTCAATTGACAGCCATCACAGGACGCAAATTTCCAAACGGCCAACTTAGGTTTGATTTTAGCTCTCTTATTCCCGGCCTTACTTGATTTCTTTCTCATGAATCAAAATTCTCTTCTCAGAAAAGTGGAACTCAATCTATCAAATGAAAAAACAGGACCGTCTTTGCAGATAAACTCTCCACCGTATTGACAATGACCACAAAAGCCCACCGCACATTGCATATTGCGCTCCATGGAAACGTAGATGTCTTTTTCTACTACACCCCTTCCCAGTAGGGGATCCGCTATAAAACGCATCATGATCTCAGGGCCGCAAACCATCACAAGACTTTTTCCAGGGTCCAAATCCAAATTCGGAATCAATTTTGTTACGGCCCCGACGTGACCCTTCCAAGTCGGTCCAGCCGCGTCGACAGCTACGCTCAATTCAACTCCGAGTTTTCGCCATTTACTGAATTCCTTTTTGAAAACTAAGTCTTTAGGGGACCTCGCTCCGTAGAGAACACTCAAGCGACCATATTTACTCTTGTTCGCCAGGTAGGCATAAATCACGGGACGCAAGGGAGCCAGGCCGATTCCACCTGCGACCAAAATTATATCCTTCCCTTGTGCCTTGTCCAGAGGCCAGGGCACTCCAAATGGCCCCCTGATTCCAATTTGGCTCCTCTCTGTCAACATTTTCATTCTTCTCGTCACGGTACCTACCGCCCGAATGGTATGAACATAGCAATCAGCCTTGGCGGAGTTTCCACTGATAGAAATAGCAACTTCTCCCACTCCAAACTGGTAAAGCATGTTAAACTGGCCCGGCGAAAACTCCATGCTTTGCTGGGAACCTTCGGGAACCAACTCGATCGTGAACACGTCACTTGTCTCCTGAGTGTACTTAACAACGCGATAGGGAACCGGAAGGAGAGGATTTTCTGACTTCAATGTCCACCCTTTCCATAAATGTCAATGAGTTGCAACCGAGTTGCGCTCAACCGACCCGCAATAACCAAAGCAATTTTCTTCATCAAAAGGTAGCCAAGTTCAGGATTATTTTCTGCCTTTTTTCGCAAGCAACCGCCGTCAAATTCAATCAAATGCGCTTGCTCCAAGACTCTCACGTCAAATTTCCACTTAAAAGGCTCCACCAGCCACGACCACCCAATAAGCTCACCAGATCCGAGTGTTTCAACCAAGAGAACTCCATGCCCCTGCATATGTGTTTCTATAGCCACTCGTCCCTTTCTAAGAACATAAAAAGCCTCAGCGGCATCGCCCTCCTGAGCAAGGTACTGACCAGACTTAACGACTCGATTTTTCCCACATCCACCAATGAGGTTTAAATATTCCTGAGGGAAATGACTAAAGAACACACAGTCATTCAGTAGTTCCGAAATTTTTTTCATGATCAAACGCCCTTATCTCTTCTGTTAAATCTATACCCACCGGGCACCAACTAATGCACCGGCCACATCCGACACATCCAGACTTTCCGTATTGATCAAACCAACTTGAGACTTTGTGGGTCAACCATTGGCGATATCGAGATTTGCCGCTCTGCCTAACACTGCCGCCATGAATATAGCTGTGATCGAGAGTAAAACAAGAGTCCCATTTTCTCCACCTTTCGGCGTGGTCACCTTTTAAATCGGTCGTATCTTCGACTCTTGAACAAAAACAAGTCGGACAAACCAAAGTGCAGTTCGCACAGTTGAGACATTTCTTAGATATCTCTTCCCAGCGACCACTATGAAATGATCTGTCTAACAACTTTTTATCCTCGATTGGTTTCATCGATCTCATCTGCGCGTCGGCCACCATGGCAATCTGCTGATTTGAAATGAGTGAATCTTCGACGGATGTCGGATACAGACATTTCATGCGACGGAGTTCTCCCATCAACTTCTCCCCTTCGGGAGACCCAGACTTCAGCAAAAATCGATGATGATCGACTTCAGGAACTTCAACCAACAAGAGATCAAAACCCTCAGAGACGCCTGGTCCGGTGTTCATGGATGCACAAAAACACGTCGGTGCGACAGACATACACTGAACCGCAATCAATATCGTCGCTGCCCGTCTTTCTTGATATGGCCTATCAACGACTGGTCCCTCCAAAAAAATCTGATCTTGGATTCGAATAGCGGCAAGCTCACAGGCCCTCACCCCTAAAAATGCTCGACGTGGACAGGCTATCTTTTCAGGTATAAAGCAGAGGTTCCCATCTTTGTTCTTATTCGATTTCCAAAGGCGTTCTTTCGGAACAAACAAGAATTTCTTCCAACTGTCTGGACCAACAGTGAACCCAAAGTAGGCCCCATCGTCCCGCTGAGCAAGCCGATAAAAACCCCTTTCTTGTTTTTCCGTGTAGCCTCGAGGTAAATCTTCCGCCTTTTGTAGAACATCATAGACAATCGCCTGATCCCTCACCTGG
Source organism: Bdellovibrionales bacterium (assembly GCA_016714165.1). Lineage (NCBI taxonomy): Bacteria > Pseudomonadati > Bdellovibrionota > Bdellovibrionia > Bdellovibrionales > Bdellovibrionales bacterium. Next base: position 358,877 of record JADJNU010000002.1, read on the forward strand.
GGGCCTACCACCTCAAATCCAGAATCTTGAAGTAACTGAATCAGCGTGGCTATTCCGCCCACACCCATTTGTTCTTCGAATTGAGGCAAGTTCAATTGAGTCTTCATGTTTTTGTCTTAAGACCCTGACAGAAATTCCACCAATTTTTATGAAGAGTTTCTCGATCATCGGGATGAGAAATTTCAATCAAAGCTTTTGCTCGTTCTGAAAGCGTCTTTCCGTAGAGATCCACCCTGCCATATTCCGTAACAATGAAATGAACCAAGGCCCTTGGAGTCACAACACCGGCCCCAACATTGAGATTCGCCACGATCCGAGGAGCCCCATTCTTCGCTCGACTGGTCAGAGCAATAATCGGCTTCCCCCCTTCAGAGAGAGAAGCTCCCAAAATAAAATCCAGTTGACCTCCCGATCCAGAAATGATCCGACTTCCAACTGAATCGGCGCAGACCTGTCCCGTCAAATCGACTTCGACAGCGGAGTTAATTGCGACGACTTTTGGATTGCGAGCAATATTGATTGGATTATTGATATAACCGACATCCAACTGAACCGTCGCCTGATTGTCGTGAACAAAGCGATAAAGCTCTCGCGACCCCATTAAAAAAGAGGAGACGGTCTTTCCCTTGTGCAACTTTTTTCGACTGTTATCTACCACTCCAGCTTGGATCAGCTTCAAAGCCCCGTCTGACCACATTTCGGTATGAATCCCAAGATATCTTCGATTGGAAAGCTGACCCAATACGGCGTCAGGTATCGCCCCAATACCCATTTGCAGAGTTGAGCCATCCTCCACTAAATCCGCCACGTAATTTCCAATCTGTTGCTCGACAGGCGTTGGCAAGATCGGCGCTTCTTCAGGCAATTCATCATCAACCTGAACGGCATAATCGATTTTGCTCACATGAAGAAATCCATCCCCATGCGTTCGAGGCATGTGAGGATTAATCTGAGCGATCACAATTTTGGCTTGCTCTAGAGCAGCTGGAATAATATCGACACTCGTACCCAGAGAGCAATCGCCGTGCTGGTCTGGTGGAGAAACGTGAATAAAGACCACATCAATCTCCACTCTTCTTGACCGTATCAGCTGCGGAATTTCTGATAGCGAACAAGGAAGATAATCAACCTGAGGAGGGCAGAATCGACTGCGCAGGTTAGCTCCCATAAAAAAAGATGAAACCTTGAAACTATCTCTGTACTTTTTATCTGCATAGGGGGACGTCCCGCTTGTATGGAGATGAAAAATCTCGACATTTCTCAGACGGTCGGCTTGCTCCACCATCGCCTCTATCAGGCGTTGAGGAGTTGCTGCAGCCCCTTGAATCAGAACTCGATCTCCAGATCGAACTGCCTGCACTGCTTCCTGGGCGCTCACCCAGTTCACTTTCGAGATCTGAAGGTTCATGCCGCTCACTCCTTCTGATATCAATTCGTTATGACCGACATTTATATCTCATAATCGGTCACGACTCCAGCAGAGCTAGACTCTTCCCTCATGAATTCTTGTGAATCAGCCGATTTAGCGCTTCAGCATTGTTTTCACCCAACACCTTGCAATATTGTTGGTAAAGATTTTTCCAACACTGATTGATTTTTGGTAAGAATTCCAATCCCTTCACCTGCAGGCAGACGACGACTTGACGTCCCGTCTTCTTGCGTCTGAGATATCTCTTTTCCTCCAGCTGCCCTAAGAGGCGCGTAAGAGTTGAACGATCCAAATCCATCAGCTTCGCCAATACCGAAGATGGAGCCGCATGCCCCTCGGATTTTCCCAAAGCCATGAGGAGAAAGGCCTGACTGGGCGACATTTCTAAATCTTTAAAGGCCTCAAAGGCCAAACGATCGATCCTACGATAAAATCGACTCATCGCAAAATAAAGACAGCCCCGAAAGCACTCGTCTAATTTTGATACTTTTGAAAAGGTCCTTGCGATTTTTTTATCATTGCATATACAATTGTATATACAATCATAAAAAAGTCAATAGGACTTTAACAACACTTCTTTAAGGAGCTTCTCTATGGGAAATTTAAAAGTAGCCGTCCTCGGATCTGGAACAGTGGGGGAAATCCTCGCCAATGGCTTCCTGAAATACGGATATGAAGTGATGCGTGGTAGTCGCAACCCCTCGAAATTGAGTGATTGGAAATCAAAGAATTCAAAGAATGCAAAGGTTGGAACTTTTGAAGAGTCTGCCTTATTTGGAGATATCCTTGTTTTAGCAGTAAAAGGTACCGCTGCTGAGCAAGCGATCAAAAGTCTTTCTCCTTCTTCAATCAAAGGCAAAACAATCATTGACGTCACAAATCCAATTGCGGACGTTCCGCCTACCAATGGCGTGCTCAACTTCTTTACCGCTGCCAATAGCTCTCTCATGGAGATACTTCAAAAGGCAGCCCCCCAGGCCAATTTCGTAAAGGCCTTTTCCTGTGTCGGAGGGCCTTTCATGGTGGACCCTTCTTTTCCCGATGGAAAGCCCACCATGTTTATTTGCGGGTCCAACAGTGAGGCCAAAGGCAGAGTTCGAGAAATTCTCACGCAATTTGGCTGGGAAACCGAAGATATGGGTGGCGCTGAGGCCGCGCGCGCGATCGAACCTCTTTGTATTCTTTGGTGTATCCCGGGCTTGTTAAATAACAAGTGGGGACATGCCTTTAAACTTCTGAAAACATGAGTTCTAGTGAGTTTCCAATAACATCAGCAGAAGGAGGGAGACTCCCTCTGCTGAGAGTTCCTCCTATTTAACTGCTTTAGTCAGAGCATTTAATACCTGTGTCCCATCGCAGCTATCAATAAATATTCAGAAGGACCCACAAAGCCGGATGACTCCCTCCTTGTTTTCGGGCATTGTACCCACGGTCTACTTGAATTTTTGAATGGGTTTGGTTCTCATAGAAATGGGACTTATCTTATGCCATTATTGACCACTTTGCTGATCCTTATCATCGTCGCCAGGCTTTTTGGCCAAATCTTTCAGCGATATCAACAACCTTCAATTGTGGGCGAGATGCTGGCTGGCGTTCTGCTTGGCCCCAGCCTTCTGAATCTCATTCATGCAAATGCGGCTCTTGCGGGTATCTCAGAGCTTGCCGTGTTTCTCGTCGTCCTTTCTGCTGGATTGGAAATGAATTTTAAGGATATTGTCAGCGCCCTCACGAGCAAAGGAATCGTGATCGCCATTCTTGGGTTTATTATTCCTCTAACTGCGGGTATGCTTGTTGGCATCGCCTTTCAGCTGACCATTATGAAAACTATTTTTTTGGGGCTATGTATTTCTATCACCGCCCTACCTGTGGCCATCAGAATACTTCAAAATTTTGGCATTCTCGATTCTGATATCGCTCGATACTCCATAGCGACAGCGATATTTAATGACGTGGCTGCTCTTCTGGCTCTGGGCGTGATTCTCAACCTGCCCTCTCAGGGCTCTATGATGGCTGTGGGAATCTCAATTTTTATTATCGGAAGCAAACTCATTTTCCTTGCCGCCTGCATTTTGGGATTCAATTGGTTTATTGAACAATTAGTTGACCGCGGAATCCATATTCACAAGGTTCCAGAGAAAATCGTCGAGATTCTAGGAAATGAAGCTCTTTTTGGAATTGTTGTGCTTTTTGCCCTGGTTTTTGGTTCTCTGAGCGAAATTTTGGGTTTTCATTTTGTCATTGGCGCCTTTTTCGGAGCGCTTTTGATTGATAAGAAGTTCTTTCTTGTATCTCGATATCATGAACTCGAAAGGACCCTTGGATCAATCACAGGTGGATTCCTGGCTCCCGTTTTCTTTGCTTATTTGGGTCTAGAATTCAATGTGAGGGCTATGGATTCGGCTTTATTCGTCGTCGTCGTTTTGATTGTGTCAGTCGTATCAAAGATATTTTCTGGCTGGTTGGGAGGCAAGCTTCTCTCCCTCCCTCAGGCAGATTGTCTTGGCATAGGCGTTATTCTAAATGGACGAGGAGTCATGGAATTGGTCGTCGCCGGAATAGCCTACCAGCGGGGCCTCATTGAGCAGGGGTTGTTTTCTACCTTGGTTCTGATGGGTGTTTTTACTACCATTATCACCCCGCTCATGTTTAGAAAATGGGTATCCCCCTTGCTCCCCAGACGCCTCTACTCAAACAAACCGTCTGTTTAAGACCTTTTTCGATACAGCTAAACCCTATTATCAGTATCCAAGCTACGAAACTTCGACTCAATTCGTAGACGCAACAGGGCTATTCATGATTGTCTTAGAGCTGGACTTAATCTTTCTGAAACGCTTTGGCATACTAATCTCAACTCCAAGGACGTCGCGGCTTTTAAGGCTCCGACAGGGGGTTGACTGATCGTTTTTCTGACTTTTCCAAACTTTGAGAGGAAACACCATGGCCGGTTTCTCCATTCAAGTCCCTCTTCCACGACCGCTCAAATCCGAATCTGAAGTGAATTGTTTCTCATCATCCTGTCACAAATGGATGGGGGTGGCTTTCCAGCGCCCTATCTCGCCCAAAATAGAGTCATCGGATTTTTTTCAAAAACCCAAGAATTGGTTGGCGGCTTCGCCTTGATCACTCAGCCTCCCTATCGAGTGATTTCAAGTCTCCCAGATGAGGCACTCGCAAAAATTTCACATCTTAAATACGAGCACGATTCCCTTTTTGAAATCACTGGATTGTGGCTCGACCCCGGTTACAAAAGTCGCCTGACCAATTTTCTCTTCTACTTAACGATTTACAAAGAAATTAGATTTTTACGAAGACCATACTTTATTTATGCCTATTCCTCCTCGAAGCCAAAATTGGGGGAAATCTATTCCATTGCCCGGCCGGTCACAATATACCAGGGCCCCACTCGCCTTCTACCGGGAATGGCCAAGCCGGATGATGAAATCATCCAGATTGGATCCGTCGATGCACTCAATAAGGCCTGGAGATCAAATCCAGGCTTCTTACTTAATCGCTTGCGTCGCCCTCGTTCCTCCAGTTTTTTCCAAAAACCAATGGATATAGAATTATGACAGAACCTAAACTGACAGATTCAGACTTGTCTTCGAGCTCGAAAAATCAATTTGCTGCGGAGGCAACCGGCCTGCGTGCTGACTCAGCTCTCACCGAAAGCGTTGTTGAAAAGATTTTTAAAGACCGCTCGCACTGCCGCCTAGCCGACATACAAGACGAGCCAGAATTGCTGCGGTTTATGAATATGCAACCAATGCAAACCAAGAACTGGTCTCTTAGTTTTCAACGCGGGAAAGACTACTTCTCCTTTTACCGATTGAGCGGAGGATCATTTTTCCCATTTGTGATGACCAACTCCCAAGGATCCATATGCGGATCATCTGGGCTGATAAGAACCTCGACAGCTGTCAGGGGGAAACCAAGCCTATTGGGATACTTGTGCGATCTGCGCGTGGACCCCCGAGCGCCTGCAAAGCGAAAATCTGACTGGCGATCTATCTATCTTGATCTCATCACTCAGCTTCGCACAACTCAAAATCCAAATGAAAGGTGCGACTATTTTGTAACTTCTGTTTTCGATACGAATCATCGGGCGCTTCAAGTATTGACCAAAAAGTTACCAGGCATTCAATATCTTCCGCTGCAGAAATACAATGCACGAAGCCTACTTTTTCATCCCTGGCCTGGATTCTACAATCGACTGGACCACCACCTACTTACAAAAATCAATCAAAAAATTGATCGGGCCTATCTCGAGGACTGGCAAAAAATGAATGCTGGATCTTTAGGACTCCCTTATCTACCTGATCAAAAGGCCATTGATAAATATTTGGGACATCTCGACAATCACTGGCGCCCCCTCAATCCCTTCCCCACAATTGAGGTGACGGATAAAGTCGGGAACAAGCTTGGCGCCTGCTGGCCATGGCTCGGATCAAGCGTGCGCGCTCCAGTCGTGCAAGGACTCTCACCATTCCTCTCCAGGATGGGCGGATTGCTTCCGCGATTTGGTCGTGCACCAGTCGTCAATGGACAACCAATGTCTCAAATCTACCTGACTCATCTGATGATTCATCCACACCTCCCCAAAGAACAAAAGCACAAGGTGCTTCGAAAACTCGTCCTTGAAACCTACAAACTGGCAGCCAAAGAAAAAGTACACTTGATCACTTGGATCGAAGGGAGATGGCCTGCTGCACCTCATGTCAGACTTCCAGATGGTCTCATTTTTGATCTACCTGCGACCATGTATCAGGTCATCCCCAGCTCTTCGCCTCCGGATTCTCGTCTCTTGTTACCAAAACACACTCCTCTGTATCTCGAAGGAGCGTCATTATGAAAGAATACCTGGGGCAAAGCTGTCCAGAATCACCCATCTTATCTCAAAATTCTGCACCCACAGATTGGTGCGGAAAGTGGTTTGAGGTTGCAAAAAAGCGTGGCGAAAATCATGTTGTCAGCTTTGGACGTGGCATCCCGGATCTCGACCACAATGGGCTTGTGCTTAAAAAGGAATTTTATAACTTTTCACATACCGAAATGGATGGCATCTCGGCAATGAATGTGATTTTAAAAAATCTCGGACAACGCTCAAAGTCCTTTCCGGAAATAAAAAACAAAAAAGCTCCCTCCAGATTAGAAAATATCCACGCTCTTCGAAAGGCCTTAAAAAAGCAATCAGGAGCAAATGCTAACTGGATACCTCCAAACCAACCAATTGGAAATCCTCATGAAACGGCCGTGCTTGGATTCTCCGTCGATGAAACCTCTCGCATTCTTAAGGCCCTCGCCTCAAGAAAAACTAATTTGGATGGTTCTTTATTGAGTTTGCTGGACACTCAAACAAGAGAGCTTTTAAAAAACCCTAGCCAAACTGCAAAGTGGCTATTTCCCATCAATATGCGAGGGGCTTCAATGGCAGCGGACACGATCTGTAACCAGGTTAGCTTTATCACGCTACTAAGTCACCCCCCTTGGTCTTCGCACCAAATCCAAAACCAAATTAAACAGGCCCTGCAAAATTCAGAGCACTGGGCCAACTGGAGTGTCTGTTCGATGGGCAAATATCTGGGTGAGGCTGGCATGAGCTACCTTTCAAAGCGAAGCTCCAAACGAAATTTTTGGATGGGAACATTTTCTAATCTTGGCAGCTGGCAGACAGACGCCTTTTACAAGGAATGGGATTCACGTGAAGTTTGGTTCACCTCTCCTCCCGGATCCTCCAACTATCCAATAGGATTTGTCCATTGTGTTTTTAACGGAAAACTGAGTTTAAGCCTTAAGGTTCACCCATTTACTGGGCGCGACGTATTCTGGGCAAACAATACTCTAGAAGTCATTCGTGAGAAATTGCTTGGCTTCTCAAAAACTGAAGTTTCAATTGAGCCTTAATGTGGATTCGCAAAAACAGAAAGACCGCAGCCCTACCTCTCGTGCACTCCCTCTCATGTTCATGCTCGTCTGCAGTTGCCTGATTTCACCCCCCTGGCAATCTGCACTTGCAGCGGCGGGTTGGGACGATCTACAGATCTCCACCAAATGGTTTTCGACTCTTACCGAATCAAATATTTCCTACGAAGATCTGAATCGGGGCAATTCATTCAAGATTCCATCTCAAATACTTGAATCTCAACTCCGTGAGGACGTTCGCGCTTATTATTTAAATTTTGTGGTTATTCTGCGGCCCACTTTGTCACTTTCTCGAAAGAGCCAAGCTGAGGGCCCAGATCTAACCACGAAAGCAAACAGCACCACCCTAATGAGATGGAATGAAGCTTTCGTGCAGTGGAATCTTTCGGACTCATTTTTCACCGTTTATGGCATTCAAAATTTTCAGTGGGGACCAGCTGAGTCTTTTAATCCAAGCAATGGAATTTTTCGTGAAACGGCTCAGCAGAGGACTTTAACCCACCAATCAAGAGGAAAGCATCTCCTCCGTTTCAATTACTCCTGGACTCCTCAAATTAATACGATATTTTTAGCAGAACTCTCTGACAACAGCGGAGACGCTCCTTTTCTGACTGACGTAGAATTTCGCCATAAGATGCTTCAAAAAACTGAACTCAATTGGAATTCTGGGTCCGACTATGTCGGAATCGTCGTTGGAGGCGAAGACTCCTTGTCTCCCTATTTTGGAGAATACTTTAATTTGTCAATATCTGACGGGCTTAGCCTTTACGGTGATGGCAAACATCAGAGGGGAAGTGAAAGCTGGTATCCAACAGAAGATGCAAACACCTCATTGGTCAGCCTGGAGCAGACTCATCATGGATCTCACGAGTTGCTTTCATCTGGCGTTCTCGGGCTACGTTACGCTTTTGAGAATGGCTCTGATTTGCGCTACGAGATGATCACCTACTCCCCTGGATATAACGAACAAGATCATTTGATCTTTCTCCGAGGACTGCTAGCTTCCTCTGGTAGCCAAATGCAAAGGACCTCGACTTGGATTCATCGTGTCGATGGACTGGGTATGGAATTTCCTGGCCAAAAATTCTCCTATCTATCGTTGAGAGCTCCCGATTTTTTCGGAGTTTCAAACTGGAATTTAATGGCAAGAGCGATAAGATCACACACAGATCTGAGCTATCAGTACTACCTCAGCACAGACTGGACTATGGGACCTGCCGGCACCTGGACTCTGGCTGGGCTATTTTCACCGAGTGCACAAAATAAAGAATTGGGCTCACCTGCTCACACTACTATATATTTTGGCTATGAGCATGTATGGTAGTAACACTGTCCGCGGTGAACACCGCAAAGCCATGAAAACTGAGGCGAGAAAATGATCATGCAAACTGACCCGAAAGCCACACTCAAGGTACCTGAAAAATTCATTGTGACTGTTCGAAATCTCAAAAAATCATATCTCTTAGGAGAAACTAGAGTTCACGCCCTGAACGGTGTAAATTTGCATCTCAGTGCCGGAGCATTTACGGCCCTTATCGGCGCTTCAGGCTCAGGTAAAAGTACTCTTTTGAATATGATTGGCTGTATAGATGACCCTAGCGAGGGGACCGTCCTTATTGATGACATTAATGTACAAAATCTGAATGATACCGAAAAAAGTCGCTTAAGAAATCAAAAAATTGGATTTATATTTCAATCGTTCAATCTTATTCCAGTACTTAATGTTTCCGAAAATGTTGAACTTCCTCTTTTGATCCAACCTCATCTCACTCGAAAGGACCGGGAATATCGAGTTCATCAGGCCATCTCGGACGTTGGCCTAAAGGATTTTGTGCTCCACCGTCCAGACCAACTTTCTGGGGGACAAAGGCAAAGAGTGGCAATCGCTCGTGCTTTAGTTACTCAGCCACGCCTGGTCTTAGCTGATGAGCCCACTGCCAACCTGGATTCCCAAACCTCCCATAAAATCATCGATCTTATGCTTGAACTCAACAGAAAGCACAATGTTACTTTTTTGTTTTCAACTCATGATGAAAAGCTCATGAAGCGAGTGTCCCATATTTTACATATTCAGGACGGTTTAATGACCTTATGATCAAATTCTGGAAACTCGCCTTTTATAACCTCAGGAGAAATCGCCGACGCAATCTGGCTACTATGACTTCCATTTCTTTTGGCCTTATCGGCCTCATGATGTTCGGCGGATACGTCAATCGGACCGACAACTTTTTGCGTGTTTACACTATTTTTGCTCTTAACACCGGTCACGTTGCCATTTATGCTAGAGATGGGCTTGAAAAGTTTCGCTACAAACCTCAAAATTATAGTTTTGACCTCGTCTCTCAAGCTAAGATCGACGCTATACTAAATGGACACAAAGAGAAAATAGACTCTTATTCCAAAATTCTATCGGGCACTGGCCTGGTGGGAAATGGTTGCCAAAGTTTTCCCTTCTACGTATCGTCCATAGAGCCCGCAATTGACCTCAAATTGCGAGCTCATGAGCAAATGCTGAAATGGGCTCCAGAATTAACGAAATTCATTAAAGGACGCGCCCTCGGCGAATACAAGGAGGAGACTTCTCCTTTGTCTATTAGCAAGGGACTTGCCCGACTTTTACACAAACCACTGGTTTTTGATGAGGTTCGCATCGGAGAGAATCAGATAAGAGCTATTGATTGCTCAAGCCCAGAGGCCAAACAACTTATTGAATCGGATTCGAATATTCAGCTTCTGACTGGAACTTGGCAGGGAACGACCTCTGCCTTAGACGGCGAAATTGTATCTCAATTTTCGACAGGATTTTCAGAAACAGATCAGGGGGCCTTAATAGCCCCCCTCAAATACCTCCAGAATCTCTTCGATACGGAACGCATTGGTCACTACTCTGTTTGGCTTCGCAGTCCGAATGAAATTGATTCTGTCATGGCAAGCCTCAAGTCTGAATTCGTAGAAAATGACATATTGGCAGATACCTATCCTTGGTATCACGAAGACCTCAGTCCAACTTACAATGGGGCCATCAGATTTCTCCGAGTCATGATTGCCTTTATTGGAATCGTATTGTCTGCTATTATCACTTTGTCCATTTTGAATTCCTGCACCATGACCGTTACCGAGCGCTCGGCCGAAATCGGAATGATGAGAGCCCTCGGATTTACTCGAAATCGAATTCGCCTTGTTTTTGTTCAAGAGGCCGGACTGGTTGGAGGTCTTGGACTTTTTGGTGGGCTTCTGCTGGGAAGCCTAATTATCGCGTTCATAAACGCGCAAAGGATTCCATTTACGCCCCCTGGAGCTTCCCATGAAATTCCGATGCTTCTCCTTCCTCATTTTGGTTTTACTGTAATTACCTGTGGATTTATTCTTTTTTTAAACTTACTCACGACATGGTTTGTTGTTGGGCAAATTAGTCAAAAGAATATCTCTCATCTGATTATGGGAAATCATGGTTAAGTCATTTTTACTTTTGGAGATTCTATGCGGACAACACAAAGACAACCTCTGTATCTCAGAATCGCATGTGCGTGCACCCTCTTCGCAATATTCCCAATATTCGCTCAGGGCGAGAGCAAATATTCTGCAGAATCTCTATTAAAGGAGTCAGATCGAGCGCGTGGAGCCGCTGATCAAACCGAGGGAATAACATGGAAAGCCCACATCCATACAGAGGACAATGGAAATACTTCTAATATCGACTATCTCATCAAAGTTCGTGGAGACAATGCTATGGCTGAGGCATTGTCGCCTCCACGAAATAAAGGACAGATAACCCTCTTCAATAATCGTAGCGTTTGGTTTTATAAACCGGGTTTAAAAAAACCCGTTTCGGTATCACCACGCCAAAAGTTGTCTGGCCAAGCGGCCAACGGTGACATTGCCTCCACAAATTACGCCCGCGATTATACAGGAAATATTGTGGGAGAAGAAAATCTCGATGGAGTTCAGACTTACAAATTAGAACTGAAAGCCAAGGTAAAGGATGTCACTTATGATCAAATCCTCTACTAGATTTCAAAGGAAAAGCGTTTGGCAATCAAAGCTGAGTTCTTAACAGTGAATGGGACTCCCTTTAAGCGCGCTACCTTCCAATATGAAAACCGTCTTTCGCTGGGTGGAGCATCCTTCCCATTTGTTAGCAAGATGAGCATTGTCGACGTGAATAATGAAAAAAACCTGACGACCCTTTCATATCAGGAACCTAAAGAGGAAAAGCACTCAGTAAATATCTTCAATATTAATAATATCATTAGGTGATGAGAATGAAATGGCCCCAAACTCTTCTCTTAGCATGGAGAAACGTAATTCGACACTGGAGACACTCACTCTCAACCCTCATTGCGATTGCAGGCGGTTTTACTGCGATTTGCCTTTTTGATGGCTTCATGGAGGGAATCAAACAGCAGAGTTTGGAGTCATTTTCAGTTCGATTTATGATGGGCGATATCATTATAGAAAGGCCCGAAACCCAATTTCATCTCACCGACGGCGATTTTTCGTATACCTTGAGCAAAGAAGAGCAGGCCTTTCTCGAAGAATTTTTCCAGCAGGATCCCGATTTTTTAATGCGCTCGCGATTTCTCGGCGTCCTCGGAATGGCCGACAATGGATCAACTCATGCAATTTTTTACGGAAGCGGATATGATTTAGTTGACGGGACAAAAATGCGGGGGCCCATTTGGGATTGGAATACTCTGGCTGGAAAGCCATTGCACCTGTCCAATCCATTCTCTGCCTTGCTCGGGAAGGGACTTGGAAAGCGCCTGGACTGCGAAATGGAAAACCCCGAACCAGATCCACATCCAAATGGGGGGTATGCCCACGAAGACAGACCCTTTCACTGTCACTCAAATAGACTCCAAATTTCGGCCACGACTGAGTCAGGGCAGATCAATGCCTTCGATGTTGAAGTGGCCGGAATTATTGACGTGTCTATTCGCGAGTTAGATTCCAAATACATTAGTTTCTCTCTCGAAACTGCTCAACGACTACTCAACACTGATCGCATCTTACGAACGACCGTAAAACTGAAGGACCCCTCCAGGGTTGGAGCTTTTACTTCACGCTTACGGGAGAATGCTCGGGAAAGAGGATTTAATTTTGATATAATACCCGTGATGGAACATCAGGTGTCAAAAATTACGCGCGACGGCCTCAGGCTCATTTCCTTATTTCGAGGGCTTTTTATGACGATTGTCATTCTGATTAGTATTCTGTCTATTGCTAACACAATGATGAAGGCAGTGACCGAGCGAACCAGAGAAATCGGCACCTTGCGAAGTCTCGGTCTGCTTCCAAACGAAATCCGTAGAATCTTTGCTTGCGAAGGCACATTGATCGCAATCAACTCGAGTCTCCTGGGCTTGGTGTCTACCCTTATTATTTCGACCTTGATCAATGCCAGTCGACTCAGCTACTCCGCTGGCGTGTTGGCAACTCCCTTGCCATTGCGTGTATTTTGGGTACCAGAATCTTGGGGGAGCATCTCCATCTTGCTCATGGGTCTCGCCTTTGTCACAGCTTGGGTGGCCTCAAAAAAGGCAACTTCCAGGATTATTGCCGATAATCTCCGTCATGTGACCTAGAAAAATTCAGTGACAACCACCCCAAATGGCCTACTTACAGGCCTTTTGCAAATCTTGCCCATTTTTTATGGTGCTTTTATCATTGTGATCTCATCTCCGCTCTGCTAGTGTCCCGGATCCAGAGAATGCTAAAGAGGAAATCAAAATTCAATTAGTCACAGTCTACAGGAGGATCTATGCTTCGTCTTATTGTTTTAGCCACAACTTCATTGTTGTCGATCGCCCCACTCGCACAGGCATCTTTTGGCCGAGCACCAACCAAAACTGGAGATTATTGTCTGGACCAGGGCTTTGAAGTTCTAAGAAAAAGATTTGGATCGGATCACGACGTTGCATTCAAGTACACAGTTGGAGGGAGCCCAAGAGTTTCTAATGCCCTTCAATATGCATATACTATTAACGATCTCTGTTCTGGAAATTTTTATCTTACCACTGGTGCTGGAGTTGACGTTCAAAACTGCACAAATGTTCACTATGGACGAGTTCCTCAAAAATTCGTTGGCATTGAAGCTGACGGCCAATGCAAAGAAATTTTGCCAAACTCTGAAGTTGTTGAATAAGATCAACAGTGACAATTTGGTGACATATATTCATCTATAAGTCGAAGTGTGGCACGGAAAAACTGATGATCTCAGGGGTTTGTGCCATACTGGTGACCTGACTATGCCCTAATGAATTCGAACAATAATTAAATATCATTTCTGCCTTTTAACCAGTGTTTCTCATTCCAGCAGAAATACCACTGATAGTCAGAGCGAGAATTCTTTGCGCCCAGGTGTCCTCAGGATTTTCGCGATATATTTTTAGGAAGTGGCACTGCAGAATATTTAAAACATCTACGTAAGGGGTCCTTACGCTGATAGATCTTCGCAAAACGGGATTGTCTTCCAAAAGGCCCTTGTGACCAGTAATTTGAGCCAAGGTCGAAATAGACAGTCGATAGGCTTCAATTATCTCAAGAGTTAGATCTTGATTCTTCTGACTCACGAGAGTGTCAGAATAGCGTTTAAAGACAGTAATATCAACTTTGGCTAAAACCATTTCAAACAAATCCATCGTTGCCCTGAAAAACGGCCATTCTTTGTACATTAGCCTGAGTTGACGAAGCTCACCTCTTGCTATCGAAGCACCTAACGCATCCCCAAGTCCAAACCAGGAAGGCAATAGTCCGCGATTCTGAGTCCAGGAATAAATCCAGGGAATAGCCCTTAACGACTCAAGGCTAACATCGGCCTTTCTCCGATCTGGACGGCTCCCAATTTTATAGAGTGCTAATTCCCGAATCGGAGTGACCTCCGAAAAATAGGAAACAAACCGTTCATTATCATAAATGAAACTCCTAAAGGAGCGACTTGAGTCTTCAGCAAGTCGATCCATGATTGAATACCAGATCTTTTTTTCCTTGGGAGGCCTGGACACGGCAGCTTCAAGAACTCCGGACACATAAAGATCCAGCGTACGCTCGGCAATTCCTGGAAGTCCAAATTTTGCGTGAACCGTTTCTCCTTGTTCTGTTACCCGCAAGCGTTCATTTCCACTTCCCCGTGGAAGCGCCAACAGAGCCAAGTGAATAGGGCCACCACCTCGACCAATGCTACCGCCTCGCCCATGAAAGAACTCAAAACGGACCCTCTTCTGGTGAGCCAATTCTTCTAACTCTGTCTGAATTTGATGAAGAAGCCAAGCCGAAGCCAAACGCCCAGATCGCTTCGCTGAATCCGAATAGCCAAGCATTACCATTTGGCAATTGCCCACATGTTTCCGATAGAAAGAAAGATCGAGAAGCGATTCTAAGATTCTCCGACCATTTTTTAGGGCCTCGGGAGTTTCAAATAGAGGTACTACTGGAAAAGACCTCTTCAGCTTTGCCATTTTTAGCAAGACAAAAACTTCCAGTAAATCAGAAGGCTCTTCGGTCATTGAAATCACATAAGATCGGAAGCAGTCGTCAGGAAAATCATTGATGAGACCACAAGTGTCCATTACTTCTCGTCCCAATGCCGACCACTCCGGAGGTCTCTCAATTATTTTCTCTTCATTCAAAATATCCAGGAGGACTTTTTGCCTTTCTTGCTCATTCAAATCGCAATAATTCCTTTTAAAAAGATTGAAAACCAGTTCCGCAATCACCTCTTCATGCACATCAGAGGATTGACGTATATCCAAACTCAAAAGGGCCACTCCAAATATCTCTAAGCGGCGAATCAGATCAAGGGTCCTTCCCTGCGCCAGATCATTCGCTCCAATAAAAACTAGACTTCGGTACACGACTTTCAAAGGCTCAATTATTTCGCTCTTTCCTATTAAATTACCTTGCGAACCTTCCAGGCTATTCAAATTTTCCTGAGCCACTTGTTTTGATTTTTCGATATCATGACTGAGTTTATCAAGGAGGATCCTATAGGGTTCAGCAGGTTCTCCACCCCCAACTAAATTTAATAGTTCAGCAGAGGCACTTTTAAAAGACATCTCCTTGAGAAGCCATTCAACTTCGCTCAAAATCAATTGATAGCCAACAGACATTCCCTTGTAAAGTACCTGTCTTGTTACTTGAGCCGTCACATAGGGATTGCCATCTCGATCACCCCCAACCCAAGAAGAAAAGCGTATTGGCGTGGCATTTAAACTGATTTCTTCTTTCAAGTATCTCAGGGCCGAGTCATTCAATCGCCGATAAAAACGAGGAACCGCATCCCAAAGCACTTCTTCGACAATGGAAAATCCACTGAGGGACTCCGCAAAAGGAGTGGGTCCGGCTTTCTGAACAATTTCCGTCAAACACAGGGCACGAATATTCCTGTCTATGGATTTCTTGGCCTGTTCTTTCTCCCATCTGGTCGCATCTCTCCGGTCCAGAATTGCCAAATTCTGTGTCACGTGCTTATAACGGCGAATGGCAGACTGGCGCATCGATTCGGTCGGATGAGACGTCAGGACGAGATCTACCTCCATTTGATTTAATTTCTCGACAACTTGAGAAATCAAATTTGGTTTCAAGTTCTTTAAAAAAGCCTCCACACTGCCCTTTTGCGGAACTCTGGAATGTGTCTCATAATAGAGACGACGCCGAGTTCTATGGTGCTGTTCCGCCGCATTTGCGAGGCGAAGGAACTCTGTAAAAGACCTCGCAATATTGAAAGACTTTTCAGATCCTGACAACCTGAGAAATTTTTCGATATTTCCGAGTGATTTACGACTTCCTCGTCTCAAATCCTTTGCCCAACGGCGAACAACTTCGACATCTTGGAGGAATTGTGGAGAATAAGTTTCGGCCAATACCTTGCCCAATCGAGAGCCCAAATCTTTAATATTAGATCTCAGGGCCTGTGCGCTATAGGTTCCTGATCTAGCCACCTTCTGCTACTTCCTTGCCAGCCTTCAGTTCCTTGTATCTAAAACAGCTTGTCAAATGATCGTTAACCATTCCAACCGCCTGCATGTGCGCATAAAGAATGGTTGAACCGACAAACTTAAAACCTCGCTTCTTGAGGTCTTTGCTCCAGAGATCAGATATTTCAGTTTTGGCAGGAAGATCCCCCAAATTTCTTCGGCGATTATGAATGGGCTTTCCTTTAACAAAAGTCCATTGATAACTCGAGAACGAACCAAATTCCCTTTGAACGTCTAAAAAACATTGAGCGTTTGTTATGGCAGATGCGATCTTCAATCTATTTCTAACTATCTCTGCATTCTTGAGAAGCTTCTGAACCTCTCTTGTTCGGTACCTAGCCACAACTTCAGGATCAAAATCCGCAAAGGCCCTTCTATATCCCTCACGCTTACGCAAGATGGTCAACCAGGATAAGCCCGCCTGTGCCCCTTCCAAAATCAAAAACTCAAATAGTTTTCTATCATCATAAACAGGAACTCCCCACTCGATATCGTGATATTTGACGTAGAGAGGATCCTGGCCACACCACCCACAGCGTTTCATCAAATCATTCCTTTCAAACAGGTCGCCACTGTAGATGGAATATGTCCAAATACCGATGAAATCCCGTCTCTGCGAACTCTGCAAATCCGGTTAGCGATATGTTTATAAACCATATGTCGTAAAATATGGTCAATACAGGATTCTGATATTTCTCTTGTCAGATGAACCAGATTTGGCTAGGTTTTCGATCTTCCTGCTTCCTGCGCCCGTAGCTCAGTTGGATAGAGCGTTAGCCTCCGAAGCTAAAGGTCAGAGATTCGAGTTCTCTC
This sequence comes from Bdellovibrionales bacterium, assembly GCA_016714165.1. Lineage (NCBI taxonomy): Bacteria > Pseudomonadati > Bdellovibrionota > Bdellovibrionia > Bdellovibrionales > Bdellovibrionales bacterium. The sequence continues at coordinate 376,013 of JADJNU010000002.1, forward strand.
GGGCGCGCCATCTCCCTCCGCCTCGCCAAACAAAAGGGGAGAATGGGGGTTTCTAGTGCTTAACTCTTGGATAATGTTAAACAGTTAGACAAGATTTTTTTCTAACTACCTGAAACTACATCTTTGAAGTTCGGTTCGAAGTTTGCTTATCAGATTAGTAACACATCCTGTTTAATCATCTTACGAAAATTTATAATTACTTAGGACGAGTCGAATGCCTCACTTATGCCAATGGATGGGAACAGTTGCAATTGTGATTGCTTTGAATCAGCATCGGTTCGCCTTAGCGGAGAATAATCCCGTGGTAGAGGTCCCTTCTTCTCGAAGCTCAGATATAGCCGCCCAGTCGGGTGATCTGGAGAAGGAGGACGGAGAAACCCTCCTGCTGGAACTCGCAGAAACAGAAAACCTGGAAAGAGAACTCAAAGATAGTGTAGCTGAAGAAACGATTAAAAAGGTCATAGACAGAAACCCTGCGTGGTTTAGCCTTCCCCCAGCAAATAGCGAAAACGCCGGCCGAAGCCGCCATCAGGATGGTGACGTCGATGAAGAATTAAACGCGTTTTACAGAGGTCGAGAACTACTTGCGACTCCTGTACCCAAACTGTCGACCGAAGAACTGGGTGGCAAATCTTCGCCAAGCCTGCCAGGCTCATCTCAAATGACCCAAGATAAAACGACTAAAAGTCGTAAATTTATTACGATTACCTTCAAGTAACGGTATTAGTATTGGTATTGGTATTGGTATTGGTAATAGTATTGGTAATAGCAATAAATCTAGGCGCTCAAAGTCAAACAAGCTCAGGAGCGCTGAGCTCCTGTCCTTCTTTGTATCTCGCGCATTTCATCATCAAGAAAATATGCAGCGTTCTCTCCGAACTTGCGAACACGTTCGATAACCACCCGAGCCTGATCGTATCTTCCATTTGCCATAAGCATATTCACATACGCTCTGGTCACCTTAATCTGAATGACTCCCGGCTTTGATTCAAGAATATGATCAAAATATGTGACTGCCATTTCAACTTTACTTGTTAAGGCCAAGACTTTGGCATACTCGAATAGAATCTCGCTCTCTCTTCCTCCAGACTTTACGTAATCGGCGAACGTCAAAGCCGCGTCACTCCACCTTCCTAACTTGGATTGAACGATTGCCAAGGCCGATGTGTATTTAATCTCCTTTGAGTTATGGAGATGCAACTTTGACAGCGTCGTTGCAACGCAATTCAATTCAGCTCGCCTTTCACAAATCTCTGCTTTTCGCTCCAGATCTGCAATCTGTGCTGTGCCCGCTAGCTCTTTTCCCTTTAAAAAGGCTATTTCAACTGCGTACGAATCCCATTGTATGACATGGATCACTCCCAAAACCAACAACACAGCTGCAGCGACAAGTCCAGTGGCCGTTCTCGAATCACGCTGAGATTCTGCGTGGGCTGACCTTAAAGAACTTGTCCAACCACACTCACAAACCGCCATTTGCAAAAAGATCCGATCCCTCGTGATTGTTCTTCCACAAATTGGACAGCTGAGCTGTTTTAAGTTCGACTGGTGATTCTTATTTGTGCCACGATCCATTGTACAATTCCCTTCAATATGTTTCAAATTGAGACAGGTTGGATCTCATCATATATCCATGCTATGAGAACATACCGCAAGATTTATGCCCACCAAACTCGGGACCATCCCTCCAAGTTCGCTGAAAACTGTTAAGTGTATGGCAACGTTCAGAATCTTAACACTTTCTGGAGCAAAGTAGTAACAGGAGCAAAGTAGTTACCCGTGTCCGCCTTAAGGCCCTTTTCTCCTCAGACACGACTGAAGCATCATTCCTCTCCGGGCACGCGCGCTTTTCGAAACCCTTCTCCCTCTTCTATAACTTCGCTATTGTCCGCAAAGGGATCCTGTCGCTGAGAAACAGGCAAAGGCTTTTGTGGCGAGCTCTGCTGTGGCAAAGTCGCCGGTGGTGCTGTCTTTTGTGGTGCTGTCTTTTGTGGTACTGTCCTTTGTAGTGCTGACTTTTGTGGTACTGCCTTTTCACCTTGGGGTTCAGTTTGGCCGCGCATTTTATCTTTCAGCAATCGTTCCTTCACATCGATGACAAAATCTTTAATGCCTTCGTCCACTTCAACTTGGGCCACCATGGCGCCATCGATAGCTTGGCGATCGTTTACAATTTCGTAGGCGTCAGAAGCGCGAATGTCTCCTCTTTCCACAGCTTTTGCGATTTCAACGTCCATGATTTGCATGCCGTCCTTTTTTCCAACGAGCATTGAATTTTCGATTTGAAATGTTTTTCCCTCACGAATGAGATTGGCAACAGCCTCATTATTAACCAAGATGTCCTGAAAACACTTAAGTTTTGTTTTATCAAAATTCAGAACAAGTTTCTGAGAGACCACCAACCGCAAAGTTTCTGCGAGAACGGTGCGAATCTCCGTCTGTTCACCTACTGCAAAACTATTGATAATTCGATCAATCGTCTTTGCTGCAGAGTTGGTATGAAGTGTTGACAAGACCAGGTGCCCGGTCTCGGCCGCATGTATTGCTGCCATCATCGTTTCCTGATCACGCATCTCTCCAACAAGTATGACATCGGGGTCCTCCCGCATTGCAGCCCTAAGAGCTGTTCCAAAAGCAACAAAATCGTGTCCCAATGCCCTTTGATTAACCAAACACTTTTTGCTCTCGTGGATATATTCAATAGGATCCTCAATCGTTACAATATGGCCCTTCTGGTGTTCGTTTATGTAATCAATCATTGCCGCTAAAGTCGTTGACTTCCCAGACCCGGTCGGTCCAGTGAGCAGAATCAATCCATTGTAATAGGAACATGCCTTTTTCAATACTTGAGGCATTCGCAGTTCATCCAGAGTTGGAGGCTTTAAGGGCAACAATCTTAAAACAAAGGCCATTCCGTGACGCTGATGAAAGAGGTGGGCACGAAAGACTCCAATTCCGGGAGACTGAAACGAAAAATCGACGTTCTTTTTTTGCTCGAATTCTATCCGCTGGCGTTCATTGAGAATTGGATAAACTAAATTCTTAACCTCTTCGGGCTTGAAGGGAGGAATATCGATCTTCTCCATCTGGCCTCGAACCCGAATCATAGGTGGATTATTTGCGGAGACGTGAAGATCAGAACCTCCATTGCGCATTAAGCACTTGAGAAGACTAAGAAAAAGTCTTCCTGCTCGGGGAGAGGTATTCTGGTTGATTGAGGATTCCATCCAAGTGTATTTCGGACTATTGACTTAACTTATCGAGAGAGTTGAAAAAATCTGGCCTTATATTTGAGTGAGGGTTCAATAACATTTGGGTCAGGCCAACTGTCGCTTATTTTTTTCAAGCTGTTCTCAATTTGAGATCGTCCCAATTTAGGATTCTCGCTGTAGAAAATCTGGGATTCTTCCTGACTGAGATTGGGCAGTTTGAAAATATCACCTAAAATTAGCAGCTTCCCCCAATTTTCTGTCGAAATATGCCGATAATACTGCGATGAGCAATGGACTGAGAAATTTTATTCCAAGGGCCCCAAGATATGTGCTACGCCCCAGCGACGAGCGCTTTCTGCGATTTGCGCATCATGATGATCGGAGTAATTCCTACGCAACCAGATTTTTAAATCTTTCTGAAACTGGCCTCGCCTTTGTGATCGATCGCGATACGGCACCACAAATCGGTGATATTATCAAAATTGAGTTCCCCGTTCCAGGTGATGGACAAGTCGCTTGGTTTGCTCGCGTCATTCGAATTGAAGAATATGTCGCCGAAAAAAGTTGGCATCGACGTCTCGACCAGAGTCTAGATGACTACGTTGTTGTTGGGGTCAGATTTCACGATCTCCCCATGGGGCATCAAAATGCAATTCGCGCCGGACTCAACCATAAATTCAATGCAATACTAAGGGAACGTTACCGAGAAAATTTCTATCAATTTAGCAGCTTTTTGGCCGCTCACTTCTGGAAGAGCGTGATCTACCTGGCCCTGGCTATCACAACTTTTCTCATTCTCTATTTTTTCTCGCTTCCCAGCGCAAATTATGATCAAGATCATGGAGCTCCCTGGGGGCAGCGCTTTCCCTCTCTCAATTTTTTTTCTGAGAAGAAAGGGAATGATTAACTCGTTCCCTGTCAATTCCGCTGTCAAGAATCAAGGGGACCTCATCACTTGAACTGATGTTTTGCCGCAAGTTTTGCTTCGGCTACCCAGCCCAGATAAGTTCCGCGGTCGATCGAACGAGCGCCTAAAACTTTCATATGAGGAGTGACAGTTTGAATATCCATCCAATGCATACCTTGCGCTTTTAGACTCTCAATAAGACCTAATAAACAGATTTTTGATGCGTTGTCCTGAGTGTGAAACATGCTTTCTGCACTGAATACACCACCAACGCAGACCCCATATAACCCACCAATCAGGCTCCCTTGATCCCAACATTCAATGCTGTGAGCGAACCCCATCTTGTGAAATTTCAAGTAAGCATCTACCATCTGAGGGACAATCCAGGTTCCCACCTGGCCGGGCCGGTAGGTATCGGCACAAGATTCTATGACTCGTAAAAAATCTTGATTTACCGTCACCTTCCAAGAACATCGTCGCAGATGTTTGGCCAGCGACCTTGGTATATGCAATTCATCGAAAACCAAAATTCCACGCTGAGGTGGACAAAACCAAAGAATCGGGTCGCTCTCTGAGTGCGGCCAGGGAAAAATGCCGAAACTGTAGGCCTCAAAGAGAAGTTCAGGAGTCACCTCATTGGTCACGGCCACGACTCCCTCGGCCAGGGCGTGACGGGGATCCAAAAAAAATTCCCGACGTTCTTTATAGAGGTTCAATGCTTTAGGCAATTGTCACACCTGCCACAGGACGATACCCCCTTCAATCCAAAATGCCGGTAAATGATTGCTAGCCTGCATTGGTCGCTTTGACTAAATTGGACCATCGACAGCAAAGCTTTTTGCAAAGATCGCAACCGCTTTTCGTGGAGCGCCATATCCATGAGCTCATCAGGCGGGTCCCCATGAATTTGGTAGGTTCTCAGATCACGGTTTTCCCACTCCAGCACACCCCACCTTTCAAGTAAATTCAGAGTCGTTTCAACTCGAAAATCTCGACTGTTATAAAAGTTCATTTGTTGCCGAAGATAATCCGCTCCCTCTGCCACGACCTCGTTTCGCCTTATTGACAAAAGGTTCAAAACGCTCCGAATGAATCCGGGATCCGGAGTTGTCCATTTGATAAAGTCAGATTGAATACTCACATCATCTTGGTCAAACAAAAGGTGCGCCCACGACGGCTGACCATCTCGGCCCGCGCGCCCGATTTCCTGATAATAAGACTCCAAAGAGCCCGGAAGTTCGCCGTGAATGATAAGCCGAATATTAGCCTTGTCCACCCCTAACCCAAAAGCTGGGGTCGCCAACATCAAGCCATCTTCAGAACGGAGAAACATATCCTGATTTCTGCGTCTCACATCATCAGGCAACTGGCCGTGATAACGAAAGAGAGAAAATCCCATTCGCCGCAGCTCCTGGCTCACTTTTTCGAGCGTAGAAACCAAAGAGAAGTAAACGACCCCTGGACCTCGTATTTGGTGCCTGAGCCCCACAATATTTCTTATCTTCTCATCAAGGCCAACAACCCCTTGCACGCTGATCTGAAGATTGTCCCTTTCAATACCTGAGATAAACTCAACGGCGTCTTCCCCGAGTCGAAGTTCACGACGGATATCATGGCGAATTTCGGGTGTTGCCGTTGCAGTCAACGCCACCGTTGGAGGAGCTCCCAACTCCATTCTGATATCGCCCAGCCGCGAATAATCTGGACGAAAATCGCTTCCCCACTGAGAAATACAATGGGCCTCATCCACAACCAATAGCGATATCCTGTTTTTTTCCAATGCTTGGCGAAACTCGAGTTTTCGAAAACGCTCAGGAGTTACGTAAAGGATCTTAAAACTGCATTGAGCCAATTGATTGTAGGCTCGTTCTCTCTCCAATTTACCGAGCGAAGAATTTATGTAGCCGGCCGCAATTCCGCGCCTCTTCAACGCATCAACCTGATCTTTCATGAGAGCAATGAGAGGAGAAAAAACAAGGGTCAGGCCCGGAAGAATCTGACTTGGAAGCTGATAGCAAAGCGATTTTCCGGCCCCTGTCGACATGACAACCAGAGCGGACCCGCCGGCAGCCAAACATTCCACCACTTCGGCCTGACCCGGCCGAAATTCAGAGTGTCCAAAAAGACGTCTCAGAACGTCAACGTGCGATTCAAGCTTCCTGGTCATGAAGTCTCTTTCCTCAACTGAAAAAAATAAAAAACAAATATTCGTTAATAATATCAAATATTTCCATCAAATCAGTTTCCGCAATTAAAATAGCATGCGAACGTCCAACTCGGGTCCATCTTTGAGATGATGTTCCTTCTGCACATAATACGGCATTTTATCATCTCTTTTTGCTCTTTGGTAAACTTCATGCTAACTATCTGCCCCGCTGGATTTTCTAATTAGCTGATCGAATTTATTGACTAATTGACTTTCCGCGATATTGGCAAAACTTTCGATCAATTGAAAGGCGGCAGATGGATTCCCCCTCCATTTTGGCTGGGTGTTTTTCTTCCGCTGATTTTTCTCATCTCTAACTCACAAGATGAGGATGTAAAAGAGAGGTTAGGTTTCATGTCTAAATGGGATATTAATAAGGTTCGAAATATCGGGATTTCCGCCCACATTGATTCGGGCAAGACAACCCTAACAGAGCGAATACTCTTTTATACTGGACGGATACATGCAATTCATGACGTTCGCGGAAAAGATGGGGTTGGCGCAAAAATGGATTCCATGGAACTTGAAAGAGAACGTGGAATTACGATCCAGTCGGCGGCCACCAATGTTCACTGGAAAGATATCGAGATCAATATCATCGACACCCCCGGCCACGTGGATTTCACGATTGAAGTGGAGCGGGCCCTTAGAGTGCTGGATGGAGCGGTGTTGGTTCTCTGTGGAGTTGCGGGTGTTCAATCTCAATCGCTGACTGTTGATCGTCAAATGCGTCGCTACAATGTTCCACGCGTGGCCTTTATCAACAAACTTGATCGCGCCGGAGCTAATCCCTATCGTGTCACGGAGATGCTACGCGATAAATTGCGCCATAACGCCGTTATGATGCAAATTCCAATTGGCGCCGAAGACAAGTTTGAAGGAATAATCGACTTGGTCACGATGAAGGCCTATTACTTTCACGGCGAAAACGGCGAAAATATCGAGGAAAAGGATATTCCCGCAGATTACCTTGATCGAGCCAAACAATTTCGTAAGGAATTGATTGGAAAAGCAGCTGATTTTGATGATGTCGTGGGAGAGAAGTACTTGATGGAAGAGGAGCCCACAAACGATGAAATCAAGGCCGCCATCAGGAAAGGCTGCCTGAGTCTCGAGTTGACCCCAGTTTTTATTGGATCCGCCTACAAAAATAAAGGTGTTCAGAAACTGCTGGATGGAGTCAGTGAGTACCTTCCTAATCCATCAGAGGTTATCAATAAGGGTCTTGATCAGGCCAATAACGAGGCAGAGGTCATTCTGTCGTCGACAGGAGATAAACCCCTCGTCGCTCTTGCCTTTAAACTTGAAGACGGACGATTTGGTCAGTTGACCTATATGAGGCTCTATCAAGGAACAATGAAAAGAGGGGACTTTATTACCAATATGGCTAACGGTAAGAAAGTCAAAATCCCGCGCCTTGTGCGGATGCATTCAGATGAAATGCAAGAAATCGAAGATGCTTCTGCGGGAGATATCGTGGCGCTGTTTGGTGTTGACTGCTCTTCGGGAGATACCTTCACTGATGGAACTGTTGAGATCACCATGACGTCAATGTTTGTTCCAGATGCCGTGATTTCTCTGGCAATTTCTCCGAAAGACAAAACTGCGGCAGCAAACTTTTCCAAAGCTCTCAGTAAGTTCCGCAAGGAAGATCCAACCTTCCGCGTTCACCGTGACGAAGAATCCAACGAAACGATCATCAGCGGAATGGGAGAACTCCATCTTGATGTTTACATTGAGAGGATGAAAAGAGAGTTCAAAGTTGAAACGATTGCGGGAGCTCCTCAGGTGGCCTATCGCGAAACAATTGGGGTAGAGGCAAGTTATGATTATACCCATAAAAAGCAAACTGGAGGCTCTGGTCAGTTTGCGAAGGTCATCGGGAAAATGCGTCCCATCCCTCCCGAAAACGGCATCAATTACAAATTCAACTGCAACGTTGTGGGCGGTCGCATTCCCAAAGAATTTATTCCAGCCGTAGACAAAGGTTTTCAGGAAGCCGTCAAGAAGGGAACGCTCATTGGCTTCCCCATCGTCAATATCGAATTGGACTTGGATGATGGAGCCTACCATGACGTCGATTCAAGCGAAATGGCCTTCCGGATTTGCGCCATTCAGGCCTTTCGTCAGGGGTATGAGAGGGCCAATCCAACTGCCCTTGAGCCCTTGATGAAACTCGAAGTTTCTGCGCCAGAAGAATTTCAAGGCAGCGTGATGGGCCAGGTGAATCAACGAAGGGGAATGATCGGCGGGACACGCACCGAAGAGGGGTTTGTTACCGTTGAAGCAGAAGTTCCCCTTTCAGAGATGTTTGGCTATTCGACTGACTTGCGTTCGGCGACCCAAGGCAAAGGAGAATTTACGATGGAGTTCTCGCGATATGCCGCAGTCCCCCGAAGTATTCAGGAAGAGCTCGTAAAGAAATATCATGAGAGATTGGCAGCTGAAGCAAAGAAATAAAAAGAAAAAAGTGACAGCACTGAAACTCTTAAAGAGGGAACTGTGATCCTCAGCGATAAAACAATCAGTGAGATGGTGAGCCGCGGAGACTTGGGCATTGAGCCTTTGACGAGCCAATCGATTCAACCTGCATCTGTTGACTGCCGCCTCGGCAGTCATTTCTTGATGCTGGAAGATCGAGACATGTCTCTTCTTGAGCTCAATTCTGAAATCAAATATCGAGAATTCGATGGCAAATCGATCATTATGCCCCCTCAGTCCTTTTTGCTCGCGACCACCATGGAATACATTCGATTGCCTAACGACCTCACAGCTTTTGTCGAGGGACGCAGCTCCATTGGGAGAATGGGACTCTTCATTCAAAATGCGGGATGGGTAGATCCTGGTTTTGAAGGTCAAATTACTCTTGAGCTTTTTAATGCCAACTCACTTCCCATTCGTCTGGAAGCTGGGCGAAGGATTTGCCAACTGGTTTTTTGCAAGATGGATCAAATGGCCTTAAACCCTTATCGCGGCAAATACCAAGGCCAAATGTTTACCACAGGTAGCCGCGTCTTCCTTGATTCCGAGGTGAGCGAGAGCCGGAGCCAGATTCCAGTCTCATCTTAACTCTTGAGCATAATCTAAATAAGCTATTTGTATTATATAGTTACAGACAATCCTGGATCTGCTCATTCAGTTTGTTGTGCTTTGCTGCGGAATCTGGCAAGATCCTAGAACTGCGGTCAGAACGGCGCTATTGCTCAGCAAAGGACAATGTTTTCTCTCAATGGATAAGGATCAATCTGAGAAAATTCTCGCTCAAATAATTTTTGGAACCTCTGAGGTCCAAGAAGGATGAGCTTGTTAGCCATTTATGTATTTCTCTCCGCATCAATTTCATTTGCCTGTTCTCTTATGGAATCAGTAATCCTGTCGGTGTCTCCTGCTTATATGATGATTGGGGCAAAGAAGGGGCGTCGCAGCGCCCAAATTCTTCAGGAGCTAAAGTCTCAAATCGACCGACCCTTAGCGGCTATTCTCACTGCCAATACCGTTGCGAACACTGTTGGTGCCGCCGCAGTGGGGGCCGAGATCCAAAGTCTTTATGGCAATGAGTTTGTCGCTCTCGGCTCAGGAATCATGACTTTTGTGATTCTTGTCTTTGCCGAGATCATCCCAAAGACCATAGGCACTCTGTACTGGAAAACCCTTGCGCCCATCTGTAGTTATTCGATTCGATCCCTGATCGTGGTCACCTATCCTTTTGTGCTCTTGTCTGAAAACCTTCGGGGACTGCTCGGGAGAAGGCCTGCCCACCGGATGACCCGAGAAGAAATGATCATGACTGCAGAGATGGGAGCCAATGAAGGAACCTTGCATCCCAAAGAAAGCCACGTGATTCGCAATCTTCTTATGCTCGATAAGGTAAAGGTTTCGGACATCATGACCCCTCGCTCTGTTATTTTCGCATTTGAGGAGGGAAAGACTGTGGGAGAGGTTATGTTGGAGCACCTCCCTCTGCGGTTTTCCCGAATTCCGATTTACAATGAGAATCTGGATAACGTCATTGGAATGATTCATCGGTATAAGCTCATGGAGGCAGCTTCACACGACCATGACAGCATTCCTATTGAAAAACTCATGAGTCCCATCCATACAATTCCAGAGGGAGTCTCGGTTGCGGCTGCTCTTGACCAATTTATCAAGCGCCGTGAGCACATCTTTCTGGTTGTCGACGATTACGGAACAACAAGTGGCCTGGTCAGCCTTGAGGATGCAGTTGAGACCCTTCTTGGAGTTGAGATCGTCGATGAGTTGGATTCTGTTACCGACATGAGACAATATGCCAGGGAACTTTGGCGTGACCGTAAGCAACAGAAGGCATGGCCGCTGAAATGAGCCAGACCGGATTGATCTTTGTCTATATCACCACTCCAAATGAACAGATCGCCTTGGAAATTGCAAAAGCAGCTATCAATAAAAAGCTAGGCGCCTGCGCCAATATTCTTCCGCAGATGAAATCCGTTTATGAATGGCAGGGGAACTTGTGCGAAGAATCTGAAACTCTGTTGATCATTAAAACGAGGGCTTCACAATATCGGGAGCTTGAAGAGAAGCTTTTAAAGCTGCATCCTCATGAATGTCCCTGCATTGTTGCGCTCCCCATACAGGATGGGCACTCCAAATTCCTATCCTGGATTGAAAAACAGACTTCCTAAACCAACCCCATTGCTGATAATCAGACACTCACTCACTTCTCATTCATTCTCAAGGAGGTCTCATGACTCAAATGCCCAAAGCGGAACTTGCCGCCGAAATTTACAGAGTAGCTTATCTCACTGGTCACTTTAAATTGCGATCTGGACAATTTTCAAAAGAATATTTTGATAAGTATCGCTTTGAATCTCAACCGCGCCTTCTCAAAGCAATTGCCAGCCACCTTGTCCCCATGATCCCACCAGAGACCGAAGTGCTGGCCGGTTTAGAGATGGGTGGTATTCCTATTGCCACAGCCCTTTCCCTCGAAACGGGCTTGCCCATCGTTTTCGTCCGAAAGGAAGCCAAAGATTATGGAACCTGCCTCTTTGCCGAAGGCTCCGAGATCAAAGACAAACAGGTTTGTGTCGTTGAAGACGTTGTCACAACGGGTGGACAGATCGTTCTCTCAACCAGGGATTTGCGAGGTTCTGGAGCAATTATTCACCATGTTATCTGTGTCATTCACCGTGGAACAGGCCTACAGCCAGAGTCTCTCACTGAATCAGGGCTCAGCCTCTCTGCGCTCTTTACGATGGGCGAACTCAAGAATTCCGTAAATATTACTTAATCCCTCTTCAAATTCTTGGCACTTGAAGCTATTGAAGCTATAACCAAGAGGATTTTTAATCCACGCACCCTTAGCTCAATTGGATAGAGTATGTGACTTCGGATCACAGGGTTCCAGGTTCGAGTCCTGGAGGGTGCGCCATTGTGACTGAGATGACACATACATCTTGCAGAGAACATCAAGATCGAACCAAGGAGAGCCAAAGGCTCGACGGTTCGATTCTTGTACCATAAAATTTCCCAAATAGATCTAGGAGTGAGAGTTTGATGAGAACCAGAGTGGCTTGCCACTTGGACGGTACGGTGGGGATGTCAATGCCCCGAAAGGACCCAACTCCACCGGGTAAAGCTTACCAAAGGCCCTTTGGGAGCCGAAATCCAACTATGCCAGGACCTAATATATAGGGGCGACAGACCTCCATTAAACTAGGGGGCCTCAGTACCAGTCCGTTCAGCAAGGCTCAGGAGTGGCCCCATTAAGATTATATGAAGGCTGACGCGAAGAGGGCACAGGGTTTGGGTTTTGAAACTCTTGGCCAAGCCTAATGTCGGGTGAAGGAATTCAGCATTTTTACCGAAGACTATTTTGCCATGTAAAAGCAAACGTATTTTTAAAAGCACAGATCAAACAAGTCGCATCGCCTCAGTTTGAATGCAGTTCTAAAAGTGGAAGGTGGAAACATGAAATTACCTATAAATTTAACCTCGATATTCATACCACTGCTTTTTTCCCATCAAAGTTTTGCAGACAGCTTGACAACGAAAAACCTTTTAGGTGATTTGGAAGATCTCAACAAATGCGAACGAAATGTCCCAAGTGAACGCTCTTGCACTGAAGATCTTTCCTATGTCTTGCGCAACTGCCAATTCGATGAAGAAACTAAGAGAATTTGTACAAATAGGGAATCCGAAATTCAGAGGTATCTCAATCTTGCTGACAAATTTCAAAGGGATGCCTTCGGAGCTGAAATAGATTTGAGAGATGATTTACCACTCAGATTTGCTAGTATTGAGAGTCTTAAGAAAGATCTTAAAGCTGTTGAAGGCTCTTATTCAACGGAGGGCGTTTTGCGCAAAATGGAAGAGCTCAAATCTGAACAATGTCAGGAATTGGAATCAAGTATTACTATCTGTAAAAATCCAAATAAATACACTACCATAAAGGAGTCGACTGACATTTCATCTACAGAAGATCCAAAGATCCTTTTGAAAAAAGTGGAAAATAAGAAAGACCTTGAATACGCTGAATACACCAGAAATGGACCCAAAATGCTGAAGATTTACCTGGCCGACCCCTCTATGAAGGATGACCAACAGTCTAAAAAAATTGAAGTCGCCTGCAAGCTTATAAATAAAATTAACGATACGAGCTGTAAGGAAAAAAGCAACCAATTGTCTACAAATGCTCCTGAAAAAACTGATGGAACCAAATAAATCTAATTCCATCAGTTTTTAGTTTTCTGCCGTGATTTATATATATCTGCAGATGACCTCATAAGGTTTGGAACAAATACTGATATACAATCTTTTCGAACAATTGTGCATGAAGGCTTTCATTTCATTGGACAGGATGGCTGGTACTTTAGCGCAGCCATTCAGCGTGGAACGTCCTATCCTATTGCCAGTTCCCCGCGTCTCTATCGTAGAATGATGTTCAACCGCTAAAAGGAATATTTTCTGTATCGCGGAAAACCTACTACAAGCTTGGCCAAGGCAGCTTATTGGAATACCAAATGGAAGACTGAATTTCCTGACGAATTTCGCAACTCGATGGACCGAACTGAAAGCACCGCTACATACGTTGAATATATCTCCTCCGCTGTTGGTGAGGGAGGTTGTCAGATTTCAGAATCGGATATATATTCTTCCATGGCTAACAGACTGAATACTGATATGGGTTCCCCAGTTTCAGGTAGAAGCTTTGGACTCGACTCGGAAGCATATGACATTGGGACCATAGCTGGATTCATACTGCGTTTGCCCTCTAAGCCGATGGGATAAAAAAGACGGACTAATCCATTTGCGGCGTAAGCCGCATTTCGGAGTTCAAGATGTGCAATCCGGTCAGTTCAGCGATATCCCTGTAATGTCCACGTTGACCTTTCTGACTGAAGTGACGAGTTGATGGTTGTGATGTTGCACATCCACACCAAGGTTCTTGAGTTGTTTGAAGAGAAGCTTGATCTTGTGTTCCTTGGGATCGCCCCGCATGTAGCCGAGCCTAGTGAGAACTTCCACTTGTTGTACTTGGCCCGGTAAAAGGAACCACGGTTGAGTTTGGCTCCGTGAGCAGCCTGGATAAGCAGCTTTCTAAAATGCGGCGAGCCGTCTCGACATTTTGATCTTTTTTTTTACCGGCAGACTCATTGTTGCCGGCGGCAACGCCGGCCCAAGCCGCGAACTTCCTTTCATCTGCGAAGTTGGATACGTCGTTGGTTGCCTCGGCAATAATACCCACCGCTAGTGTCATATCTATGCCGGGGATCTTTCGTAGTTCCTCGATAAGGTTTGCGTAGGGCGTGACGTCCACTGCGAGCTGCCGATCTACTTCTAAAACTCTGCTGTTGAGATCATCATATTGTTGCATCAACTCTTTGATCAGAAAAATGTGATGGCTTGTAAAGCAGTTTGTCAGGGACTTCTTGATTTCTCCTTTCCGCTTGATGTTGGTGGTCACTGAAGCCGCCAAGACGTCCGCCCGGGTCGTGCCCTCGGCTAGGAGTCTGAGCACCTTCACACCTGCCACACCAAAAACGTTAGAGACCACTGAGCCCAACTTAATGTTTCCATCCTCAAGGATTTTTTGAACTCTGTTTTTGACGCGCGTAATGTCGTCAGTCAGGTTCGTGCGATGGCGGCTCAAGAGTCTGAGTTGCTGAAACTTATCCTCCGGTATAAAGGACGCTCGGATTAGCCCGAACCGGTGCAACTGCGCAATCCAGTGGGAGTCGTTCATGTCAGTCTTTCTTCCCGGCACATTCCTCATCGAGCGGGCGTTGCCAACCGTACATTTTATCCCCATCTTGGACCACACGTTGTAAACGGGCTTCCAAAAAATCCCGGTGCTCTCCATGGCGACCTCAAGAACTTCGCACTCTTTGAGAATAACGGCCATTGCCATTAAATCCTCAGTGAACGTGCCGCATTCAAACTGCTCCACCACAGGCTCTTTGTCCGCGTCACCCTTTAAAATGGTGATTGCGAGAATCTGTTTGTGGACGTCGACTCCGGCTACATTGGTTCTGATCGCATGCATGGGTTGCTCCCCCGTTAGGTTAAAACCCCGGGAAGACATGAGAAGGGCTGCACATCTACAAAATTTGCTCTACGAGGGATCTCTAAAAACCCCTCATACAAATGGTCCTTTGAGCGCCCAACCAGCCACGTTTATGATCGACCTATTTAAATCAGGATGTCGGACGAGAAGAGATAAGCCAGACGAACTTCGGCCTTTTTAGTCTTCCTAGGATCGACGCCTGAATACACTGACTTGGTTAATTTTGTTAGCTTAGGTTGCAGAGGGTCCGCGCGGCGCAGCCGAGCGGGTAGACGTTTATGAAAAATCTTTTGCTTCTGGGATTTTTATTTTTATCGCAGGTAGCTTTCGGGGAAGTACGGAATGAGGTCGTTATTTCATCGCAACCTGAAATTCGTAAGTTTCTTTCAAATCCCCATAGTTATATTTATGATTTAGCTGCCACTCCGTATTTAGAAAGAAGCTCGTCGGCTTCCGACATCATGAAAGAGCGCCTAAAAGACTATTTGACTGGCAGTTATCATTTATCTCGCGTCAATACTGGTTCCTCTGTGAGAAAACTCAAAGTAAATCTCTCGGACTTTAACAAAAAGGACAGCGATGACCGGATTTTGTGCATTTTGAATACACGAACGATGGTTCTTCGGAGCAATACTATCACTATAAATATGTGACCTTCTCTGGTGGGTCGGTGTTTCTCCCTAACCTTATTAAAAATGAACCGGCTAATATTAAAGACTTAGAGGCGTGCAAGGCTTACCATACAGGTCATCCTCTTGCCTGCCGATAAGGTTTAATATAATAATATTAAACGGCGCATCCAAGGAGGGCGGTTCGAAAGTCCTCCAAGTGTGGGTGCGCCAATTTCCCAAATCGCTGTTTTGACTCGATGGCCCCTGAAAGACCTTGAAAAATATCAATCCGAACGTCTGCGATTTTAATTCGGACCAATGGTTTTTTACTGCAAGGCAAGTGGTATGAATCGAAATATAGCCGTATTGGTCTTGTCTGTTTTTGTCGCTGGATCGAGCGCCGAGGGAATCGCGCAGCCTGTTGATTTTCAAAGTATCGGCGCCGAGTTGACTCCCACTATGTTGAAATGCCCGGAGCGCATTTGGCCGAATTATAATTGGTGGGCAATCAATGTTTCGAAACTCCTCAAGCTGGGTGGGCGGTTCTCCCAAGCTTATCTCCAGAGAACGCGCCTAGTAGACGTAACTCATGGCCACGCGAGACATGATGTTGCCGGCATTCAATGTTCCGGCGGTTGTAGTGAAGCTCCCATCGAGATAAAAACCATTGAGCAACACTGACATACCGCCCGCAACCGTTGCGGAATCCGCAATCGAGTTGGAGGTGGACGGAGTTCCCGTCGTCTTATTCGTTTGATCGTTGAGAAGCACCCCCTGCTTGATCGAACCGCGCAGCGACAGCCATCTCTTCACTTGGCCTTCAACTCCAAAACCAGCCAACAGTTGAGTCGTTTCAAGCTCATGGCTCACCGAGGCTCCTTGTTCCAAGGATTCACGCTCCAGTTGTGCAAACCAGATCAAGAACGCATGACGGCTGCTCAATTCCTCCGTATGTCCAGCGCCCACGGTTAACTCAAATGCATTGAGATCCTGACTCGTACCACCAACGACTTCATACTCAGAATCCTTTTTGTGGATTTGCCCCCAGATACGATATTTGTCGAGATTATAGATGGCACCCACCTTCAATCCCAACTTGCCTTTGTATCCATCGTTATCAACCGCCGCACCCTCTGCTTCGTCAACCAAAGCCAGATGACTATAAAACTCCCACTCCTCACCCACAAGAACACCCGCACGGAATCCAACAAAGGTCTCTGATCTTTCGACACCGGCGACAGTGGTTTCATCTTTGTTATTTGAGAGAGTCGCTCCAAGGCCCCAACGATTGGCCGACCCCGAGCCCATTCCCCAGGTAAAATCAAGAGTGTTATCTGGCATCAGGAATGTTCCTGATGCAGAAGTACCAGCTAAATTTCGAAAGGAAATGGATTCATTATCCTCGTTACCGAGATAGATTGTGTACGGAAAAGAACCCTCATTTTCAAACCATCCGCCTTCTGCTTTCGGTGCAGCGACAGTATCGGTTTTACTGGCTCCGCCATCATCACCCCACTCGAGATTGATCCGTCGATCGATCTTATGAATATATGCGGGATTCAAAAAGATATTGCGTTCGTCTTTGACAAAGAACGAACCCATCGAATCTTGGTTCAAAGCTTCGAGACGTGACTTGGTTGCAAAGGCCGGTGGTCCCCCGATGACTGCCGCGACCAATAAGAAACTGAGTTCCCACATGATTTCGTCCCCCCGAAAACACTAAATTAAAATAATGAACAGGAGGATAAAATACTCCGGAGCGAAAGAGCAATCCAAAAAAGCCTGACGTAAAAATGAATTGGCTTGTCACCCTAACTGAAATTTTAAATGTGTGATTGAGACGCTAGATGTGATGTGTGTTGATTGGTTTGAGTTATGATCCCTTATCTGGGATGAGAGATACCCCTATGATTACAAGCTGAGGACTTACGCGGCTAAATCCGAGGCTATGACGCCAGGCTTCACTTTTCAGCTGTCTGCAACTCTCTAAAATTTCTATCTAGGCAAAGAGTCAATTTACATGGTTCAAAGAATAGGGAGGACATTAAGCGGTTTTCAGCCGGCTAAGTGTTGTGCACAATTCTTGCTTTGGGATTTCCCTTTAATCCAATCTTCTCACTCCATCTAGGACGATCAAGTACAAGAGATATCGGAATGGGACTCAAAGCATGAAGGAAACACATATGAAAAACTGGTTAGTCATCATTTTAGGATTGATTGCAACCTCATCGGCGATAGCAAATCCGATCGATTATTCAAGTATATTTTTCACTCAATTTAAAGATTCAGCACCTAAGAAGCAAGTGGCTCCACCTGACGATCACGTTGATTTGAACGAAAATTACTTAAATCGGGACTATTTTGCGTCTGGCGACTTGGTGTGGACCCAACCACTTCAGTATCTATTAAATCACATTCAAGCGTCGGTCGCACTTCCTCAGACCCTCTTGCGCACTTTCATCTCAGTAGCGGAGAAATCACTCAAGCCTAAGAAAGACAATTATCCGATATCACCAGATCGTTACCCCGAAAATTCCATAGCGCGACTGTTTATTCAAGAGAGCATCTCTGCAGCTTTCTACCACCTTAAGGGAAATTACCAATTGCCCTACCAGATGGGTTTGCTTCTTTCCGATGGCTCTGAGAGTTTATCCGCAGAGGCTTTGAGAGAAGTCCAGAGGGATTCAACGACCAAACGCGGAACAGTTCAGATTCTATTTGGAGATGTCGGAGCTAGTGGGGTGAGTAGTCTCGTGACTGAATACGCCAAAGCGAGTGGGCGTCAACTTGAGCATATTCATGCGGGATGGCATTTTGTTGATATCAGAGCGTTAGCGGCAGAAATTCAGGGACATGTTCGTCAGGGAAATGCTCCTATTCTTTATTTTGACCAACTGAACAGATATCCTGATGAAATTCTTGAAGCGGTGGCAGCCTTGACCGAAAATCGAGCTCTCATTGGAAATGCCAGCTTGATCGTCTCCTTCAAGCCAGATGCCTTCGGTGGTACAAACAGAAATCTATTAAATAGAATAGTTTCTAGCTCAGAAGCTCTTCACACAGTAGGTCATCCAAGATCTTGGCATTATTATGCAGATTTCATTCGAATCAATCTGCCAGCCGTCTTAAATCTGATTGCTAGAAAAAATCAGCACAATAAAAATCTTATCCTTATGAACGAGGAATCGACCATAACTCAACTCGCAAATGCCTCATGGAACATCCAAGAGGATACGGGACGTTCGCTTTTTAGAGAACTGGATATGATTCTCCGTAACCCTGATATAGACTATTCTGATGCAATTTTTGATGGTTTAGGTTTATGTGGGAATTTTTTGAGATCGAGATCCAGATCGAGTTCCCGAATTGGTTTTTATGAAGCGGTAACGCGATACCAAAGTGCGGTTCGAGAATCACTGGGAACAGAATAGATTATTTGAAAAAAAGCTGAGATTAGATCTGGTAGAAGTGCCTTTTACTGCATGACAGGACTTGTAGTTACAAAACCATACGGAAACGAGTCATAAATTCTCCTGCTATCGAGTAGCGTCTGAGGTCTTTGCATATTCGGTCTTGGCCGTCGCACTTGGAAATCCTTCTGGACCAGAACGAAAACGTCCAGCCCAATCCTGTTGAAACTCTGAAGGAATGATTACGCATTCTGAGGGAAATTGTTCGGGGTAAAACCTAAAGCTATGATTAGAGCCATAAATGAGAATCACATCTCTTTGCGCTGCGTTTTGTGAAAAGTAATTCTGAACTTGCGTGAGCGCGGCTTTTTCCCTCGCGCCATAAACCAGTGATCCTATTTTTGGCGGATAAGAGTCGGTGCTAGAATCATGTGTCCTTAACCAACGCTTGATCGGATCATTGATTTCATCTGAGGCTTCTCGGTTTTCATATACTCGGTGAAGAACGCTCGCTCTTCCTCGTATTAACTGAACGAATTCGCCACCATTATCCACCAATTTTTGCTTCTGAATATCGGTCAAAGCATCAGGGCTTTCTGGCAAACCTCTGGGGAAAATTCGGTTGTAGTAGCTTTTCAGTCCTGCTCGCACATCCGCAGGGAGCATATCCAACGATACGTCTTTGTCTTTCACCTGCTCACTAAAAACTGGAACTTGGGGGAATCTTCCGATATATGAAGCGACTTTTAGTTGAGACTCGACGATTTTATTTTTTTGAGAATCAGACATTTTCACACCGGCGAACTCGGGGGGGGGATGGCTCTGGGGTAAAAAAATAATTCGATGTTTACACTCATCCGCATTGGCTGCCGTTAGAGCAAATGAAGTGAGCACATAAAAAAATGAAATCAGATTAATCCCAAATGCCATATCCTCTCCAATCCTTACGCAGGGGATATTTCAATAGTGAGACCACCTCCTTATTGAAAATTTGAGATTTGAGGCATCAAAACTGGGTAGCAGGCCCTAAATTGTGACCTTTCCGTCAAGTGAATGGGCAGTGTTTCATATTGAAACATCACTCGGAATTCCCTTTATCTCCCTGGAATTCTTCAAAGATCTCATTGTTCGCTGTCTGTCGCTCACTCTTTTTATATTTTAAGTACCCATTGGGCTTCAGGCAATTCGCTGAGATCAATAGAGAAAGGCATCATTGTGCCGATGTCATTTCATTGGTCCTTAAGCGAGCAGAGGCAGAAATACCAAGACTCGCTCTACCTCAACCTGTTCCACAAGTAAGTGTACTCCAGGGCCATCACATGGGCTGTCTCTTCCAGGTTTGCCCGGCCCGCATGCCCTCCGTTGATGTTCTCATAATAAAAGACAGGGTGTCCCTGCTCCAACATGCGGGCTGCCATTTTACGTGCATGTCCGGGATGAACTCGATCATCCTTTGTTGACGTTGTAAATAGCGCCTGAGGATATTGAGTTTTGGGATTGAGGTTGTGGTAGGGAGAATACTTCAACAGATAAGCACATTGCTTGGGATCATCTGGATCGCCGTATTCGGCCATCCAGCTAGCTCCTGCAAGTAGTTTCGAGTACTTCACCATATCAAGCAAAGGAACCTGAGCAAGCGCTGCCCTATAGAGTTCTGGTCTTTGCACCATCGTGGCTCCGACCAATAGTCCACCATTACTTCCACCTTCAATTCCCAATTTCTCAGGTGAAGTGATTTTGCGATCAATCAGGTCCCGCGACACGGCGATAAAATCGTCAAAAGCGACCTGACGATTCTCCCTCAGAGCGGCCTGATGCCACTCGGGCCCAAACTCGCCTCCTCCCCTAATATTGGCAATAACATAGACTCCTCCACGCTCTAGCCATATCTTTCCTATCGACGCCGAATAATAAGGCGCCAGTGAAGTCTCAAAGCCGCCGTATCCATATTGAATTGTCGGATGTGAACCATCAAAGGCCATGTCTTTTGGTTTCAAAACAAAGTAAGGAATTTCAGTTCTATCTGAACTCCGAGCAAAATATTGAACCACCTCATACTTGCTGGCATCAAATCGATCGGGAGCTTTTTTAATCAACTCGAGCTTAAAACTGTCATCTTCGTCTTTGACCAAATATTGGCTCGTCGGAGTTAAGTGATCAGTGTAGGTCATCGTTGAGATATCAGCAGGCTCCTCATCGCTCTTAAGATCAAATGAAATGATTCCCGTACTCGGAAAGGGCAGCACGCGAGACTCCCATTTACCCTCCTGATCCAGCTTGATATCGAGAATCTTTCCTCTGATATTATCAAGAACATTCACGAAAACTCGATTTTTTCGAACCTGAACGTCTTCTATAGACTGCCGAGGACCCGCCGTAAAGACTGTCTCTGCACCTTCAAGGCTCGTGGCTTCTAAATTAAAACGAACAATCGAATTGACTGGAATGGTTCGTTTTTCCAGAATCAATTTTTCTTTCAAGAGGATAAAAATATAATTTTCCTTAATCCCAAGAAAACTAGAAGTTAAGGGCTTTGGAATTTGCCGAAGAGATCCATCTCCCCCTTGAATAAACAATTCCGTCTTATAGAAATCAGTGATCCGATGAAACAGCACATGCTCTCTATTTCCATCCCGAATCAAAGAGGAATCGGCCTGGATATCTGATTCCTTTACCTCAAATTTGATCACGGCCTGATCAAGAGATTGGCCACGATGCCAAAGCCTAACCGTTCGAGGATATCCAGACTTGGTGAGTGAGTCCTTTCCAAATTCGCCCGCAATAAGAACCGTATTTTCATCCAGTCCCACCAAAGAAGATTTTGCTTCAGGTACAAAAAATCCATCCGCAACAAACTGCCGCGACTCAAGGTCGAACTCTCGAACGACGGAGGCATCCTTCCCTCCGCGCGAAAGAGTGATCAGTAATCTTTGAGAATTCTTGGTTAGTCGTTCGTATCCCTTGTAGACCCAGTTTTCTCCCTCCGCCTGTGACAATTTATCTAGATCCAGAATAACATCCCAGCTAGGGCTTTCCTTCTTATATTCTTCCAGGCTTGTTCGACGAATCACGCCATGCTTGTGCGCTTCGTCCTGCCAAAAATTCCAGAAATATCCTTTGTGAAAGGAGGAAAATGGCACCCGATCCGAGGCAAACAAAATACCTCTCATGTCCGCCAAAATTGAGCGATACGCAGGATCTGCTTCTAAAACATCGGTCGTCTTTTGATTTTGCCCACGAACCCAAGCCATCGATCCTTCGCCCTCTATGTCCTCAAGACCATAAAATGGATCAGGAGGAACCTGAGTGGCTGCTGCTGAGAAGGGGAGCATAGTTACAATTCCAAAAATCAAACCAACATCAAATAGCTCTCTGGAAATCGATAAAATAAAGACTTCTATTTTCGTTAGAAGAAAATGAACCACGAGCCCCCCCGTTATTACCAGATTTTCTTTTACTGCTTGGTTGGAATTCGAAGTACCACGAGTCCCAAACCTATGCAATGCCCGACGGGCTTTTTACTTTTCGCCTACAATATAGGCAACCCATGCGTCGCAATTCTCGTTGGTGACCTCAGCCCTCGTGAAATCACCATTCCCGTCACCGCTTTTGGTCGTTCCTTCCCAATAGACATGTGTTTTGCGAAATCCAACTTCTTCCATAATGTCTCTCAACTCAGGGATAGACCACATTCTCCAATCGTAAGAAAACACATTTTTTCGTTTTTTCCCTTCACCCTTGATCTTGAAATGAATGTGAAAAATGGCATGATGAGTGATAGCATCGAAACTCTCTTGATCCCAAAAATAAGAAAACCCCTTGTGCACCACCTGCTCTACGTTGGGTTCCTGACAGGCCGGCCCACCAAAACAATCGACTATGAAAAGTCCTCCCTCGTTCAGACAAGAAAGCGCATTAGAAAAATACTCCCTCATAGAAGAGCGAGTCTTAAAAATAAAATAGGAGAAATTCATGGCCACTATGATGTCGGCCTTGGCAAGTTTTTTTGATAATACATTCTCGTTGTAGATCTGTACGTTTCTCTGTTGTGCAGGCTTGAGTCTTGCCAAATGGTGAGTCTTTCCATAGTTGGTAGGCTCCTGATCCAAATCAATTCCAACTCCAAGATGAGAAGGATGGAGTTTCACCCATTCACATAAGATAGAGAAAGTTCCACAGAAATCTTCCCGGAGAACGATCGGTTTTTTTCCTTTTAACTCTTTATAAACGTCTCGCAAAAATAAAACATCGGTGTCGGGAGATTGAACTGATTTGAGATAATAGGCATATTTATCAAAATTATCGGATTTACCAGATTTAATCGCACCTTTTCCATTTTTACTCATTCACCACGACCCAAAATTTTAAGGTTATTGTCACAAGAAGAGGACTCTCTTCAATAAAAAAATCTCAATTTTTTAAGTTTGATATTCAAGGAGCTTCCTCAAGAAGCTCAAGAACAGCTTGTTTGATATCGCTCACCTGTGGCACTGTCGCCTCCTCCAAATTTGGATGCAACCCAATACCAGGAAGATTCTTTGCTGCCAATACCCGAGGAGCAGCCAAGAGCTCATAAAAAAGCTCCCTCGTCATTCGACAGGCTAGGTGTTCTCCAAAATTTGTCACCTCGGTGTCCTCGTTGACAAACAAAACACGGCCCGAACGCCTCACCGACTCTCGTATTGTCTCCCAATCGTAGGGAACAAGACTTCGCAGATCAATCACTTCAATATTGATTCCATCCCCCTTGAGTTCATCGGCAACCTGATTGCACATGAGGAGGTTTCTTCCATACGTAATAACCGAAAGGGCCCGACCATGGCGAGTGATCTTTGCCTTTCCAATTGGCACCGCGTACTCAACCAATTCTGGCCATTGAGGTCGCCATTGACTACGATCTCCAACGGGAGCATCAATCATTTTCTTCAATTGCTTTTCATCCTCGGGCTCACCGGGAAGCAACTCCTCCCCTCTGACACGCATGAGAGCTTTTGGCTTTAAAAATAACACGGGATTGGGGTCCTGAACGGCCGAGATCATCAAGCCATAGGCGTCCAATGGTGTGCTCGGAAAAACCACTTTCCATCCAGGAAGACGAGTGGCC
Source organism: Bdellovibrionales bacterium (assembly GCA_016714165.1). Classification (NCBI taxonomy): domain Bacteria; kingdom Pseudomonadati; phylum Bdellovibrionota; class Bdellovibrionia; order Bdellovibrionales; species Bdellovibrionales bacterium. Next base: position 400,008 of record JADJNU010000002.1, read on the forward strand.
CAAGCATCAAAACTGTGGCTATGGTAAATCGATCCTCGAATACCCGCTCCGACCGGGGTCATCACGACGATCGGAAGATGATAGGCCCCGTTTGAAACCCAATGGGTATTGCCCGCAATCTTTAACAAATCAATTGTGTTAAAGATGTAATCACCGAACTGAATTTCAGCAACGCATCGATCTCCAGCTAAACCGAGGCCTATTGCCATTCCAATAATGCCTCTCTCGTCCAGGGGCGAATTCCAAGAAGTCTCCAAACCTTGAGTTGCCGTAAAAACACCGCCCAGAGGGGGGCCAACGTCCTGGCCAAACACATCTTTCAGATCTAAGTTCGTTTCACAGTAATGCAAAGCCATGCGGATCGCCTGTGCCATATTCGCCATCAGAATTTTCTCCAGTCCGCGTTTTCATTTTCGAAATACACGTGCTCCCAAATACTCTCTCTCGATGGAGGAGCTTCGAGGCGCACCAATTTCCTGTGCTTCTTTGGCTTCTGCTTCATATTCCTTCCAAAGAGACTGAGCCTGTCGATCTGTTAAAATTCCTGCTCGCTTCAATTTCTCTTCGAAAATTTCTATGCAATCTTCCTCCTGTCGCCGAGTAGCTCCATCAGCAGAGGAGTGACCATAAAGACGCGAAACCTTGGCCTCAAGTAGGACAGGCCTTCTCTTAAGCCGGATATAATCAAGGGATTCGCGTAGCTTTATATAGGACTCGATGGGATCGTTTCCATTGATCACCAGGGTTTTCATGTTAAAGGCCTTGCCACGATCAGCGACATGATTTTCGCCATGTTGCCCTTCGAAAGCTGTTGAAATTCCCCAACGATTATTTTGAACCGTGATAAGCATTGGCAATTCAGAGCCCTTTCGCGAAGCCCAGACCAAACAACTCGCGAAATCACCTTCGGCGGTACCAGCATCTCCCCCCGTAACGATGGTGACGCCTTGACCACCGAAGCGTCGTTGGGACCACGCTGTCCCCAACGCAATGGGGTACTGAACCTCTATTGGCGAAGACACCGGAGTGACATTCATTTCTGGAAAACAATAATGGTTAGCAAAATTTCTTCCGCCTGTGCAAGGATCAGTGGACTTGTTCATGATCAATCTGATGGAATCGATCATAGGCATCCCCATCGCAACCAAAGTTGGTGAGCACCGATAATGGAGATGCAAGAAATCGTAGGCAGGACCCTTGCCCTTGTGAATCAAAAGCCCAAGCGGAACACCAAAGGCTTCCTCTCCTGGTCCGCCAATCCAAAAATAGGCATCTCCCGCCTTATATATCTTGATAAGACGATCCTCCAGAACTCGCGACTTCACCATCAAACGATGGATATTCAATAATAGATCCTTGGGCAAATCCAATTTTGAATTTCCCCTCGACTTTTTTGCTCCACCTTCAGGTACGGAAGTCTTCTTTTTCTTCACCTTTACCTTTACCTTTGCCTTTGCCTTTGAAGAGGCCATCTTGGGGCCTTGAAAGCTCTTCTTTTTTTCCTTGCCGCGTGCTGTTTGCACACTTGACATGACTACCTCTAAATATTTTCGTGGGACACGATCTATGTCCCACAGAGTTACCGATCCTATTCTTTCTTGTCAAAACCAATAGTCAGTTTGTTTTATCTTCTATTTTTGAGTTTCCAGGTTTGGCGCCTATTGTGACCGTAGGACTTGAATTGTATTCTGCTAACAGATCAGCAGCAATATCTACGGCTTCTTGAACATCAGGACGCTTAAGATACTTCTCCTTGCGCTGCTCTCTCGTCAAATTGGTATCCTCATCGTCAATTCCAGAAGAATCCGGATCCACAGCTTCTCCAGACGCAAGAGCAGGGATAGATTTCTCTGAAGAGTTGGGAGCTGAATTCGCTGGCTGACCCTTTTTGTCTCCGGCCACCTTGCCTGAATTATCAGACTTATCCGTTTTACTGCCCTTTCCGGACTTGTCTAACTTTCCGGGACCCTCGCCCTTTTTTGCCTGAGTCTTGAGTTTATACTGCTCGGCCACATCAATAATGTGTCCGCGCTTCTTCGCCTTAGCAATCTCTGTCTCGAGTTTCTTAAATTCCTCGCTCGACTTTATTCTCAAAGCCGACTTCCTTCGCAAAACCCCCATCAACTCAGGACTGACGGGTTTCCACGCTCCCTCCCCTTCAGCAACATAGGCTTTGCGCGAGAGAAACGGAGCAACTTGTTTTGGAGGCAAAGAATAGTCAAGATTCTTCTCTCCAATTTCATCTGTTGAGTAAGCACTCGGCATCACAACATCCGAATCCACTCCAACATGCTGAGTTGATTTGCCACCAGCAGTGAAGAACATACCCACCGTGGTTTTCATTGCTCCAAGCCCCTGAGGCAGTTTTTCAACTGACTGCACAGTGCCCTTTCCAAAAGTGTGGTCACCACCAACAATGACGGCTCTCTTGTAGTCTTTCAAAGCTCCAGATACAATTTCTGAAGCGCTTGCTGAAACCCGGCTAATCAATACGACCAGAGGTCCTGCCCAATCCACATCCGGATCCCTATCGGGAAGAACGAGTGGTTCCTGACTTTCGAGGTCTCGACTCGATTGCTTGACGACATTTCCAACTCTGAAGAAAAGACCGGCGATTCGTACGGCATCATCAAGCGAACCTCCACCATTGCCACTGAGATCCAGAACCATTGCATCGGCCTTTTTCTCACGAGCTTCTGCAAGGAGTTTTTTCATATCGTCAGCCGCCGAGCGTCCCTTTTTTCGGCTATCCGAATAAAACGAGGGAAGAGTTAACAGGGCAATTTTCTTCTTGTTCCCATTGAGCTCACGATCAAAATAAGAAATCTGCGCGGCTTCGTCTTCCAGCTTGATCTTGTCTCGAGAAAGAACGACTTGAAAGCGTTTGCTGCCATCAGCCTCTTTGCGAAGAATTGTGAGCTTAACCTTGGTGCCCTTCTTTCCTCGTATCAAACGCACAACATCTCTTAAATCCATTTCAATGACGTTTTGAGCTTCGCCCTCTTCGCCCTGGGTCACCTCAATAATCTTATCCTTGGGTTTGAGCTTTCCTGATTCGTAAGCGGCTCCTCCTGCAATGAGCTGCTCAATGACAGTAAAACCATCCTGAGAACTTAAAGTCGCACCTATCCCCTCCAACGACAAAGCCATCTGAATCTCAAAATCTTCGAGAGCATCCTTCGAAAGATATGAGGTGTGTGGGTCCAAGGCCCTCGCAAAGGAATCAAGATAATTAGACCAAACCTCTCGTTCCGGTGTTTCTTCAATTCGATGCAAAACTCTCTCGTAGTTTCTTATCACCCGTTGCTTGGACTCATCCAGAGACATATCTGAGGCCATATAGCTAGCCACTTGGTACTGAAGATAGTTTTCATGAAATGCATTTAATTCTGCCAAATTTTTTGGACGCTTGCGTTTCTCTGGGTCTAAAACAAACTTTATATTAGGGTTAAACTTAAACTTAGGACCCAGAGCCTTTTTAACGAAGGCCACTCTCTCTGCCATCCTTTTAACAAAAAGCGCATTTATTTTGGTGATGGCCGAACAATCGTTGACTCGCAATTTCTCAAATAAATGAAAGGTGAGATTGTTGACGTCAGCCTCATCTTTTTCAAAGAGGTACATTTTACTTCCATCGAGGCGCTTAATAAATTGATCCGTCGTTCGCCTTTCAAGATTTGGAGCACGAATGCTCGTAAAATTTATATGACGACTAAGGTAACGCTGCTGAATCTCATACAAGTGCTCACACCTTAACTCCAAAACCTGAGGGCTCATCAGCTGCGCCTGCACCAAGCGTGAACTGCTCGCAGTCGCACAGACGATGAACAAAACGGCCCAGACAGATCTCAAAAATTGGCCTGACCTCTGTATCTTCTGATTCATAGAATTCCTCGTTTGATAAATTGAATATCTCTTATCACTTCATCGGCAACAAGAACGCTAATCTATCGTATCATTTGTCCTTTATCAGCTACCTCGACAATTGACCAGATGATATCTTCTGAGCGCCCGCCATCTCACGATCGTTTGGGAATCGTTTGCTCAATTAGCCTGTCCTCCGGGGCAGAAAACAGAAGCAGCGCGACAATTATTATGCGGCGAGATAAGAATGGAGCCAAGATGGCAGATCACGTCGCATCATGTTGTCAATGTGGGCTTCGCATTGCATCACGTTACCGTTCCATTCAAATCAATCTCTTCGATCCACCTTCTCAGTGGATGCCCGGCGCACATAACTCTTTTTTGCGGGCACCGAAGGAATCTTTTCGCTCTCAAGCTCCTTGATTTTTGATCTTGATTTTGGCTTTGCTTTTGGTTTTGGTTTTGGTTTTGGCCTGCTCTCAGATTTTGCCACTGTGGCGACGCTTTTCCCTCTCGTTTTCTCGGCCTTTTTTACCGCCTTTTTATCTCCACCAAGTTTTTGGTTGATCAATCCCAAAGCCATTTCCAAAGTGAGTGATTCAGGGTTCATCTTCTCAATCAGCGAGGCATTTATTTTGCCACACTTCACATAGGGCCCATACTTGCCCGCAAACAAGTTAATCTCCTCTCCTGTCTCAGGGTGTTTCCCTAACTCCTTCAAAGGCTGCGCTTTGCCTCGAAGCTTTTTTTCCTGCGCAAGAAGCTCAAGCGCAAAGCCCAAGTCCACTTGAAAAAAATCCTGCGTTTTTGGCACAGACCGAAAATCTCCATCGTGCACAATGTACGGACCAAATCGTCCAAGCCCCTTTTTGATTTCCTTTTTTGTCTCTGGATGAAGCCCAAGTACCTTCGGCAATTCTAGCAATTGAAGAGCCTGATCAAGAGTCACTTTTTCGGGTGGAAGAGTGACAGGCAAAGCCATTCGCTTTGGTTTCTCATTCTCTCCCTGACTGTCACCCAGCTGCACATAGGGTCCGTATCGACCCGACAACACATAAACAGATTTTCCCGTCACAGGATCCTGTCCTAAGGCATCCGCCCTATTTATTTTTTGGTCGATCAGTTTGTTGGCAATTTCAGAAGTGATGTCTCCTGGAAATTGATTATCGGGCAAGGAAGCGCAAACTTCCTCTCCCGTTTTTGGCTCCACTCGACAAACATAGGCCCCGTAGCGCCCAATTCTGAAACTCAACTTTTCAAGGCCCTCTAAAACAATCGCACGCGAATCATCAGTTATCGATTTTTCCCTTTGGGCGACTTGGTTTCTAAGGCCACGATCTCCAAAGTAGACGCTCTTCAAATATTTTCTATGATCCAAGTCCCCTTGAGCCACTTCATCCAAGGATTTTTCCATCTCAGACGTGAAACTCACATCGACGTAGTCTGGAAGATGGTTGCTCAAAAGCTTTGATACCACTAGCGCGGTAAAAGTTGGAACGAGGGCATTGCTCACTTTCTTGACGTAACCCCGATCCTGAATCGTCCCGATGATGGCCGCATAAGTTGAGGGGCGCCCGATGCCTTCTTTTTCCATGGTTTGGACCAAAGTTGCCTCCGTGTATCTTGCGGGAGGTTTTGTCTCATGTTCGGTCGATTTTAAATCACGGCCGAGAATCGTTTCTCCCACTTTCAGGGGAGGTAAGCGCATTTCTCTATTGTCCAATGCAGCTTCAGGATCATCGCTCCCTTCGACATAGGCCTTTAGATATCCAGGAAATTCAATCGTCATACCTGAAGCCGAAAATACCGCATCTTCTACCGCGAATTTAACGCTCACTTGTTTCTGACGGGCATTGACCATTTGGCTGGCCACCGTCCGTTTCCAAATAAGATCATAGAGTTTAAACTGAGACCCGTCGAGTTCTGCATCCTCTGGTTTGATAAACTGGGTCCCGGCCGGACGAATAGCTTCATGGGCCTCTTGAGCTCCCTTCGCCTTTTTTCCTGAATAGTCACGTGGCGTATCGGGAAGATAGTCCTTTCCATACAAATCAAGGATACAGCTCCGTGCTGCCTCAATCGCCTGCTGAGAGAGGTTGGTAGAATCTGTACGCATGTAAGTGATAAAGCCTTTTTCGTAAAGCTTCTGAGCGAACTCCATGGTTTCGCGTGAACTGTATCCCAACTTGCGATTCGCTTCCTGCTGAAGGGTTGAAGTGATAAAAGGCGGATATGGTTTGCGCGAAACGGGTTTTTCTTCAACCTCTGAGACCTTAAACGGCTTTCCTTTGAGGTCATTCACTAGCTTGTCAGCAGCTGTTCGATCAAGGGCGACCACCGAAGAAGCTCTTTCAATTGAAAGCTTTCCAGTCCGACTGTCAAAATCCTTTCCAACAGCTATCTTTTTATCTCCCAGGCCAACCAAACGAGTCTCAAACTCAATTTTATCCTTTTCGCACTTCGATGATATTCCCCAATATTGAGATTTCACAAAGCGAATCCGCTGGTGTTCTCGTTCCGCAATCAGCCTCACGGCCACTGATTGAACTCTTCCAGCAGAAAGGCCATAGGCGACCTTCTTCCAGAGCAAAGGAGAAATGGTGTAACCCACCAAACGATCCAAAATACGACGTGCTTCCTGGGCTCTCACCAAATTATCGTCGATATCACGAAAACTACTCAGGGCCTTTTCGATGGCACCTTTTGTGATTTCATGAAAGACCATGCGTTTTATTGGAACGCGAGGTTTCAATACCTCAACCAAGTGCCAACTGATGCTCTCTCCCTCCCGGTCTTCGTCCGTTGCAAGAATGAGTTCGTCAGCATCCTTTAATCTGTCTTTTAATTCTTTGACAATCTTCAGCTTTGTTTTCGGAATGCAGTAAACAGGTTCAAAACCTTCGTCCACATTCACCCCAAGGCTGGCCCATTGCTCCTTTTTTACCTTTTCAGGAATATCCTTTGCGGATTGGGGCAAATCTCTGACATGTCCCATACAGGACTCGACCACAAATCCCTTTCCTAAAAATTTCCTAATCGTTCGCGCCTTTGTGGGCGACTCAACGATGACCAACTTGATCCCGGTATCAGGTGATTTTGCCATGAGTATTGTTATCTCCGATTTGACCAGAACCCCTTGCCGCACAAACTCTCAAGATATCTATATATAAACAATACAGACACGACGGATAACCAAGATCGGCGCAGGGCTCCTTATATTCTTTGATCTCTGGCAATAAGATAGGAGATGTCGCGAAATAGATTCAAGTCCTTATTGAGAAAAGGTAATATATCCTTTCATGACTCAGCGCAAACTCGACCTTGGAGCAGCCATGAAAAGCCTCGGCCACCTGGTGAACCACAAAATAAGGGTTCTATTTTCTGACATCGACGACACAATTACCACAAACGGGAAGTTAAGACCTGAAGCTTACAAAGCGATTTGGGATTTGCATGATCATGGCATCTTTGTCGTACCAGTCACGGGAAGGCCAGCGGGTTGGTGCGAAATGATTGCCCGATTCTGGCCCGTAGCTGGTGTCATCGGCGAAAACGGAGGCTTTTACTTTCGGTACTCGGCTGAAACTAAGAAAATGAAACGCTTCTTTTGCCTCGACGCAAAAACAAGGTCTGCTCATCAAAAGACGCTCGAAATAATAAGGGACGAGATTCTCAGGGAAGTTCCAGAGTCCGCCGTGGCCTCCGATCAATTTTCTCGTATCTGTGATCTTGCCATCGATTTTTGTGAGGATATCCCTCCCCTCAGCAATCAGGCCATCAAAAAAATCGTCTCGATTTTCGAGAAACATGGTGCGATAGCCAAAGTGAGTTCAATTCATGTCAATGGGTGGTTCGGAGATTACGATAAACTTTCCACTTGTCGAGAGTTCTGCCGCAATGAATTCGGTTGGAATTTGTCCGACCGCCTTAACGAAACAGCTTTTGTCGGTGACTCTCCCAATGATGAGCCCATGTTTTCATTTTTTAAGCATTCATTTGCCGTGGCAAATATCCGTAATTTTTTAAATGATCTTAAATATCTGCCCCACTATGTCACGACTGCAGAAGGCGGGGAAGGCTTTGCCGAGCTTGCAAACAGGCTGATTGCGACCAAACAAAGCTAACCAAATCCAAATCCAAACCCAAAACCAAATAAATCAAACACCACGAGAGCAACAAACGAAAGTGCCTTACCTCTCTCGTTTTGTGTTTCCTAATTGCAATGCAGCGAATGGATTATTAAACGGCTTTGCCGCAGGATGGCGCCCCTGTTGTTCACGATTGCGTTGCCTGTTATCGCCACCCTTGTGAGGAGCAGGCTTCTGTTGGCCACCAGCAGCTTTCGATCTGTCTCTGTCTCTGTTGTTGTTACTGTTATTGCTATTGTTATTGTTATTTTTATTATGACTGCCACGAGTGGCCGAAGCTCCAGCGGATCTACCTTCCTTCGAACGATCTGAACGGCGAGTCTCGGTTGGACGGGGCTCGGGTCTTCGCTCCGGCCTGTCTTCCAGCAACATCGTGAGAGAAATTTGATTTTTATCCTTGTCAACGCCCAAGACCTTTACTGTGACCTGATCTCCTGGCGCAACCACCTTTCGCGGATCGTCAACAAAACTATGTGCCAACTGAGATATGTGCACCAAACCATCCTGATGCACTCCAATGTCCACAAATGCTCCAAAGTTAGTGACATTCGTGACGATACCAGGGCACACCATGCCATCCTTCAAATCAGATACCTCATGAATATCCTCTCTGAATTGAAATATCTTAAAAATATCCCGAGGGTCCCGCCCCGGCTTTTTAAGTTCTTGAGTAATATCATCAAAAGTAAATTCACCGATCAACTGCGCCCACTTTGGCTTCAGTTTTTCTAAGTTCGCAGCACTCTCGCCTGCCAGCTGACGCGGCGTAAGACCCAATTCATGGGCCATGTCCCGAACTGCTTGATACCTTTCGGGATGGATCCCTGTTTCGTCTAAGAACGACTTGCCCCCACGAATCCTCAAGAACCCGGCTGCTTGTTCAAAGCCCTTTGTGGAAAATTTAGTCACATTCAAAAGATCTTGGCGATCTTGAAAAAGGCCATTTTTTTTCCGGTGTTCAACAATATTTTTGGCAAGGGCAGGACCGATGCCCGATACGTACTGAAGTAAGGACTCGGAGGCCGTATTCAGGTCAATTCCGACCTGATTCACGCAGCTTTCAACAACGTCATGCAAAGATTTCTTCAGTTGCACTTGACCCACATCATGCTGGTACTGACCGACTCCGATGCTCTTGGGATCAATCTTTACAAGTTCCGCCAGAGGATCTTGCAGCCTTCGTGCAATTGAAATCGCTCCACGAACTGTGATATCCAATTCAGGAAATTCTTCGCGTGCCACATCAGAAGCTGAATACACGCTGGCACCAGATTCGTTCACCATGATGACCGGTACGTCCGAACCAAGATCCTTCAATACCTTTCGAATAAACGACTCGGCTTCTCGCCCACCCGTTCCATTTCCAACTGCTATGGCTTCAATTTTGACCTGTTTAATCACTTCTCCAAAAAGCTTTTTCGCCGTTTCCTCAGCCCCATCTCCATGAACCTGAAGCACCGTTGATGACATATAAGAACCTGATTTATCCAGAAAGACCAGTTTACATCCAGTTCGAATACCTGGATCCACCCCGAGAACGACCCGGGCACCGTAGGGCTCGACATCAAGACCTTACGAAGATTTTCTGCAAAAACAAGAATTGCATCCGAATCCGCCTTCTCTTTGAGTAGCCGATGAACCTCATTTACGATTGATGGAATCACATGAACTTGCAAAGCAACTTTCGCCGCTTCCATCAAAAAAGCCTCAGCAACATGAGCCTTCGAAGAACATGAAGCCCTCTCGAAATAGGATAACATCTTCGGCTCGTCGGCCTCGATGGAAACCTTGAGCTCTTCTTCCTGCCAGCCACGCCGAATCGCCAAATAGCGGTGGGAAGCCTTCGCCTGCTGAAGATTCTTTACTGACTCCTTAAAATCGGCATACATGTCAAATTTGGAGTGCGGTTTAAACTTCGTTGATTTTACGGAGGTAACAACGCCATGGGTCATAAACTCAGCACGGACTAACTCTCGAAGTTCAGTGCTGTTGTTCAGGCGCTCGACAACAATATGCTGGGCTCCCCTCAATACTTCATCGTAAGTGGCGTAACCGGCCATGGGATTAATGAATTCTTTGGCCTTTACTTCGAGTGCTACGTTGCCCGCACTCTCACCGTGCCCAACGGCCCACAGCCAATCTGCCAGAGGCTCCAATCCCGCCTCACGAGCCAGAGTTGCCTTGGTTTTCTTTTTTCTTTTATAAGGTCGGTAAAGTTCCTCGATGTCTCCCAAATCCCAAGAGTTTTCTATTCTCTCTTTCAGTGCCTGTGTCAGATTTCCTTGTTTCTCTATCTCAGATAGGACGAAACTTTTTCGTTTTACCACCTCAGTCCAGGTCGCAAATGAATCCAAAATGCCCCGTATTTCCACCTCGTCAAGGTTTCCGGTCTTTTCTTTGCGGTACCGAGCCATGAAAGGAACGGTAGCCCCCTCGGCACTCAATTCAAGAACGGCCTGAATGGACCTCTCACCGATTTTAGGAAACGATTTATGAAAATAAACTTTGTAGCTCTGATCCAAAAGAACAGCCATAATTCACTCAATTATTATAGTTATTATTTGATAAGGACTATGAACAAAAAGATGAACTCCATCAGCAATCATAATCGCAACATCACTTATGACGGTACATGATCAGTCCGTGAGAAGGATCGTAGGGAGATACTCCAACGGTCACTTTATCTCCAACGACGACCCGAATATTAAAGCGTCGCATCTTTCCACAGAGTTTCGCCGAAATCTGAACATCGTTCTCTAACTTAACTTTGTAGATACCGCCGGCTGCAGCATCCACAATTTGTCCTTCCAATTGCGCCAAGTCATCTTTTGCCATGCAGGTACTTTTATCCTTATCTAAATCTAAAAATTCAAAAACCTCTAAAACCGATTTTAAATAACAATGAAACCGAACTGATTAAATCCAACTTAACGCAGGACAGGAAAGAGCGCCGAACTTATCGGTAATTAGAAATCAAATACCGAACTCCATCCTTAAACAAAACCTCAAGACGATCATTTTTATTCGCCAAAATATATCCCCACCCCAAAACCTTGTGGTGGATGGCCGTCTTCGCCTCGTAGGTCCCGCGCATGCTATAGGGTGCTGACTCGATATCTTTTGCCTTACGGTTCAAAGATGTCCACTTCTGTGCTAGCCGACCCAACTTCTCCGAAGCTTGCGACTTGGACCGCCCTGTCTTTACTGCCACATCGACTTCAGCGTTTACTTGTGTTTCAACCTCAAGGCAAGGATCATTCGCAGCGAGATCCGTTACTTTTTCTCCAGATCGATTGCGATTCACAGTCTCCTTGCCCCGTCCCCTCTTAACCCTAGCCTGGGATTTGCCTAAAACCGCTGCCTTGGAGCTTCGCTCGGACACTGGCTCTGCTTTTCTTGGCTTCTCTTTTTTAGTGATACCGATTTTCGCCGCCTGTTTTGCGCTTGGATGTGGGGACTTCCCGTCTCGAAGAGCCTTCGCCAACGACTTCTTGGCTTTTTCTAATGGCTTAGCCGCAGCTGAAAGCTTTGACTTGACCTGCCCACTTGGCTCGCTCGATTTCTTTTTAAAAGTCTCTTTGCTCTTCGACATCTTCTCTTTTGACGGCATCGTTAATCTTTCCGGTAGCTGTCACCTCATACCGCAATTTCAATTAAATGGGTAGATTCAAAGACGGTAAAAATAGAACTCCCAGAATCCCTTCGCAAATTAATGCTTTGTTTCACCGATTGTGACTGACCTGAGCTTACTGTTAGAATAGCCATTTTTTCAAAGACCTTATGAGGTTTTGTTTGGGAATAATACTTGGCGACATAGTGAAAAGGTTTTCAGATCTCCTCGAACTTCGCCGAGGATCGCCTAAAACCGAATTGACCCGAATCACCGATCCTGGTTCAGGAGAGACGGGCTCAATCGCCTTTGCATCAGCCCCCGAACATTTTAAAAAGCTGCGAGCCGGAAATCCTTCCACAGTGGTCATCCCAAAATCAGCAGAGCTTCAGATGAACGATATTCCTGAAGGAACTTCGGTCGTTCTGAGCCAAAATGTGAAACTTGCGATGGCCCTCGTCGCCAAAGAATTTTTTCCCCATCCGATGGCGAAACAGGCCTACGGAGACGAAGGGGTGCACCCCAGTGCCGTGGTCGATCCAACGGCCCGGATCGGCCATCGAGTTAGGATTGGCCCCCACTCCGTCGTCGGCCGAAATGTCATTATTGGCGACGACGTATTTATTGGTCCTCATACAGTGGTCGAAGCCGGCTCAATCCTCGGTTCGGGAACTTATCTCCATGCTCAGGTTTATATTGCCTACGAGACCCACATTGGCCGTTACTGCGAAGTTCTCCCTCAATCGAGTCTTGGCTCGGAGGGTTTTGGTTACGCGACCGACGCTAACGGACAACATCACCGAATCACACATTACGGGCGTCTTATCTTGGAAGATTTCGTTCACGTAGGTTCTTGTGTCTGCATTGACCGGGGGACTTTCAAAGACTCCGTGATAGGGTCAGGAACAAAAATTGATAATCTCTGCCATCTCGGACATAACATCACGACAGGAAAAAACTGTTTTATCACCGCTGGATTTATCTCGGCTGGATCAGCGACCTTGGGCAATAACAATTTTATGGGAGGGCGAACCTCGGTCGCCGGACACATCGTCATCTGCGACAATGTTCAAGCCGCAGGGGTGTCAGCCATTCACAAAGATGTCCTTAAACCCGGAGCCTACGGAGGATATCCCTTTATTGCGCTCAAGGATTTCTTAAAAGTACAGGCCTCCCTGGTTCATTTGCCTCGGATGCGCCGCAATCTTTCTCGAATAATGAATAAGCTGGGCCTGACAGACGAGTAAGACTAAGGAATACTAGGGAAAATGGAAGTCATCGAAATACACTCAGATGACAGACCCGCGATTCAGAGAGACTCAAGAAAGGTTCATTCCATGAAGCGATTCTACATCACGACTCCGCTCTACTATGTTAATGACCGTCCCCATATAGGAACGGCCTACACCACTGTTATCGCCGATGTTTTGAATCGCTATCACCAGCTGTTCGGCGAGGAAACTTTTTTTCTCACTGGAACAGACGAGCACGGTCAAAAGTGCCAACAAGCCGCCGAAAAGAGAAATTTAACTCCGCAGGCCCATTGTGACGACATGGTTGAGAACTTTAAAGCGGCCTGGCACAGCCTGAATATAAAATACGACGTATTTTTCCGAACCACCGACGACTATCACAAATTAGCCGTCCAAAAAATTCTGGGAGAACTTCACGGGCGAGGTGATATCTACGAGGCCACTTACGAGGGCTGGTACTGTGTCAGCGAAGAAATCTTTTACACCGAAAAAGAAGTCGTTGATGGGAAAAGTCCAACAGGTAAGGATGTTCAGCGAATTTCTGAAAAGAATTATTTTTTCAAAATGTCCAAGTACCAAGACGCTCTCATCGACCACATTCAGGATTATCCCGAATTCATTCAACCGGAAAGTCGCAGAAACGAAGTCCTCGGTTTTTTGAAAAAGCCTCTCGGTGATTTATGTATCAGTCGTCCAAAGAGTCGCTTGAGCTGGGGAATTGAAATCCCTTTCGATCACAACTACGTCACCTATGTGTGGTTTGATGCATTGCTTAATTACGCGACGGGCGTGGGTCTGCGGCAGGAGGGAAAAGAGCCTCAATTCGAAAAATGGTGGATAGAGGCGAAGCCAATCCATATTCTCGGAAAAGACATTATCACCACTCACGCCGTCTACTGGACCACCATGCTTCTTGCCATTGGCCTCCCCCTTCCCTCAACAATTTTTGCTCATGGGTGGATTCTCAACAAGGACAACGCTAAGATGAGCAAATCCTCAGGGGAAGTCATTGATCCCTTGAGTATGAAAGACCTGGTTGGAGTGGACGCCTTCAGGTATTTTCTTGTTCGTGACATCCATTTTGGCAATGATGCTCCCTTTTCTCAAAGCCTGCTGATCAATCGGGTCAATACCGATCTTGCCAATAATCTTGGAAACCTTCTCAGTCGCACTGCCAATCTGATTGCCAAGTTTTTTGACGGAAAGGCTCCTCAGTCTTCAGGTCAGGACGAGAAATCTCAAAATGTCAGGGCGATTGCGTTGGCAACAGCGGGGGAAGTTCGCCGTGACATCGAAAGGCTAGCACCCAGCTATGCCCTTGAACACATCGTCAAACTTCTCAATGAAGCCAACCGGCATCTGGAAGAGACGGCTCCATGGAAGCTTGCCAAAGAGAACCTGGAAGCTGCGGGCCAATCTCTTTATACGGCCCTTGAGTGTTTGAGAATTTCGGCCATTCTGCTGCATCCGGTCATGCCTTCGAAAATGGAAGACTTGCTGGATCGACTCGGAAAAGCCAAAAATGATTTTTCTCTGGCGTCCAAGTGGGGAATCATCCCAAAAGGGGCCCCTATTTTGAAGGGCGATCCTCTGTTTCCTCGATTGGATAACCTGGATAATATTGGCTTGGAATCATAGATTTGAACCCTTAGAAACTGCTGGCCAAGAAGTCATCTTTAATTCATAACCTGGAACAATTGCTGGAATCACCAAAAGAAACTGGTCAACCCAAGTCACTCCCAAGGAGGCGCTCGTGAGTTATACCTTTTATATTTGTCTGCATCTCATTGGTCTTATTTCTCTGTTTTATGCGCTTGGAGGCGTTGCCCTCCACCTCAAAAATGGGGGAACAAGAGATTTTAAGCACCGCCGCTTTATCATGATCACACACGGGGTCTCTTTGGTTGTGGTTTTCATTTCTGCCTTCGGCTTGCTCGCCCGAATTGATATCACCTGGCCATGGCCTCTCTGGGTATGGGGGAAAATAGCCTTATGGCTTTCTTTTGGCGGAGTCGTTCGACTTTTTTTCAAAAAGCCTCAGCTTGCCGGAATTTTATACTTTGTCGTCTTGGCATTGGGAGCTTTGGCCGTGCTCTTGGTTGAATTAAAGCCCTGAACCACAAGGCACTGTATCCCTTTTGGAGAACTCAACGAATGTTGTATTCTAAAAAGCGACAGTCGAGATTTCCATTGTAGACTTTTATTTTTCGCTCGGCCTTCAACCTCATTGCTCCCGTTAACTCTTCATTGCCTGAAAGCAAAAATAGTTTCCAGCCCTTGAAGTTTTGTTTGAGAGAGAAGGCCAAATCCCTGTAGACGTCTTTCAAATCCTCGCTGACCCCCATGCGTTCTCCGTACGGGGGATTGACAATGATAATTCCCGGAGACGCGCCGGGAATCGCTTGAAGGGTCGTCACATTGCCTTTTTCAAAGATAATGGACTCTCTGACTCCTGCAGCCTCCGCATTTTTTTTAGCTGATATCAGAGCCTTATTATCACGATCATAACCATAAAGCTTAGCGGGAATCGTGTCGAATTCGCCTTCGACGACCTCATCTAGGACCTGTGACCAAACTTCTGGCTGAAAAGTCAAATGACCTTGAAAGGCAAAGTGCTTCCGAAATGTACCAGGCGCGACATTGAGAGCTTTGAGAGCCGCCTCGGTCAGAAAAGTTCCGGATCCACACATGGGATCGAGCAAGGGCACTCTTCCGTCCCATCCCGTCATCGCGAGGAGCCCCGCTGCCAAGTGCTCACGAATCGGAGCCTCCACGGCATGTTTTCTGTAACCACGAATTGAAAGACTATCTCCAGAAGTGTTAATGGCAACTGACACCGTATTTTTTAACACGCGAACCACAATTTCTAGGTCCGGATTGTCCCTTTCAACATCTGGACGAATCTCAAATTTCTCCCGAAATTGGTCCACAATTGCGTCTTTGGTCTTCATGGCCACAAGACGCTGATCCTGCAGCGCACTCTCTCGAGTGTGGGCATCGACAGAAATAGTTTGATCAGGCCTAATATATTTCGTGAAATCATGTTTACGCAGATTATGATAGAGATCCTCTGGCTTATAAGCCGGAAAGTCGAGAACCGGCAACAAGATCTTAGTTGCCGTTCGCAAACAGAGGTTGGCTCGATAGCAGCCGGCCCAATTGGACTCAAAGCTTAAGCCTGTTAAGTCCTTCTCAATAACCTTAAACCCTAAATCATTCAGTTCTTCTTCAAGAACGTCACGAAGCCCTATCGATGTGAGCGCTAAAAACTTTGCCATAGCATCCCCTATCCCTTTTCATATTGAATTGCAAAGATTTGGGACCTTTGGGGAAGGATTACAAGAGACTAGTTACTCATCAGCTTGAGGTTCCTCGTCATCTTGAATCTTGATTTTTAGGACCTCAGATTGAATAGCTTTGACGTTTATTTTTCTCTCGGGAACAAGAAGAGTGGCCTGAACTTGGAGATTCTCCTCGTCTGCGCCACCTGGATAGGTTCGATTTTTCGCCCTTTCTCTCATTGCCTCCGCATCGATCTTGGTTTGAGCTGTCGCAGATCCAAAAGAGGTAAGCCGGAAATTCTTCGAGGCCAGAAAATGAGAACGCAGAAGCAGAGAACTGAAGCTCGTATCCTCCGCCAAACCACAGACTAATACGATAACAAAAAGCAATGCGTACTTCAAAGGACCATTCATTTGGGACCCTCCCTCATTTGCTGGCTCAGACTCAGGCATGGGCTCAGACTCAACAAGTGATTCTATCACTGACTCCGCCAGGCGAAAATCAGAATTGCGTGTAAATAAGGAAATGGCTATTTCTTTTTAGAAGAAGGTTTGCGAGGGTTCGCCTTGGCTGTCTGCGCAGCTTTGATCTTCTTTTTTGGCGACTTTGTCGACGAAAGAAGCGTCTTTTTGCCGCCTTTTTCTGAAGAGGCAGATTTTACTCCAGGTTTTTTTAACTTGTTGTCTGGCAAATTCACAGCGGGGTTTTGAGAAGGTTTTGCGGACTCTGCCGCTTGTGCCCGAGCGACGCTTTCTTCATTTTTTCGCTTTTTTTCCATTTCCATTTCATATCGAAGGCGCAGTTTTTGGTTTTCCTGCGCCATTTTGACTTTCTCGCGATCATCTGGAGTGAAGGGTCTCTGCACCTGCCCCTGAAATCCATCAAACGCCTGGGGAGCCAAGGGGGAAGGCGGTTCGGCCCCTTCCTTCAAACTCATATTTGCCTCCGGCTGCACTTGCTTGGCTTTCTCGATTCGCTGTTTCACGGCTTCAGTGATCGGATTGACGGCTTCAGTCGCAGTTACTTTTTCCTCGGCAAAACTCAGGAACGGGGGCGCCAGGAGGACCAAAAAGCTACCTAAAAATGAGATAGAAAAAGAAGTCCAAAATTTCATTGCTCTCTCTTCGGATTTTCAAATGCAGAACTGATTGGACCTTTGGTCCTGATGTCCTGCCTAATCTGTTAAACCTCATTGGGGATCAAAGGCGACGGTGATTCTTCATCGGAATTTGATTGCGCACAGAGCTAATTAGCAAGGGATCAAGAGTGCTCTCAATGATCTGAGGGGACTCATCTCCTTCATTTTTGCCTGAGATAAGACGACTCCCCAAGGATCTACGATCATCGTGTGCCCCCAGGTCTTTCTGAGATCACCCCGACTGTTCTGGTGGCTTCCTCCCTGGGCCGGAGCTAAAACGTAGGCCTGACTTTCGATGGCCCTTGCTCGCAGCAAGACCTCCCAATGAGCTCGTCCTGTCGGAACCAAAAAAGCTGAGGGGACCATCAATACATCAACTTGACTCCTCGCATAATTCAAGAACAGTTCAGAAAAACGCAAATCATAACATATTGATAGGCCTATTTTCCAACCATCTATGTCGATGACTTTCGGCTCGGTTCCAGCCGTCAATTCATCCGATTCACGCGTCTGCTGAACTCCCAAGACATTCACATCAAAGAGGTGGATCTTTCGATAGACGACCTCGGGGCTCTGATCAGCTCTGAATCGAACCGTTGCGTTTACGGTCCGACCGTCCTCCTCTAAAAGTGCCGTGGTGAGGAAAATGTCGCAAGCATGAATTCGACAGAACTCCGTTAGTCGTAAAAACACAGGATCTTGAAGTCTTGGAGCCTGTAATTTGGCTTTTCGATCCAAGCGCATAAAGAGAGAATTCTCTGGAAATGCGATCAGTCGAGCCCCCCCTCGTTCAACTAAGCTCTTCAATCCAGAAAAAATTCTCTCTTCGTTGAGTGCCATGTCATCGACTGAGGTGAGCTGAAAAAGACAGACTCTGAGTGGCTTAAGCCCATCCCCAAGAACAGTGCCTTTTGAGTCGTTCTCTGTCTTGTTGTGCATGGAGTTACTCAGTCTTGACAGCCGATGGCTCCGGCGTAGGGGAAATAGAAGACTTCGCTGTAATATCCTGACACTTCCAGTCCGCTACCTCCAAATTGCGACGAATATTTTCAGCAAACCGGAGACAACTGGACACGTTAATTCCAGAGCCCACGCTGCGGTCTACCCCCGATTTGGTGTAAACCGTCTCGCATGTCCCCTTGTCTGTGGATGCGCGTCCAACTCGAATAGTACGAATCATTTTTTTGTTGCGACAGAGAAAATAGGTCGACGTCTCCTCCGCAAAAGCAGAATTCGAAGCCACCCACAGAGAGGCAGAAAACAAAAAGAAAAACAAAAATATAATGGAAAACACCCAAACGCGGGGATTTTTCGTCCAAGCCATAGGCGTCAGAGTAACAAAGTGCGACTTGAAGCTCAAAACAATTATGAGCACAAAGCCACAAAGCCACAAAGCCAATAAAAAGGCCAACCTTAACGATTAGCCTAAATAAAAGCCAGATGACTTTATTTTCGAGGTGACCACCCTTTACTTACGAGCGGAAACCTTCTTTTTTGCTGTTTTCTTTGCGGCTGCAACCTGTTCAACCAATTTGACGTTCGAGTAGTTCAAATAGCCTTCCAAGGTCTTAAGTCCGTCCTTCTTATCAAAGTGAGTCTGCATCCTCACGCCCTGAACGCGGACAAGCAGCTTACCAGGATTAATTTCCAAAACAGAACCGCGTTTGCCTTTGTCTGCTCCGGCTATCACTTCAACGGTTGCACCCTTTTTTATTTTCAATTTCATTTCTGGTCCCCTTTAGCGGGTCGATTGAGTTTCTTCATGATCCGACCCTTAATTTCCAATGCTCGCTTAGAGAGCACCTTGTCAGGCTGATTCAAAATAAAAGTATCAAACCCACCCACATGTTCTAGAGATCTGATCGTTCTGACTGCCATCTTGAGACTCACCAAGGAATTCAATGATCGGCTAAATACGCGTTTTTGCTGAACATTAGGGAGCGCTCGAGATTTAGTTTTGATATTTGAATGGCTCACCAAATTTTTAACAATGGGGCCTTTTCCGGTCAATTCACAGCGAGACATTATAAACTCCTCATCAGCTGGGCCTTCGCAATTTTCAAGAAGGACAATCTATATTTAAAAAGGCCCTTGTTGGCAACCGATTTCTATCGTATAGAAACCCCATACTCTGAGTGCAGAGCAATTATCATAAAGTTATAGGTGAAACGTAATGGTTAAAAGAAATATGAGGACGAAGTTTCGTCCCGAATTCCCTGGTGATTTTAACTTTGACTATAAAGATCCAGTCACACTTGGTCGATTTTTGATGGAAGGTGGCAAAATCATCCCTTCTCGCATCAGTAAACTGAGCTTTAGCCAACAAAAGGCTGCCGCTGCTGCCGTTAAAAGGGCACGTAACCTGGCTCTATTGCCCCAGGGAACAATCGCCTATGACGCAAACTATCGCGCCGAAGCCATCTCTCCAAGACCTTTTGAAATTTAGAAGTAACATTTAGACTGAAACAGGGAATCGGTTTTTTTGAACCTTTCCCTATCGATAGGCCTCGCAGTTAGTGGAGAGTAGCATCATCTCCCAGCCTGTGGCTCGATCAAGCTTATCTATACCGGGCAGGTTCTTGAACATCTTCTCCCGAAACTGCTCCCAGTTTGAATTTCCATATAAACGTTCTGCGGCCCTTTTCAGCCGGCAATACAGCAAGACATCGGGCGGCTCCAACCAGTTCAGCTTGTTGTGATAGACCTCGGGCGGTTTTTGACCCCAGGCCAACCGGGTCAGTAGGTCCAATGAATCCCAGAGGGTCTGCCGGATCTTTGTGTCTCCTCCAGCTTGCCCAGAACATTCAGGCGGAACTGAATCCAAATCTTTTAGAAGAGTCTTAAGTCGAAAAAAGAGCTCATAACAGCCGCCAGGGCTATTGCTGGTTTTACATCGATACATATCCAGCTCAAAATTTGTGGTTTTCTTTATTTTGTCCTTCGGGTCTAAATAGATAAAGTTCATTTGTGCGTTCTTAAAGGAGTCCAGCTGAGAATCGCAGAGAGTGTGAGGAGGATTCATCGTGACGATGACGAAGATTCCCCCAATAATGGCCGCTGCCGCGAGAATGTTCTTGGGAAGGTTGGAAATAAAACGATCCAAGTCATCCTCGCTATTTTACAAGTTTACCGCAAGATCCATACTTCTCGGGGTGTATGGGGTTACCCGGCTTGTAGCTCTTTTGCATCCAAACAGATTTATCTGAGGGGCAAAAAAAGATACGGTATTCCTCAAGCTTATAAACCTTAGCTATTTGAACCAAGTGATTGAAGGCTTCTTTAAGACTATCCCTTCTTTTCTCTCCCGACCTGTTGAGCGTCATCATTAGGTGGCTAGATGCAGCATCTAACATCCTGTCAAGGTGAGGTTTTTGATCCCTGGCCAATTTGGATTTCTGCCCGGCTTTTTTTAGGTTTTCAAGGAGTGCCCGAATCGAGCGATCAACCTGTTTGCTGTTTTTTGAAAGACAAGATTTATGCAAGTTGTCTGTGGCTTTCAGCACGCCATTGAGTTCCCTCTCGAGAGATCCTTTGACATCAATCTTCCCGTATTTTCCCTTCGCGGCGCTCGATGATTGAGAACCCACCAAAATTACAAGTATCAGACCAGAGGTCCAACTCAAGCAAGGCAGAAGCTGAAGCCATATTCCTTTCAAGCATTCCATGATCTGCGCTTGATTCTCCTTCTGATCTCGACCCAAAGGCCGACCACACATCCATGTAAATCTGTGTACATCTATATAATCTCCATAGCCTGCTACCCTACAATCGGCTTCCTGGGAACAATTCTATCCATATTAAGATCAGATTTTTTAACAGATGGCCAAAAGACCAGATGAACTGCGTTATTCTATCGCCTTCAGTCTGCCGTGAGAACGAGGCAAAGAGGGCAAGGCCCCTCCCAAAATAAGAGAGCCAGACCTTAAGTCCGGCTCTCTATCGACTTCTCTTCATTTCTCAACTTATCGCCAAAAAAGCGATTCTTAGAAAGCCATTTTGCCTTCAAGAAAGAATTGGGTGTAGGCGTCGCTTGTTGTGCTCGCATACTCGGCACCTGGGCTGAACATTCCCGCACGAGCTGTGATAGTGAGTCCGCCTTCATATTTTTTTGCTACGGCAAGATCTAACTCGGTGCCGAGGGCATTTTCGGTGGCGGCAGTTGCGGCAGCAGTCCCTGAAAAGGCATTGGTTCCAGGAGTTGTCGATCCCGTTTTCTCAGTTTGGCTAAATATCAAATATTGGGCTGCAAAGCTAAGGTCATCCATGATGTCCATGGTGTATCGCAATTGCATATAGGTCAGGTTGCCCCAAAGGTAAATATCCATCCATCCTGCGTTGTCGTGTTTGTCATAAAAGTAAGGGTCATAAGTAGTTAACTTATTATCAGTAACGCCATCCTTGTCTCCCGTGTCTGTGTGGTAGAGAAAAGAAATCCGGCTATTCATCCAATCAGGTAAACGATACCCAAGCTCAGCGTCAATCATACTACCTTCGCGGTCAGTTGTTGTCCCGGCAGCTGTCAGATCGCTAAACTTTCCTGTGTGAGCCGCATAAGTCAGTCGGTAATCCACGTTCATGGCGTCACCCGAAACGACGAGCCCGTACCTCATTCGGCTTTCTTTGGGAATGGATGCAGCAGATATAGCTGGAGTGGTGGCAGTAGCTGGAGCAGCCGGGATCAAGGTCCCTGAATTGTCTGCATCTACATTCACTTGGATCACATGAAGATTGACCATTTTCAAAAATTCAGGAAGCGTCTTCCAGTCCACATTCAATCCATAGGAATTGATCTCTGGGTCGGAAACGCTGGGGCCGGAAACGCTGCTGCCTAAGAGCTGTGCAAATTTCACCCCGTAAGCGTTGAATCGTGCAAACTCCTTATCCCAAGTAAACAACACACCCTCAAAAGCGTTGGGAGTTGGTCCCCAGTCATTGACTCCGATCACTCGGCCATCGGCCATCGCCAAGGCACCTCGACCAAAGCGAATCAATAACTCATTGGAAGCCATCCACGACCCATAGGCTTCATTCACAAGCACAAGATTTTCGCCATTGTCTGTTCCGTCCATTTTTCCCAAACCAGAGTCTCCCGTCTCTGCAGAGGCTGGTGCCTGATAAAGACCTGAATGTCCCCAAGTGGAGTTGTGAAGCAATGTCAGTTGCCCTGTTAATTTCTCACCCGAGCGAAACGTCGAACCTAACTTAAATCTCTGCATCCAATCGTTTGTGCTTCCTTGGCCACCTGATACACCATCTTTGTCCTGATCCACCTGGTAGCGAAGTCGATATTCAGCACTGTGTGCCAGTTCACCTGCTTGGGCGCTTGGCAATAGCGCAAGCGCAGCGAGCAATCCTACTAATTTCTTCATGTGTTTCTCCTTGTTGTAATCTTGCTGTTGCCTAGTTCATCTATGCCCCAGCTTAATGCTTCAGTATCTCCAAATGGAATTCTCCGGACCCCTTCTCTAGCCAATCCTCAAACTCCATTCCAAACCCGATTTCAAACCGAGGCCTCACCCACATGCCCAGCAGTTATGCCGCTTGGCCTAGCCTCTTTATCCTTAAGTCCAAGCTTGTCTGAGATTAATCCATCGACCGTTCTGGACTGCAACGATTTTGTTTGAGATGCCCATCCTCCATTGAGGCGCAATGCATAAAGCCATTCGTTTGAAATTCGATCACTTAAATGCACTTCATTTTCAAAGATTTAACTGCTAGCGTCGCTTTGGAGTAATTGACAACAAATGTTAATTCGCCTATTGATCCTCAAAAGAAAATAGCCAGTCGTCGGGGAGTAGCGCAGTCTGGTAGCGCATCTGGTTTGGGACCAGAGGGTCGCAGGTTCGAATCCTGTCTCCCCGACCAATTTCTCTACAAAGGGAAGTTGATAAGGTTCTACGGTTCTACTCACTTGAATCGGTTAGGTCCGAGAGCGACAAAAATGAAATCTCCATCAATGCGAACCTCATAAGACTTCACGCAAGCTTTGTCCGGAAATGCCGCCTCACCGGTGCGCAGGTCGAAACGCCACCCGTGCAAGGGACAGGTCACCGAGTATTCATGAACAAGTCCCTCCGAGAGTGGGCCCTGGCGGTGTGGACACTCATCCTCAATGGCAAATATCTCGCCAGACTGAGTTCGAAAAATTGCCACTCGGCCTTGCGGCAAAAGCGCCACCCTAGCTCCTTGCACGCTGATGTCTGACAAACGCCCAACGCGAAACCAATCCTGAGAACCGTGAGCTGGCTCAGTGCTTACCTCAAAATTCATGCTTCAGCCTCCAACATATTAAACGTCACAAATTCTTTTAGATCCGCGCGCGAAGCAGAAAGAGCGGCCCAGGGATCAACCTGAGAGCTTTCCTGTGACTCTAGAAATTCCCGATAGAGACACTTGCGACCCTCAGGATCCTGAATCAGCTTTTCCTTTACGAAGGCGATGCCTACCCGCTCGATCCAATGGGCTGTTCGCTCCAAATAGTGGGCCTCTTTGCGGTAAAGTTGGAGAAAAGCGCCCGTGTATTCCAGCACCTCCTCTTGCGTTTTCACCTTGCAGAGCAGATCGGCCACACGCACTTTCATGCCCCCGTTCCCGCCCACATGGATTTCCCAACCAGAATCCACGGCCACAACTCCTAAGTCCTTGATGGTTGCCTCTGCGCAGTTACGTGGGCAACCCGATGCCGCCAGCTTCACCTTGTGTGGAGTCCATGTGCCCCAGGTCATTTTTTCCAAGCGCACGCCCATGGTCGTTGAATCCTGCACGCCAAAGCGACACCACTCGGAGCCAACACAAGTTTTTACCGTACGCAGTGCCTTACCGTAGGCATGGCCCGACACCATGCCGGCGGCGTTCAAATCACGCCACACTCCAGGCAGATCCTCTTTTTTCACTCCGAGCAGATCAATCCTCTGACCGCCAGTGACTTTAACGGTAGGAATCCCGTATTTGTCGGCCACGTCCGCAATCGCTCGCAGTTCGCTCGGACTGGTTAGCCCACCCCACATGCGCGGCACAACCGAGTAGGTTCCATCTTTTTGGATATTGGCATGCAAACGCTCGTTAACGAAGCGCGAACGAAAATGGTCACGATACTCTCCGGAAAACTCGGATAACAAATAATAATTCAATGCTGGACGACATGTGGAACAACCTTCAGGGCTCTTCCAAGACAAAGCCGTCATCACGGCCTCAATAGTCAACAAATGCTGAGCTCGGATGGCCTCGCGAATATCTTCAGCCGAAGCTTGGGTGCAAGCGCAAATTCCCTCCCGAGTCGGAGAGATTTCACTACCAGGTCCCAGTGTACTAAGAAGTATATCTTTAACGAGAGGCGTGCAACTTCCGCAAGATGCCGATGCTTTTGTGTGCGCGCGAACTTCTTCCAGAGACGTCAAGCGCAACGACTGAATCGCCTGCACGATGGCGCCCTTGCACACACCGTTGCAGCCACAGACCTCCATCTCATTCGTCAAGGCGGCGCTCAGACCTGGCGTTTGGTCCGATTTCGAATTTACAATCGCGCGACCAAAGATTACGCGATCGCGAATATCAGAGATGTCACGGCTTTCCTTGAGCATCTGAAAATACCAGGTCGCATCCTCGGTATCGCCATAGAGGACGATTCCCACGATCCGATTTTCCCGCACGACTAATTTCTTGTAAATGCCCAAGAAATGATCCTGAATAATAATATCTTCCGTCCACGGATCACCTGTGTGCTTGCCGGCAGAAAACATATCAACACCCACAACCTTGAGTTTGGCGGAGGTCGTCGACCCTTTATAGGGCGTCACTTTATATGGCTGTAGCGCGTGTGATTGCTGCAACCTACGCGAGTCCGTGACGTCTTTGCCTGGCACCTCCGTCAGAACTTCAGCACATGTCCTCGCCATTTCGTAAAGCGGAGCCACCAGACCATAAGTGGCCCCGCGATGCTCGACACATTCTCCGACGGCCAAAATCGCCGGGTCCGAGGTTCCCATATAATCATCCACGACAATGCCTCGCTGACAATTCAAACCAGACCGCAAGGCAAGATCGATGCGCGGAAGAATTCCGACTGTCACAACCATCAGTTCCGCTTCGATTTCTGTTCCATCCTGAAAACGTACCGCTCGCACCCAACCCGTCTCATCGCTGACCAGCGACTTGGTCGTTTTTGGCATCAGAAATTTTATTCCACGATCTTCAAGCGCTTGTTTTAGCATTTTTCCTGAAACAAAATCGAGTTGACGGTCCATCAGTGTGTCGAAAATGTGAACCACGGTAACGTCCATTCCCTGCTTGACCAATCCGTGAGCTGCCTCGAGACCCAGCAAACCACCGCCAATAACCACCGCACGTTTTTTCTGGCGAGATATCGCGATCATCTCTTGGACGTCCAGATGACTTCGGTAGACGAGAACTCCGTGCAGATTTTTTCCCGGAACATTTAAAAAAACAGCATTTGCCCCGGTCGCCAAAATGAGTTTGTCATAGGGAATTCTTCCTCCGTCGTCAGTGTGAACGATTTTCGACTTTCGTTCGAGACTGACAGCCTCCCGGCCAGTGACAAGACGAATTCCATTTTGCTCGTACCAGTCGAGAGAATGAATGATAATTTCGTCCATTCTCTTTTCACCGCTGAGCACGGATGAAAGCATGATTCGGTCATAGGCCGGTTCCTGTTCGGAACCGAAAATCAAAATTTCATAGCGGTGCGAATCCCTCTTCAGTATTTCCTCCACCACCCGAATTCCCGCCATGCCGTTGCCAATAACTACCAGCCGTTCGCGCATCAATTTCTCCCAATTGTGTCATTCACTTTTTTCCGTGACAGTGCCATATACTTGAAGCAAGGTCATGCGATTCGCAATGAAATTATTTTGAAGGAGAATTCAGCAATGATCAGACAAGGTCGTGCCAGCGTAATTTCGCTTTTGGATTTTAAATCAATTCCCATGCGAACATTTCACATGACCTGGCTGTCGTTTTTTGTTTGTTTCATTGCTTGGTTTGCTGTTGCCCCCTTGATGCCGATCATCCGCGAAGAGCTTCATCTAACCAAACAACAAATTGGCGACATTATGATCGCCTCGATGGCGATCACTGTACTCGCACGCCTTGTATTGGGCTTCGTGTGCGATCACTATGGCCCACGACGAACTTACACGGTTCTTTTGGTAATTGGCTCACTACCGGTCATGGGGATCGGTCTGGCAAATTCTCCCGAAAGCTTCCTCGTATATAGGGTTTTGATCGGAGTGGTGGGAGCTAGTTTTGTTTTGACCCAGTTTCACACCAGCATGATGTTCGCTCCCAACGTGGTCGGCGCTGCGAACGCGACAACTGCAGGATGGGGAAATCTCGGCGGCGGAATTGCACAAATTCTCATGCCCTTTATTTTCGCTCTCTTTCTCGGACTCGGTTTCAGTTCAGCCGTTGGCTGGCGGCTATCGATGATAATTCCTGGTTTCTTGATGCTGGTGTGCGCCTACTTCTATTGGAAATTTACGCGAGACACACCCCTCGGTGATTTCGTCGACTTGAAAGCAGATCGTCGGCTGAAGGGGTCTGTTGGATTCAAGGGCTTCCTTTCGGTGCTAACTGATGCACGCGTGTGGGCCCTGTTTGTGATCTACGGCGCATGTTTTGGAATAGAGCTTACCGTCTATAATTCGGCCTCACTTTATTTCACAGACAAGTTTCATTTGAGCCTCACAGCGGCCGGAATTGTGGCGGGCTTACACGGCGTACAGAATATCTTCGGTCGCACGCTTGGGGGCGTAATGGGAGATCGAGTGGGAATCCGTTACGGACTGCGCGGTCGAGCAATGCTGCTCATGGGACTGGTCGCGCTCGAAGGGGCCGGCCTTTATCTTTTTTCCTTAATGAACAATCTGATTTCTGCTGTGATCGTCATGCTGATATTCAGCCTCTTTGTGCAGATGGCCTGCGGAGCGACCTATTCCATTGTGCCTTTTATCAATCGTAAGAAGCTCGGCGTTGTCTCTGGCATCATCGGAGCTGGAGGCAACTTGGGAGCGGTGTTCGCAGGCTTTCTTTTCCGGTCGGAGAGTCTGTCCACCCAGACTATTTATGGTTACATAGGAATTGCTGTGGTTTTCGCCTCGAGCCTGGCACTTCTAGTCCGTTTCTCACCCTATGTGGAAGCCAAGGAACAGCTCTCGATCAGAAAGGCGCTTGAACAACGACAGCCAGTGCCTGCATTGGGTTCTTAAAAGGGCATCGATTCACAATGACGCTGGAATAAGGCGAGCAATTTTTCCATCGTCTGTCGATAAATAGAGAAATCCATCAGGACCTGTTCGCAGGTTTCTTATTCGCATGAATTGATCTTTTAGGAGCTCCTCTTGCTCGAGAACTTTTGAACCATCCAATTTCAATCGACGAAGGTGCATACCACTGAGGCTTGCAATAAAAATTTGACCTCTCCATTTGGAAAAGATTTTGCCCGTATAGAAAGTCAAAGCAGAGGGGGATATGGACGGCACCCAGTAAGCGATTGGCTGCTCCATCCCTTCCTTCCTAGATCCCTCACCAATTTTAAACCCAGAATACTCTCGTCCATAAGTAATGATCGGCCAACCATAATTTGCTCCGGCACGAATGAGATTCAGCTCATCTCCCCCTTTCGGCCCCAGCTCTGTCGACCACAGCTCATTGGAATCGAAGTTTCGAACCAAACCCTGAGGGTTTCTGTGACCAAAACTCCAGATCTCGGGCCTCGCATCTTTGTTTCTTACAAACGGATTATCTTCAGGAATGCTCCCATCTTCTTTCAGTCGGATAATTTTTCCGTTGTGGTACTTCAGACTCTGTGCCCGAAAGCGTTCATTTCTTTCTCCAACTGAAATCCACAGATGACCTTTGCCATCAAATTCGATTCTGGAGCCGTAATGGACTTTTTCCTGACTTGGTTCATACGCCGAAAATATCTTTTTGAAATTATGTAGACTGTTCTCCTCGACATTCCCCACACCCAAAGCCGTCGTCGTACCTTTTTCTGATGTTTCTGAATAGGTCAGAAAAATTTTTGACTTTTGTGAGGGATGAACTCGTATGTCCAACAATCCACCTTGTCCTGATGCGCTGACTTGAGGAGCTCCTCTCATATCCGTAATAAGCTTTGATTTTAGGTTGAGCACTCGCAAAGCTCCCCCACGCTCAGTAAAGATGATTCGGTCACTGTCTAGAAAGTCAAAGCCCCACACGACATCTTTTTGCTGAGTGAGAAGTTCCAATTGAAATTTCTCCCCCGCAGATTCGTAAACTTTTCTTGCAGCCCCTTGACTCGAAACTGAGACTATTACCATCACTGTTACTGTTACTGTTACTGTTACTATTAATGTGAGAAGACTAGCTACTTGTCGTGACATTCAATCTCCCTACCAAAACCAGAACGATACATGGAACCAGAATTGGTAGCAAAGAGAAATCTGAATTGAGGTCATGCTGATCAAATCATTTAGAAACCAATGGATGAGGAAAATATCTAGCCGAGAAAGCCGTTTAAATACTGGCGAACAATTTCAATTTTGGGATTTATGAAAATATCTTGAGCGCCACCTTTCTCGACAATGGTACCGCCGAAACCCGTGTCCCAGAGGACCATTACGTTTTGCGAGAGGCGCCGCGCTTGACTCAGATTATGCGTGACAATCAGAACTGTTGTTTTCGATGATAGTCTCAATAATGTCTGCTCTATGCCTTGGGTTGAAATGGGGTCAAGACTCGAGCAAGGTTCATCCAGCAAAAGGACGGATGGCCTTAGCGCCAGGGTACGTGCTAAGCACAAGCGTTGCTGCTGCCCCCCTGAAAGCTTCAGTGCAGATTCATTGAGGCGATCTCGAACTTCAGGCCATAGGCCAGCATCGGTGAGAGCTTCTTCGACTCGAAGGCGAATGTCCATTTCAGATGTTGTTATTTCACGCAATGCGAGTGCGACATTTTCATAAATTGACAGGCGAAAAGGCAGAGGTTTTTGAAATACAATTCCGAGATGTTCGCGCTCAAACCCTTCAATGGCTCCTCGGACATGTACCGAAGGAGTATCTTCAAGTAGGCCTGCTAAGACCAAGAGCAGAGTGCTTTTGCCGCATCCGGAAGGGCCAACAACCGAGGTGATTGCGTTGAGACACAATGAAAACGAAACCTCCGACAGCACTGCTTTGCTGCCGTAACTGACAGATAACTGTTTAACTAGGTACTTTGATATCGAAGCTGCCAAGCTATTAAACCTTTCACAAAAAGACGACAGATCAAAATGAATGCAACCGTAATTAAGATCAATACAAAGGCACCTTGATGTGCCATTTGATCAGCTCCCGTGATATTCAGACTCAAATCGAAAATGTGAACAGACAAAGTTCGCCCGGAGTCAAACACCGATTGTGGCCATCTCATGGAGTAACCGGAAGTAAAAAGTAAAGCTGCTGTTTCACCCAGAGCTCTGGTCCAAGACAAGATAATTGCAGCGGTGATCGCCGGCCAAACTGATGGGATGAGAATTTTAAATGCGAGTGTTGTTGGGCTTAGTCGGAGCGATTTCGCAATAAGCCGATAATTATTTGGTAATTCTCGAAGCGAATCCTCAACGAGACGAATGAACAGCGGCAGAGTCATAAAAGTGAGGGTGAGCGAGCCAGCAAGAATCGAGTATCCCATACCTAATGCCCGACAGAAAAATGCGTGTCCAAAAAGTCCAAAGACAATTGAAGGTGTACTTGCGAGAAGATCAAGTGAGACTGCCATCATTTTTTGAAACCTAGATGCGGAGAGCTCAGCCAGTCGAAGCGAAACTGGCAAACCTAATGACAAAGTCAATAGCAACGCAAGGCCATTCATCCAAACTGTCGTGACAATAAGAGGAGCTACGCCACCTTCTCGCCCCATCACCAGAGGGTCACTCGTTAAATAATTCCATTTGACGGCTGGCCACCCGTGCAGCGCAATCGGACCCAAGACTATTGCCACAAAAATGCAAAAAGCCAACATGGCAAAAATTGAGAGCCATTTCATGAGGCGTATTCCTCCCTTGCGAGCAAACAAAGAGCAAGTGCAAGAACAAAGGCTAAAAGGCCTAAAAAGAAAAGCGATGATCGATGCAAGCCGAGCGCGTAGGGAATCTCGAGGGCAATTGTTGCATTCACAGTGCGAAAGGATTCAAAGGCATTGCCCGGAACTTGAATCACGTTGCCGGCGACCATAAGTATGGCCAAAGTCTCCCCAACAGCCCGACCTGTTGCAAGTGCAACGGACTTCAAGAGCGGAACTCTCTTGGTCGGCCAGATCAACCGGGTGATAATATGATGAAGGGGAATTCGTAAACTCGCTCCGACATCCAAAGTTTCCTTGAGATCAACACTCAATATTTCGGCCGTGTTGATCATTAGGGACGGGATCAATAAAAAGCTCAATACGATGCTGGCGCACAGGAGACCGTAGCCTGGCGGAAAACGAAGGGCCACCCACGGGACCAAAATCGTGAGCCCAAATAACCCCACGATAACGGATGGTGTTCCCGAAGCTACCTCGACAATAAACCGAAGCACTTTTGCAGATCTGGCAGAAGTGTAAAAGACTAACGCGATAGCACCCAACCAAGCCAAAGGAACAGCAATGACAATGCCTCCAAAAACAACAGCGAGAGTTCCAACCGCAAGGCCCAAGGCTCCGAATTGACCTTCGCTTGGATACCACTTTGTCGAAGTAAAAATCTGAGGGAAGGCCTCGTTTTGAATAAAAGGGAGCGCTTCTCGCGCCACAAATAGAAAGACGACAAGAACGACAAGCCCAACGGTGAGTGTCGTGCCTCTTAGCCAGAAATTAAAGAGGAATGTACTTAAGCTTCTCAATGACAGTCTGGCCTTCAGACGAGATCACATAGTCAATAAACTTCTGAGTCGAAGCCTTTGCTTTCCCACAGACAACAAGATTCAGATAGCGCGAAAGCTTATATTCCCCATTTTGTACTGCAGCCATTGTTGGTTTTTGGCCATCCAGAGCTAAGGCAAGAATTCGACTTTTACCATTAACGGCATTTTCAGCGGTGCTCACTGAGAGATATCCGATGGCATTTGGGTTATTCGCAACTGTTTTAATTCCTTGTTCTTCGTCTCCAATGATGACAGACGCTTTGATCTGAGATGACTTCAAGTCAAAATAGTGCATGAAAAGTTCAAGTGCAGCTCGCCCCTCTGCTTTACTCATGACGAAAATTTTTGCATCCTTTCCACCAAGTTCCTTCCAGTTGGTGATCTGGCCAGAGTAAATTTTAACAACTTGCTCGCGAGAGAGTTCTCGAACGGGATTTGATTCATGAACGATAAAAGCAAGTCCATCGCGTGCGATTGGAATTGCCGTGACATCAGTTTCGTCATCTTTCAAACTCCGAGAAATCATCCCAATGTCGTTGAGGTGGTCGCGGCAGTCCGTAATTCCGCGGGCAGAACCACCCGTCTGAACCTCAAGTAAGATATTTGGCGTTTTTTTTTCAAATTGCTTGGCGAGTTCGGCCACCAACGGAGCGACAGTACTTGAGCCTGTCGCAAGCAGTTTCTCATTCGCAAGCGCAAAAGTCGAAAAGACGGCTACCAAAGAAATAGCGATATTTGGCATTATTGGCATTATTCTAACTTCTTGTATTGATTGGTGATGCCTCAGTTGAAGCTGGAAGTTCTTTCAAGGCAGCATATTCCTTCCAAGACCCTTCGTACAATTTCACGTTTGGAAACTGTGCCAAATGACTCAAATAAAAGCGTAAAAGACTGCCCTCTCGGGAGGTTCCACAGTAAATAATCACCTCTTTATCGGGAGTCACACCAAGGCTTGAAAATAAAGGCCTAACCTCCGCAATATCTCGAAATTTGTGCGTATTCTTCTCATCCATTACTTTTCGCCAAGGCAAACTAATCGCACCTGGGATATGCCCTTTGCGCGGCCAAACTGTATCATTTCCCAAGTATTCATTTTCAGGTCGTGCGTCTAACAAGACAACCTTGGGCTGGTCTTTCTTCTTCAGGACCGTCTTAACGTCGACTCCAATTTGGGTGTTCATTTTGGTCGGAAGTTGGCCTCGTTTGGTTTTTGGATATTCTTGCGATAAAGGAAACTTGGCTTTGTAATCAGGTAAGCCGCCGTCCACAATCTTAATATCTTTAACGCCGTACTTTTCGAGCACATATGCCACCATTGTAGTACTCAGAATTTCATCGCCAGTGCCGCCTTCAGCGTATAATATGTGAGTTCGTTCGCGATCGACTCCAGCCATTGTCAAAAGTTCTTTGGTCAACTTGACCGGCAAATACTGCACGGGCACACCCTTATCGTCAGTCGCACGAAGTGTGTCGAAATTGATGTGGCGTGCATTGGGCAGATGCCCACTAATATAGTCTTTGTACCCACCTCGCGTATCAAGAATGAGAGCCTTTGAACCGGCCTCTTGGGCAATTTGTGCCGCTTGCTCTGGCGAAATAAGACCAATCGAAGCATTGGCTTGGTGAAAAAACCAAATACTTAGCGCGAACAAAACAAATCGACTCATAGTACGTGCCTCCATATTGAATTTATCCGAATAAGGATCTCAGTGCATTTTTGAAAAATCAATACAATAGTTGAACGTAAATTCATGTATTATCGCGTTATTACTGGAAACCTGCTGCTATTCAGATGTCCTTTAGAGGGTCAGAATATGCGAGGTTCTACACTCGGCTCTATGCTTCCAAAAGGAGGAATGGGTGGTTACGAGAAGGCGCATGACATTTCAAGTACCCTTTGAGCTTGAGGCAAGTGGCCGAGATGATGAGGGAAAGGGGCGTTACTCTCTCTCTCTCATATGTCCGTATTCAGGTGGGTCATCAAATTTGGTCCAGAACTCGAGGCCAAATTCAGAAAGCACAAACAACCCGTAATTTCCTTTTAGAGAATAGATGAGACCTATATTCGCACTAAAGCCAAAGATCGATATCTCTACAGAGCCGTCGATAAATTTGGGAGCACAATTGATTTTCCATTGACTACTAAAAGAGATCTAAAGGCCGCGAAGAGGTTCTTGAAAAAGTCCATCACAGATCACGGGGTTTGCCTATGAAGGCAGATATAGATAAGTCTGGTGCCAATATCGCGGCCATGAAAGAAGTTAACTGGGAAAATAGAGGCAGAATCGAGGTTCGAAAGTCAAAATTCCTCAACAACACGATCGAGCAAGATCACAGATTTATCAAAAAGGGGATTCGAACCATGCAAAGGTTTGATCGGGCTTAGGTTACAGATCCGTATTCCTTAAGGTGCCCTCACCCGTTCCATCAAGGCGCGGATAACCATTTCAAGAGGAGTCATACCCCGCCAAATAGGGATTTCGAAAGGACGCCTAAATTGATCGTGGGCAAAAATTGTGTTCAATTGATCAGAATCAATCTTGGATAGATCTTGAGCGAATAATGCGGCACCAGTAAGTTCCGCCAATTCACGCAAACGCTCGTAGCCCTGGCGATGAAATCGCCTCAGTGAGAATTCATCATTGACAACAAGAACTGGCGTTCCCACCTGCAATGGGGCCAAAAAATCAATGGGGCCATGAACAACCGACAAGTCTGCGATCCTATTGATATGTGGAAGCCAACCCCGTGTATCATTGAGAATGATTGATTTTGTCGAAATCTCACCAACCTTAATCCCGCTCAGCCTCGCACAGTTGAAATTTAATAGCAGATTTCCGGTGCAGCTTAAAAATTCCTGATCGCGAGCGTCACTTAGAATGGCAATGTCAAACGGATAGATTCTATGTAATTTCTCAATGAGAGAGGCAAACCCAGGACTATTGATGTCCATTCGAAAAACATATAGGCTAACGATCTTAAGATTTTCGGAGATCTTAAGCCTTCGACGGAGTTCATCTCTTGGGGCAAATTTGAATACGACGCATTAGCAGCCTTAAGCAAAGGCATCGCAAGGGAGTGATATCCAATAAGCTCCCCCCATTCCCCACGAGGAAAACCTGAACCTCGAGGCTCGGAGCCTCCCGTTCCCTGCCATGGATCGTGAATCATGATGAAATCTGTTTTGGAGTCGACGTCGTCATATCCCCTGAATTCGACGTTTGGTTCTATTGCCCTTATCAATTTGGCAATAAAGTGAGCTTGCAATCCCTCTCCCATGGCGGCCGGGTGAAGTTTCATGGTAGGGGAATATCCCGTCAAAGAAAACTGGCGACCCCTGAGATGCGGACCCATGGGGGCCCCAATTTGGCGGACGGCCTTCCGAAGCCTGGGCGGCAATTCAAGTGACTCGATTCGTGGCAAAGCCTCAACAACAAATGACGAAGAGTTTCGGTATCCGCCCAAGAGTTGACGACAATAGTCCTTCCAAGAACTGCCCTTGGCAGGCTCCCCAATTATCAACACAAGGGAAAAGAGGAGGGGATTGCATTTCATCATCGATCCATCAGATAAGCTTCGCAAGTCTCACGAGCCTTCTTAATCCCGTATGCGACTCCAGCGATGGGAGCTGCAACCGATCCTCCCAGCCATTCAGCCATGACCAAATATTGAAGGGTCACTGGCCAGTGTGAAATGTTTAAGGAATCTGTGATTGTAAGTCCCCACAATTGCAACACAAACCAGCCACCACCTATGGAAAGACCATAACCTGCACCGTAGTAGAAGATCAATGCCAAATGGATACCAACGATTTCTGACATTTTGAGGGACCTCTGCGAGTTTTCGTATTTCCACCGAAAAGAATCGAAGGTTTCTCTATCAAAGCGACCAACACGTTTGACATGTCTGTCATAGGCGGCCTGAACTCTCGCCTTCTTCTTCGAGCGAAGTCGCTCCTCCTTTATTGCTTGTCGCGCCTGAAATTCTTTGCTGGATTTGTCCCATCGGCTTCGGCGAAAATGATTCCACTTTGTCGCTGTGGTCTCTATGCTTGACCTCATTATTCGCAGAAAACCTGCGCGAATCTTGCCAACTGAATGGTCGGGCTGTTTGTTCTCTTGATCTGAAATCTGACGTATGACCGACGCAAAGGATTCGCCCACGCCTGGCTGACCCAACAAAATATCGATGGGCAACTGATCTTGTTGTAAGCGAGGTGAAATTTGCTCATTAAGGTATTTCGTCATATCATCGATTATTTGATCCAGTTGCGGATCGCTCTCTGCGCGGTCAACTTTATCGACTATTGTATCGACAATTTCTGACCATTCATCCGCCTGATCTTTCTTGCTGATGGCCACTAAACTCTCAACGAGTTGTTTGAGACGATTCACTTGCTCGGGAGACAGGTCTTCCAACCTTGAGGGAACCGATTTAGGGTTTCAAGAGGCTCAGGCAATGCCGAGGGGTTGGGAACGAGGAGAAAACTTGGAGGCAAACGATCAGCGGCCTCGCGTGATTGAGCTAACGCCACCAAATAATTAAGTATATCCAAATAGTGTTTGACCACGAATATTTTTTCTTCGACCGAGTTTGTGGATTTGTAGAGTCGCTCATATGTTGAAGCGATCTCCAAAAAAATTGCAGGCGGCGGTCCTGATGTCCCGGGGACGGTCGCATTGTCAGAGGCTCTCGATTCTAGAGAAATGGCAAGATGAAAAATTAAGAATATCCGAAAAACCCAGATTGGCGATATAGAAACCATGTTCTGTCTCCTGGCAAACTCAATAAGGTGCTAGAAAGGCTAGCAATCATCATGCCATGTAGGTATCTCATTTATATGCCCATTATTTTTATCGCTCCCATGTCTTTGCCATTTCTTGCCAAAATAAGTAGGCAAATTGTCTTTAAAACAGAGGCGGAGTTGAGAGCCTTAGTTTTTGAGTATATTGAAACCTGGTACAATAAAAAAAGATTGGATTCATCAATCGGCTATCAGAGTCCTACGGAGTATGAATCAACACTAAACGCCGCCTGAGAAATTATCGAGTTTTTCTGGGAATTCCAGAGTCCATTTTCGCCCAAGTAGATCAATGATCTGCCATATAGAATTCAAAAAAACTCTGTTTTTATAATCTTTGGCAGCCCTGTTCTAGCAAAATGTCCGTTATTCTGATATCCAGTTCCGGGCAAAGGTGACAGTGAAAAACAACAACGCGAGGACGGTTCATCGATTCCAAAGGAGGCACCTAGAGAGGGGGTCTTTATCTCAGGCGCTAGAATCGGCAAGGTTCGGGGGAATCGATTAAATTCAAGGATACGAGACCTATAACAACGAGCACTCCAGTTTAAACAAAAATCCCAGAAGTCTGTAGCGGAACGCACTTTATTTTTTCCTTCTCGTTGCTTGCGCAAGTAGACGTGCCATTTATCGTATATTAAATTGTCGTATTAGAAATGCGGATACTGGTAGAGCTTACATATTGGTCGATTAGGCCGATATCGCTTGACTCACCAGCCCCTTTTCAGGCTTTGCTGAGTGTTTAACTTAGTAAACTAAGAATCTTTGAGATCTGAAGTGGGAATATTGGCGCTTTTTCTACAAATCATGTTTCTCCTTTATTCTTCAGTGAGGTTATTGAGTGCGACCGAGATGGATAAATGTCGGAACCTCATTCAAATTAAGAAAGAAAAAGCGACCAGTGTTCTTTCTGGATTTTCAGGACACTCTTCATATTTGTTGACCATTCGTCAATCGAAAGCGAATGAATCGATTCCCTTTGAAGTTATTGGGCATCTTGGTGGGTACGCCGAAATGTACCTTGTTGAGGGATCCAGCTCGCAATCTCTTCTGTTTAGCTTAAAACCTAGGGGAGTAAAGGATCGAGGAAACTTGGTCAGGAATGTTCTGAGCAAAGCCGTCGAGCGGTTAGCTCAGACAGAGACAAAATTTCAGAACCTACTCAAAGTTCGGGATCTATCGAGTACAGATATCGGACTGAGCGGAATTTTTAATCTTACGGAAGGCGAATTCATTTCATTTTTCAATGTGCTGATAGAAGAATTACAAAGAATTTTTCCAATTCTCGAAGTGGAGTTCATGGAGAGCGAAGACTCAATTATTTCGAAAAGGATTCAGTCAGTGCAAGCTGCCGTGGATCACAATTATCAGGCTCTGCATCCCCGGAATGCAAGTGTTGAGATCCCTGCCTATAAAGCTATATACAGCGAGAAGTATCGTCGGATGTGGGACGATGGGACCACTGAGCGTGTTTCTGAAGTGATGACTCTCAATGGTCATCAAATTTATGTTTTACGAGTCAGCCGCTGGCCCGGTGAAAACCGTGCTTATGCTGAGACCATTGCTTTTGTTGATGCTCATGAGGACAGTTATTGGAACTCAGGAAGCAAGATGTGGATCAATCAGTCTGGACAGCCTCAGCCCGAAATCTGGAAAGTTCCTTCCAAGGGAGGAAACCGGTTCGAAATATTTGAGAATCCGCTGGATGGAGAAACATTAAAAATCTCATGGATAAAAATCGACTTTAAGTGGGAGCAACTGATTTTTAGAGACGTATGGAGACTTTCTGTCGTAAAAGCTGACGGATCCTCGGTGCACCAGTATTTTGCCCCTGCAATTGGTCTGATTCGTGAAGAACAGTATTCTTCAAAGGGCAAACTTGTTCGTCAAAAGCAGCTGATTGGGACAGAATAGTTATTTGCACGCCCATGCAAACCGGCTGTCTCCTTGGTAGTTCTTATAAAAATAAATATATCTAAAAGAATTGGCAATCTTCACGTCTCAAATTGGAATTGTTAAAAAGGGCGGTTGGCCCAAGATTCTGTGAGTCAAGAATCCAGTGTCCGGTGAAATACCGAATTTGGTCGCTTGGTCGCCACAATTTACAATTCTCATTTATGCGCTCACTCCCCTCTCCATCTATCCGTGGGGTATGGTTTCATGCCAACATGGATTTGGGGATTTCCCACGATTAAGGATCGCAGTGCACTTTTGAAAATCCAATATAATAGTTGAATGTAAACTCATGTAATATCGCGTTATGACTGGATTGCTGCTGCTAATCAGATATCCTTTACAGGGTCAAATACGCGAGGGTCTACAATTGAAAACTATGATTGGTAATCCTTCCTATCTATTCTCCGTTATTGGAGAGCAAAGTCGCCTCCAGGTACTCGCCATATTGCTCCTTAAACCCAGCTTCGTTGAAGACATTCGTAAAAAACTTAGAATAGAGGAGACCCTTCTTTCAAAACACCTCAAAGCTCTTCGGGATTCTGGACTCGTGCGCGTGACGAGACACGGGCGAAAAATCCTTTATGAAATCAACCCTTTAGTTCGAAAGGGCAATTCTAAAGACTCCCTCTGTTTGGATTGCTGCGATATTAAGCTGAAGAATATTTAAGCGATCACTATTACTTGGGTTGACGGCTGATCAGTGACGGTGTCCACCGTGATCATCGCCTGCCACCAAGATCGCCCATGCCTGGGTCTCTTCGCGATCGTCACGGTAATTCACGGTGACTCGGACTTCCCATTCGCCAGCCATGAGAAAGAACATACTGGTAACAAGGTATGTCCCGGTGACCACTTCCCCTTTTGCATTGAGAACAGGCTGGATCTGAGTGGGAGCGGATCCGTGACCCTTCGAAGGCATCCCACCCATCGAAGGCATCCAAAGGGAGACCGAGAACGAGAGTCCGGGTTCAATCAACGCATGAGTCACGCCATCATGCCACTCCAACCTCATTTTTGATTCGCCACCGCTGCTGTCAGGGCCGTGTTCCCAAGAGAGATGAGCATGGATCTCGCCTTCAGAGAAGACGAGATGGCCATCATGCCCAGGGTGGGCGAACGCACTCATCGAAAAAAATATTGAGCACAGAGAAAAAAGAGCTGCCTTCATTGATCACTCCTATTGATGACTCCTTAAGTTTACCTATATCACTAACTTCCACATCGATCGTTTCACATTTTTTCCAGTCGAACGCAATCATAGTTTCTTTCGGTCAAGATCTTCAGAACATGAATGCGAGCCCGCACAAGATCCTTGGTCTTAGGAGAAACTGTCAAAAAATAGTCATATTGGGTGCCATCCTGCTTCTTCCAACCGCCGAAACTCTGGTTATAAAGACTCTCGGTGTCCTCTCCATAGATTTCATCACCTGAGGTAGAACCATCCACATTCATCGCACAGGTACGCAATCCCGGGTACTCAGAACGATGTAGGTTTGTGACCCGCGACTCGACGCGAAGAGTCTCCTTGGGGACATCCGTCCTCTCCGAGGCAAAAAGAAAATCAATGGAATGGCAATGCAGGCCTTTCTCGGGAGCGGAGTCCACTCTGTGGATGGTGATAAAGCAGGAATTTCCGGTCAAGCGCTCATTCAGAGATTCCATGCCCATGTAAACAGTTCCAGGCCTGAGATTCAGAATCGAGGCGTCCGCCTCAGAACAAATGACACTAACACCGAGACCGAGGCCGAGACTAAGACTGAGACTGAGACTGAGACCGATGCTCACTTTTAAAATCATTGTTTTCATTTTATTCCCCCTAGTTCCTTTCATTATTAAGTGTACTTTTTGAGTTTTCTCTGAAGGCTTTGACGGTGAAGTCCCAAAGCTCTAGCTGTTTTTGAAATGTTCCCCTCGTTTTTGGTAAGAATGAAATCAATGTACTCGTGCTCGACCTGAGAAAGCGATGGAGCCTTGAACTCAGGATCATGAAGTATTCGTTTGCCTAAAAGCGCAGCCTCAATGAGAGCGTAGCTAGCCGGCTTAGTGATATAGTCCACAGCCCCTCGTTTTAGCGCCTCGACCGCAGTTGCAATGCTGCCATATCCAGAGAGAACCACAATTCGACTCTCAGGAGAGAACCGCTTTATCTTGTCAATAGCTTCAAGTCCAAACTCTCCACCAAGTCTGAGATCAACGATAGCAAACGAAACCGGACGTTCGGAAATCTCTCGAATAGACTCTGCGATCGACACCTCATACCCGTGGTCCTCAAATTCTCTCGCCAAAGAATGGGCTAATCGAAGGTCGTCTTCGAGAATGAGAAGAGTCTTTTTCATGCCCGTTCCTTTTGCCTTGGCCACTCAAGGCGCACCTCCGCACCACCGAATTCTTCAGATTGCCTAATGGTGAGTGATCCACCCAAAGACTGGCAAAAAAGATGCGACACATAGAGGCCGAGGCCCGTTCCCGTAGCTTTGGTCGTGACAAATGGCTCTCCAAACCGAGCGAGAACAGAAGCAGTGAAGCCTGGCCCTTGATCCGACACGCGCAGATAAAAACCTTCGTTTGAGCATCGCAAAGTAACGTCGATTTCTTTTGCTGGTGCAGCTTCTGCGGCATTGTCGAGAAGATTCAAAACGGCTTGGGCGAAGTTGATGGGAGGAATCAAACCCAATGAACGGTCCTCAAACCTAAATCGGACTGAGGTTTCTGGATGTTCTTCCCTCCAAGATTCTACGACATCTTTCAATAAATCAGCGATTATGACCTCCTTGAACGCGAAATCACGACTGTCCATCTGAGAGGAATTCATCTGGTGAACAACGGTTTCACACTCCTTCACCGCTTCGAGAGCCTCAGTGATGTCCTCCGTGGGACTCTCTTGAAACGCACGCTCTAGACGAATCTTTGCGGAATTCAAAGGACTTGCAAATTCATGGGAAAAACCTGCGGCGAGAGCGCCAATGGCACGAAGCCGATCCTGTTTTTCGATGATCGTCTGCGCCTGAGCTTCGCGCTTGGCCTGACGCTCCAGGTGCACTCCGAGCGAGCGCATCACGAGCCAAAACGATAAGACGAGAAAGTGACAAACGACAAATGTCTCCAACAGACCTGAATTGATTTCAACAATATCTTTTATCGCAAACTGAAACTGGAGTAAGGCCAGAAAGGTGTGGGCCAGAAAAAGAAACGGCCAGCTCAAGCGTCCTGGAATGAGCAGCCCACCGATTGCTACATTAAGGAGGAACAGAACGACGAACGGATTCGCGAATCCACCCGTGATCACAAGAAGAGTCGTTAAGACGCAAAGGTCGAACGCCATCTGAAAGCAAATCCAGAATGGACCGACCCAACGCCCTTGCTCTGCAACGACCAACTGGGTCAATAGGTTAACCACGAGCAAAACGCCCAACATTGTTAGGTAAACAAAAACATTTTCTCGAGTCAGAAAACCCATCATCAAGGCTGGCCCAGTCAGCACGAAGAACAGGCCCACGGCGAGCCACCGCATACGAATGAGCCATAGCAGCTTGGCCAACTCACCCCCTGCAGGAATGTCGGCGAAGCGAAAGAAGCGGCCGAGCTGTGACGTGATCCAATTGAAAGTGCGAGTCACGGGCTCAAATGGAGATTCGTGCAGCTTAGGAATATCGACCTCGGTGAGTGGCATTGGTCACGCTTTGTAACTGAAATCGAGGGAATTGGAAATACCTGACTTCCTGATGCAACATCATGTTGCGCTGCCATTCCATTAATCTGTTTTTCGTGCTATCTCAGGAAACTCATTGTTCATTCCTCTTGCAATAACTTTAATGGGTTACGATATGATTGACGTCACCAATAAAGTTGGTTCAGAGTTGAAACACAAATTTAAGAGCCTGATGGGTAGAAAGCGCCCGTTCGGATCTCAGAGGAGCTGTGGGCGGAGACGCCTGCTGTTGGTTTAATGAATTCTGTCGCCTTTTTCTCTTCACTTTTCTTAGGGTTTCTTCTTCTTTTGAACGGGCCTGCTGCGGCAGCGCTTCCTCATCAGATTTCGGGCAAATCTGTCGTTGATGAACGACCAATACAGGTGGGAAAATCCGCAAAACGGGGGCTGGTGGTCGTATTTCTTTCAGCCGTTTGTCCTGCTCGAACAGTCATCTCGTCGAACTAAAAAGTCTGAGTAATGACTTCTCAGATTTTGATTTTGTCGGAATTCACTCAAATACAACTGAGAGCAGGGAAGTCACATCCACTTACTTCAAGACGGCAAACCTTCCTTTTCCTGTCCTGCGGGATTCGGAAGCAAAACTCGCTGACGAGTTTAAAGCACTCAAAACACCCCATGCGTTCGTGGTTTTGAACGATGGAACGACAGCCTACCAGGGCGGCGTTTCAAGCAGTCGCCACTTTGATGACAAGACGGATCGAAAGTACCTCAGAGAGGCTTTGAGTGACCTTGCGGCTGGCCACAAGGTCAAAACTCCTGAAGGTCGAACTCTCGGCTGCGTGATCTCCAGAGGTGGCAGTCATGTCTGGTAGAAAAAATCTGACACTGACTTTTTTAGTCCTTGTATTTTTTGGTTGCGCGGAACCCAGATACGAAACTGCACAACCAACTTCTTCAGGAAATACCTCTCAGATTCAGAAAGTGACAGATTGTGGGAGCCGGTTTCAAAGTTCCGGCTATTGTTTGTTGTGGCAATGGGAAAAAATGCCGACATCGACTCAGGTTGGTTCTCTCATTTTTAAGGTTGTCCGTGCCAATGCTCTCGATGACTCTCCAATTCCGGTCGATCTCTCTTCCGTTCCCACATTGGTCTTGTGGATGCCTTCAATGGGCCACGGCTCAAGATCCACTTCCGTTGAGAGGGTTGACGCTGGAAGCTATCGCGCAAGGAATGTTTTCTTTGTTATGCCTGGCGAGTGGGAACTGAAATTTCAAGTCAAAGATGGGAATACGGTTCAAGATGAAACTGTGGTTACTCTTATTTTCTAACTTTGTCTTTGCTCCTTCGCTTTCATGGGCCGCCGCTTGCTGCGGGGGTGGAGTTGCCGCGCCTGCGATCATCGCGGGAGACGATAAAGCTCAACTGACGACCTCGTACTCATTTACAGAAGTCGCGATTGACAATGTCGACTCTCGCGGTATTTGGAGAAAATGGGATGAGCATCAGATGATGCAGACTTTCAGAATAGAGGGAGCCCATCTGATCTCCGATCGTTGGCAGGCTGGATTCG
The DNA here is from genome assembly GCA_016714165.1 of Bdellovibrionales bacterium. Taxonomy (NCBI): domain Bacteria; kingdom Pseudomonadati; phylum Bdellovibrionota; class Bdellovibrionia; order Bdellovibrionales; species Bdellovibrionales bacterium. Next base: position 443,163 of record JADJNU010000002.1, read on the forward strand.
CGCTGCCTCTCGTTCAGCGATCACGCATGAATCAAAATTTCTCAGGACTTGGGGATATCTCCACAACAATCGGCTACGAATATCTTCCAGATTGGGACTATAATCTGATCAGGCCGAAAGGGATTGGCTATATTCAACTGACGCTTCCGACAGGAAAATCTCGCGCTGAATCGGAGGTCGGAGGCTTAGACAGTCGCGGCAATGGATTCTGGGCCCTCGGACTAGGAACTCTCCTCACGAAGGCCATTGGCAAATACGATCTTTTTAGCTCATTGGAAATTCATCACTCGTTTTCAAAGAGTGTTTCTAATTCCCAAATCCAAGGCAGGCTTGTGCCAGGTTTTGGTGGAAATCTTGGATTGGGCGGCGGGTACAATCTTCAATCCATTCGCATCGGTGGATCTCTCACATGGACCTATGAAGATCCCATTGATGTTCGAGGGAATACGTCATCCAGGGGTTTGCCAGAGAGACATACCACAGCACTCATCTCAGCAAACTATCTGGCAAGTGATGAGTGGACCGGGACTTTGAGCTATTCAGACCAGACTCTATTTGGGAGTCCTATCAACACAAGCCTAGGGAAATCCGCTGTTTTGATGATTCAGAGGCGCTGGGGACGGTGATCTCGATGAAAGTCTCTGAATCTAAGCAGAGAGTAGTCCACCCCAATTCGGTTCTGAGATCATAAAAATGGATCCGACTTCTCCATTTGCTTTATCTCTATCCTTGCCACATACCACGAGCTGAGAGCCGCCGTTGTCAGGATGGAAAAAATAACAAGTAAAGAAATCCAGCTGGGAACTTTGAAGAGATCAACCAGAAGCATTTTTGCACCAATAAATCCCAAAATGGCAGCAAGACCCGGCTTCAGATAGCGCATTTTAACAACCCAATCCGCAAGAACAAAGTAAAGAGCCCTAAGACCCAAGATTGCGAGAATGTTAGAGGCAAAGGCAACAAAGGCATCTTGAGTGACGGCAAATACCGCGGGAATTGAATCCACCGCAAAAACGAGATCAGTCGCTTCAATCACAACAAGCGCGAGAAACAGCGGCGTGGCCTTTCGCACGCCATTTTCGGAAACAAAAAAGTGGGTTCCACTTGATTTATCTGTCGTGGGAAGGATTTTTTTCAACAGGCGAATCGACCAATCTTCCTTAACATCAACTCTATCATCGGTTTCACGCAAAAATTTAATTGCTGTGAAAACCAGAATGATTCCAAAAATATAAAGAACCCAATGAAATGAATGGAGCAGATGAGCACCTAAGAGAATAAATACCGCTCGCAGCACGATAGCGCCCAAGACACCATAAAAAAGCACTCGGTGCTGATGAATTTCAGGTATTCGAAAGGAGCTAAAAATAAGCAAAATCACAAAAAGATTATCGACGCTCAGACTCTTTTCCACCAGGTAGCCAGTCAAGAATTCAAGCCCCAGCTCGGTCCCAAATGCCATCGCAAACCAAGTATTGAAACAGATTGCAACTGCTATCCAGATTCCGCTTTCAATCAAGGCCGTCTTGGCCTGAATCTTGTGATTTCCACGTCCAAATAGACTCAAGTCTATCGCCAACAGGACAAGGACCCCAAGAGTAAATGCAGCCCAAAGCCATGACGGTGCAACGGAAACTTCAGAGACGAATCCCTTCATTCTCGACTCCCCAACTAAGAATGCTTTAATTTGTTTGGACTAGACTCACACGAATGGAGTACTTTTTCAGTGTAGGCAAGGGCGAGAGTTGAAAACAGAAAAACGACATGGATCACAATTTGCCATTTTATCTGTTCTGGATCTTTCTTACCAATGTCGACAAATGATTTCAGAAGGTGGATTCCGGAGATACCGACCAAGGCTCCAGCTAATTTCACCTTCAGAGTTCCCGCGTTGATTTTTTCTAGCCAATCTGGACGGTCCTCATGATTTTCCAAGTGGATACGACTGACAAATGTAGCATATCCTCCGATGATGACCATAGTGAGCAGATTCAAAACCATCGCAATATCCACCAGAGTCAAAACTCCGAGCATCAAAACTTCTTCTGTAACTGAATTTACAGTTGCGCAAAGATGCAAAAGCTCGACCAAAAATTTGTAGGTATAAAGAACGGACCCTACAATAAGACCGCCATAAATGGGCGCCTGTATCCATCTGCTGGAAAAAATGATGACTTCGAAAATGTTCTCTAGCTTCTTCAAGGGTGCCCCCCAACTGCAAAAACCTAAATCTAACGAATTTTTTAAATTTTAAAAATTAGATAAATATAATCCGATACTTCGTATTAACCGAATCAATACAAGGTGAAGCTTTTTATGAGCTTTGCAGCAATCGGGTTTTCAAGCTTTCTTTGAGCTGAGACTAGCCACACCTCTTCGTAGACACCCTTTAACTTCCCAATCCGCTGAAGAGCTCCCGCTTGAACTAAATTCTCGGTTGAGACCTCCGAAAGCGGCGCAAGCCCGATCCCTTGTTTTGCGAACAATATTTGTAAGCTCGTGTCCTGAGTCTCCGCGACGGGAAGAATGCAAATATTTTGGAGCCTAAAATAGTGATTGAGATCATGCCTTAGCTTGCTGTGCGGAGTTGGAAGGACAAAAGGCTTTTCGTTGAGAGAATGTGGAAAGGATCTCTTAAGTGTGCCAAAAGATGCTGCGCCGAAAATAGCTACGGGTAACTTGGCCACAGATTTAGAATACACCTGCCTTTGCTCCAAGGCCGGCGGCGGAAAATTCGAGAGGATGAGATCAAGCTTGTGGCTGTAAAGCTCACGAAAAAGCTCATCACCTTTTCCCTCCAAGATCGATACCGTGCACGATGGTGATATTCTATAAGCCTCCTTCACTAAAGAAAGGATGACGCTCTTTGGCACGCTATCAAGCGCGCCAACCTGAAGGTGGATCTGATTGCCAATGCTCCGATCCTTGAGAACCTCAACCATCTCGTCACCCAGCCTGAAAATCTCGTTGGAATAGTCAAGTGCAGCCTTCCCAGCATCAGTGAGGATCATTCTTCGATTGCGACGCTCAAACAGAGGTTTTCCAAGCATTTCTTCGAGCTGCTTAAGTTGGGTACTTAGAGTTGGCTGACCCAAGCGGAGCTTTTCGGCGGCTTTTGCAATTCCGCCCTCCGTTGCAATCGTTCGGAAATAGTAGAGGTGATGATAGTTCAGCCACTGCATCGCGCAAACTCCGATATAAGTCCAAAAAAAATACAATTTTAATTTATTGTTTAATAAATATAATAATTTGTTTAAACAAAACTATATGATCGAATTTATCGTCTTTCCATAAGTTTTAGTCAAGGCTACACTCGCTTTGTACTTGGAGGTGTTCTTTTATGGCTTGGGCAAAAAGAATCGGTTTGTTTATAGCAGTCAACCTGCTCGTGATGGTCACCATTTCTCTCATTCTGAATATGTTGGGGGTTAAACCCTATTTAACCCAATATGGCCTCGACTACCAATCGCTCATGATCTTCTGCCTTGTGTGGGGCATGGGTGGTGCTTTCATTTCATTGGCGCTCTCTCGAATCATGGCTAAGTGGACGATGGGTGTTCAGATTATCGATCTTGATACAAGAGATTTTGAACAACGAGAGCTCCTCCAAATGGTCCACGACCTCGCAAAATCGGCACATTTGCCAGCCATGCCTCAAGTTGGAATCTATGACTCTCCCGAGGTGAACGCATTCGCCACGGGGCCAACCAAATCACGATCCCTTGTTGCCGTGTCCAATGGGCTACTTCAAAGTATGAAGCGAGAGGAGATCAAGGGTGTTTTGGGTCATGAGATCGCCCATATTGCAAATGGCGATATGGTAACCATGACGTTAATCCAGGGCGTGGTGAATGCCTTTGTGATGTTCCTTGCTCGCGCAATCGCTTTTGCTCTTGTCATGGCTGGCAATAAGAGTGAGGACAGGGAGGGCTCTGGCGCCCCGATAGCCTACTATGTGGTTCAGTTTGTTTTAGAGATTGTTTTCATGATTCTTGGATCCATGGTCGTTGCCTGGTTTTCTCGCTATCGGGAGTTTCGGGCAGATAAAGGAGGCGCTCGCTTAGCAGGCCGACAGAATATGATCCAGGCGCTTCAGGGTTTGCAACGGACCTTCGAGGAAGTCGACCCTGCCGCACAACCATCTATTCAGGCGCTTAAGATATCAGGTCGGCCCGTTGGAATTATGCGACTCTTCTCAACCCATCCGCCGCTGGAGGAAAGAATCGAGCGTTTGAGAACAGCCATCTGAACAAAAAAGGCCTTAGGTCGATCAATCAAATGTCATCAATTGAAGTGCAGGTGACTAATAAAATGGAGGAGGGACAATGAACTGCCCAAATTGCAAAGAAGTTAGGCTGATGATGTCAGAGCGACAAGGAATTGAAATTGACTACTGCCCCGAATGTCGTGGCGTATGGCTGGATCGCGGTGAGCTTGACAAACTCATCGAACGGGCCATTCCGGCCAAGTCCGCGTCCATGCGGGACTCGGAAAGAAACAGCTACTACAGGAAGGATGATGACGACGACTTAGAACATAAATATGAGCCCTATCATAAGAAGAAAAAATCCTTCCTTTCTGACATATTTGATTGAACCCTGCTCTTAGTTAGGCTTAGCATTCAATTGATTTTCAAAGGAGAAGCGGCCATCGAAAGCAGACAAGACCAAATCATACGAGAATTGAAAGAAGGAAATATTAGGTTTCTTGAAGGAAGATCACTCCAAACCTCAAAATCTTCGTTAAGAAAACTCAAACAATTTTCACTATCTGGCCAATCGCCAAAAGTGATCGTTTTATGCTGCTCCGACTCTCGAACCCCTGTGGAGATAATTTTCGATCAAGATATCGGAGATTTATTCGTCATCCGTGTGGCCGGTAATATAGTGGCTCCATCCCTCGTCGGAAGTGTGGAATTTGCGGCCAGCACTTTTGGAACAAATCTCGTCCTGGTGATGGGACACACTCAATGCGGAGCGGTCACTGCGACGCTGGACCATATCGAAAACTCTTTGTCCTCTACTTCCGATAACATTCAGGATATTGTCAGTCGCATTCGGCCTCAGATATATCCTATTTCACAAATGTCGGGGATTTCACGTGAAGAAAAGTTGAATCGCGCTATCGAAGCAAATGTGCGAGCTTCTATCAGTCAACTATCGAATTCGAGCCGTCTGATCGAGGAACTTGTTCATAAAAAGCAGCTCAAAATTTTGGGCGCCGTATTGAGCCTGGCTTCGGGCAGGGTGGGCTTTCTGACATGAGCGCGGCACCGACGGCTCTGACTAAAGACTATCGCTCAATTGCCGTCGATACCAGACTTGTTAGATCTCAAACAATCGGTACTCATCCCCGAATCCAAACGGCCCAATTTGAGACTGGACTCAACCGACTACAATTACCATCCGACAAATCAACTGAGCATTTTTGCGAGGAACGAAACAGAAAAAAGTAAGGCCCCTCAGCGAACTTCAGGAGACAATTTGTCATCGTCGGGCGAACCGAAAGATTCTACTTCCTCAACGTCAAGGGCACATTTCGACGCTATCATTTCGTCACTCGTGACAGGATTTGTCCTCCAAGATGACAAGGGCAGTATCATTGACTTCAATCCCGCGGCCCTTGAAATACTCGGCCTTGCCTCGGATCAGCTCCTGGGCAGAACCTCCATGGATCCCAGATGGAAAGCCATTCATCAGGATGGATCCCCATTCCCGGGAAACGAGCACCCTGCAATACTGGCATTAAAAACAGGTTTGAACCAAAAAAATGTCATCATGGGAATAGAACAGCCCAATTCCGCCAGGCGATGGATAAAAATCAACTCCGTTCCGCTTTTCCCTCGAGGACATCTTTCGGGGTGCAGACCAGATCAAGTTATTTCGACATTCGATGACGTGACCGAATTGGTGAACTTGAATCAGGCCCTTTCCAAACTCAAGGAACGCCATGAAGTTGCTGTTCGCTCGGTTACTTTTTGCCTATGGGAATGGAATTTAAAAACTGGAACTATCGTCTGGGATGAGAACATGTACAAACTCATGGAAATCGACCATGACAAGTTTTCTCCAGATTACGACAACTTTTTAAGATCAATTCTCAAGGAGGATTCGGAAAAGCTAAAAAATCTGACGTCACTCGCCTTTTCCAAAAAGGAACCAAATATTCGCTCGGTATTTAGAATTAAAACGAAAGCTGGAACAATCAAGTATATCGAGTTTTACGCAGAGTGCTTTTATGACAATGAAGGGAATATCCTCCGGGTCGTTGGAAGTGATTGGGACGTCAGCAACTCTATCCAGCAAGAGAAAGAAAACGAAATTCAACGCACACGCCTCAGAGAGGCTTCGAAAATGGCCACTTTGGGAGAAATGGCCGGTGGAATCGCCCACGAAATCAACAATCCTCTGACTATTATTCAAAATCTGTCCTCTCGTATTTTGAAAATCCTCCCTCGAAATTCAAATGGACCGATGGAAACCAAAATCCTAGAAGAATCCTTTAAGCATCTTGACACAATCACATCGACTTGTGACAGGATATCTCAAATTATTAGAGGTCTCAGGTCATTCTCGCGAAAGGCGGATGGGGATCCCTTCGCATTGATGCCATTAAAAGATATACTGAACGAGACAATTGAGCTCTGCAGAAAGAGATTTTATCTCTCTGGAATTGATTTTAGAATTGCAACGATTCCGGATCTAACCATAAGTGCACGCTCGTGCCAAATTTCTCAGGTCCTCTTGAACCTACTCAACAACTCATACGACGCAATAAAAGATCAGAAAGAAAAGTGGATCGAATTTGGATTTTTTCAAGTCAATGAGCATCTGATTGAACTCAGTATCACTGACAGCGGTCATGGTATTCCAAAGGAAATTGCTGAAAAAATGATGAATCCATTCTTCACTACCAAGCCAGTCGGAAAAGGTACGGGACTTGGTCTAAGTATTTCAAAAGAGATTATTGAAGCTCACTCAGGAACGATCGTTCTTGATGGTTCGTCACCTCACACAAGATTCGTGATTCGCCTTCCTCTTATTGCCGAATCGCAGAAGAAATCCGCATAATATTGGCCGACTTCAATGGGCCATCTCTTTCGTTCTCATTTCACTCCCCTTTCATTTTCCCTTTCATTTTCCCTTCATTCTCCATTCACTTCGGGCCAAATAAAATAATGCAGTCCTCTCTTGCGTTTTGCTGAATATTCTTTAAATATAGACCCTCCCTTTTCTAGGAGTCTCATTATGAATAAGTTCTTTAGCATTTCCTTATTTTTATTTATTTTTCTACCTTTCCTTTCTTCTGTAGCGGCAGGTAATCGCCCTATCCAAGTTGGATCTTCTCCAGTTGTCAGCAGCGTAGGGATCTATATCGCTTTGGATAAAGGATATTTTCTTGAAGAGGGACTCGATGTAAATGTCACTGACTTTAAAAATTCCGGAGCCCCCATGACTCTTCTGCTCGCCAAGGGGGAGTTAGATGTCGGAGCTGGAAATCTGACCTCTGGCCTCTTTAATGCAATGACAGAGGGACAACAGTTCAAGCTCGTCGCTGATAAAGGTCATTTGGCATTGGACCGCGACTACATAGGCCTCCTCGTCCGTGCAGATCATCTTGCCAGTGGGCGATACAAGAGTTTCGGAGATCTAAAAGGATTCAAGATGGGACTTACTGCTTTGGATGGAGTATCCCAACAGATAATCGCCGAAAGATTTCTTACAAAAGCAGGTCTGGCGGCCAAAGACGTGACCTTTGTTAAGCTTTCATATGCAGAAATGAATGTTGCGCTCAGAACAAAACAGATCGACGCTTGCATTCAATTGGAACCATTTCTGACTCAAGCAGAAAGAGATGGCATTGGAAAAAGGGTGGCTGGAGGGGTCGACGTTCACCCTCGTCAACAAAGTGCAGCTATTTTCTTTTCTCCCAATTTTATTTCTGAACGTCCGAATGATGGAATTAAATTTATGAAGGCATATTTGCGAGGAGTTCGACTTTACAACAAATCAGTTGAAAACAAGTATTTTGATAAAGACCTTCTTGCATCCTTGAAGAAACACATTCCTATCGATCAAGATTCCTTATGGAAGGAAATGCGACCCGTCGGTTTAAATAACAATGGTCTTCTCGACCTAACCTCACTTCAACAGGATTTGGAATGGTATCAAGGAAAAAAATATTTGACTAAACCTATCAAGGTCGAACAAATTGTAGATTTAAAATTTGCAAAACAGGCAACCATGCTTTTAGACAATGCTACCAATTGATTATTCGTCGCCACCCAGAAATGAGTTGATCATATTTAAGGACGTTCACTTTTCCTTCGGAATGCGAGAAGTTTTTAGGGCGCTCGAATTTAAATTAAGGCCTAAGGAAATAGTCGTGCTCATCGGGGGAAGTGGCTCTGGAAAAACGACCTTTCTTCGATTGGCGGCGGGCCTACTTAAACCAAATTTGGGGCAAATTTATCTTTCTTCTCAACTGCAGGGCTGGGGGTACGTTAGTCAAAATTCAGGTCTTGTTCCCTGGCTTAATGTCATGCAAAACCTTCGGGTTTTTCTAAAAGGCGGCAGTGAGACCTTTGAAAAATGTAAAGAATTGCTAAACCGTTTCGGACTCAGTTCTTGCGAGGGTCTTTTACCCCATGATCTCTCCGGGGGAATGAAACAAAAGGTCTCATTGATTCGGGCCTTTGCATCGAATCCTGAGATTGTTCTGATGGATGAGCCTTTTTCCCATCTCGATATGGCATTAAAGAGCGAGCTTTATCTTTTTGCACGCGAACTCTGGCAAACGACGGGCGCTGCCGTGATACTGGTGACCCACGACATAGACGAGGCCCTTCTTTTAGCTCATCGAATTCTTATTTGCTCAGCCAAAGAAAAAAATCTCGCCGCGAGCCCTTCTCCTCCCATTTCAGTTGACACAATTGTTGAGTTGCGTGCCAATCCTTCTTACATAAGCGAGTATTCTGCACTTTTTAAGGTTTTGATTGATGAACATAACAAACAGAATCGGGATAGGACTCATTAGTCTATTCTCGGTGGCATTTATTTGGGAAATCCTTGCACGACAAAATTTTGTCGACTCAGGTATCTTTCCTCCACCCACGAGTATACTCTGGCGTCTTTTTGAACTTCTGTTTCAAGACCCAGATTTTTCGGTTCATCTCATCTCAAGTTCGCGGCGCTTTTTGATTGGTGCACTTCTTGGAGCCACTTCCGCTGTAATTTTAGCCTACCTAGTTAAGTCAAAAAGCTTCTTTCAAAAATTCATTGATCCATGGATAGCCATTCTCTATCCTCTTCCAAAAGTGGCCTTAGTTCCATTCTTTCTTCTCGTTTTTGGCCTGGGAGACCTTTCCAAAGTTGCGATGATTGCCATGGGCGTATTTTTTCTAGTTTACATTAATATTTACGCAGGACTTTTACGACTAAATAAATCGGCCTTGCTCGATTTATTTCACATCTATCGAGTCAGCTCACTGAAGACCCAATATGAATTCTATGGAAAGGGCGTTGTTCCTGATCTACTGATTGGCCTCAAAACAGGCGCAGGATACGGCCTTACTCTCATGGTTGTATCTGAATATACGGGCGGCCAAAATGGAATAGGCTATTTTATTTGGCGATCTTGGGATCTCTTCAAAATATTAGATCTTTACAGCGGAGTTATTTTCATAGGTGTCGCGGGTCTGCTGATCAATTCATTATTTGACTATGCAATCAATAAGATCAGTCGCCAATACGCTCTCTAAACCGTCCTCATGGCGATTTCTCCTTTTATCCGATCAGCTATGCGTGTTGACCGACTAAGCTTGATCGCTCGACTTATTCCTGATCAAATCGACTCTCTGGTTCTCTCTCTATGATTCTCTCAGGTTCCCCAGCCAGATCTTCTTAACAAACCAAGCTGCCTTCTCTAACCAAGATAGTCTCGCCGCCAAAAACCTTTTGCACACCTCAGCCATCTGCTCGTAGGACACTCCTTTTGATTCATCTCCAAACCTTACGTCTGTTAAATGAACAAGGATCAGCTCGCTGGAGGGAAACACAACCAGGTGTTGGCCTCCAAAGCCCCAGCTTGAAAAAAACTGGCTCTTGAAAAAGATTCTGTCCAAAATGTCTGCCTCCTGGAGAAGTCCACCACAATAAGCCAAATCCTCCAAGCTGTCCCAGATCAGAATAGGTATTTGTGCTCAGATGAATCCAATGTTTGCTCAGAAGAAGTTTCCCATTCACTGGGCTCCCGAGCATAACTCGCCCATATTCTGCCAATTCGACCGCCGATGTTCGCAAACCAAAACTTGAGTAGCGATGTCTCCTATCACTCAATATAGAGTGCCGATCCCTTTTGGGAATTCCAAGGGGAAGTAGAAGCCTCTCGTCGATTGCCCCTGCGATCGTCTCTCCCGAGATCCTCTCAAAAATATACCCTAGAACATCAAAACCCCAGTCATTGTAGTGCCACTGTTCGCCCGGGCGGTCACGCCCTCTCGGGGGACGACGGTTGATGTAGTATTGCATTTCTCTGACTGGCTCAATATAGACTCCCGACCGGGATTTTAAAAGATCGAAAATCGTGGCCTGAAGCTCTACTTTTGTCAGTGATGCCTGATCGTCATTGATTCCAAAGTCGGCTATAGATGCATTCAAGTCTACCAGATTATTGTCCCAAAGAGTTCCAAACAGACCATTGAGAAAGGCCTTTTTTATCGAGTGAATATCAAATAATTCGTTCACACGTCCATGAGAAATCAGAATTCGCCCACGAATGTCCATCACCAAAAATGCCGCTGTATTGAGCCCGTCCAATTCCTTTATCAGAATCTCGACTCGGCTTTCAGATAAACCCAAGTCCTCATAAGTCGCCAAATCGGCCCGAGCTAAAATGCCAGTTCCAATTAGAAACAAAAGAAGAAACAGCCTTGCAATAAATTTCAAACAATTCCCCAAAATTTCGTCGCCCCAAAAAGCGGATCGCACTTTACTGAACTGAACCTCACCCATAGAATGCAATTGTAATCAGCTTCCAAACGAGAGTGAAGGAATTTTATGATGAGCCAAATATTTAGCTTCTTTTATTTTTATCGCCGCTTCTTGTGTTTCATCTCTGCGACGTTCCTGATCTATTTTTACTTTTGTTACCTTTTTCGAATCCATTTTCACCACGCATCAACTCACAAACTTATCTACAACCAAAATCAAATCGAAAATCAAGAACTCCCCTTCTACGAAAATCTTATTCTCGGCGACTCAACCGCGACTCTCTCCCTCTTCCCGAAGATCATTCCGGACAGTCTCAATCTCTCCCAATTGGCCGGAGGAACAACAGAGGCCAACATCCTTCTCCGTCGGTATTTGAATCGTCACGTCAAACCAAAAAGGATTCTCATGAGCTTTTCATTTAATGAGGGATTTCGAACCTTGCACTTTTGGACGACATACGTCAGAAGTGGATTCTATTCATTATCCGAGCTCTTTCAGGTTCTAAATGAGTCCAAGAGATTTGATAGCTTTCCTGGAAGCCAAATTTCACCCCTCCTCGCATTTTTCAAATTTCTCCAACATCGCCTTTACCTAGACCAAACCTGGATTAGCAGCATGAGGTCTACTTTCTTCAAAAGAAAAAGACCCTCAGATGAAGATTCTTACGAGATAAATCGCGGCACTGAGAGACTTTTGGAAAACAGTGGAGGTTCTCTCGGCGTTCAATATTTCAATTTACCCGATATGAATGAATATAGCTATTTGCAAGGCGAATTTGCTCCCAGCCAGGACTATCTCCACTCTCTTGAACAAATTTTGGATCTCTGCAAGGAACTGAAGATTGTGGTGCACTTGTCAATGTCCCCCTATTTGGAGACCTTCAATACTCCAACTGGATACCCGTTTTTTAATGGCTTGAAAAGCTACCTGGAATCCATCAAAAATCGATATCCCCAACACATTATCTCAACAGAAATTAAATTTTTTCCCAAATCAAAAATGGCAGGTGGGCACCACACAAACAACGCGGGCGGCACTGAACTTTCACAGGCTATTACAAATGAGATTTACGCGAAGACACCCAAGGAAGGTGCCTTTTAGATCTAAAAGGACAAATAGATGAACTCATATGAATTTGACCGGCCCAAAGAGGCAATGAGGACAATGAGACATGCCAACCGAAGATAATCTAGCAGCGGCCATTCTCTTGCCCTTTCCCAAAAAACTTCAATAAATAAAAGAAAGATCAGGGAAAACAAGCCAATTCCAAATTCGGTGGCCTGTAGCCCCTCCAGCCGCCAAAAGCTGGAAAAAACTTCTGTCTCCCAACGAAATAGTCTCAAGAAGTGAGACCAAAAATTTCCAGGAGAATGGCTCATAAAAAACAGAGTACTAAAGGAAAGGCAGGCCAGCACATAAGCCCGCTTTAGCAAGACAGGTATCTTCTCCTTAAATCTGTGAAACCTACGAGATTCGCTATCTAAAATTGTCAATCCAGTCCAGTAAAACGCCCACACAACATAGCTCCAGCTCAAGCTGTGCCAGATTCCAGTAATTAAAAATGAAATCAGCATGGCTGGATAAATTCGCTTGCCTTTTAGGACCAGAGGATAAAATATGAAATCCTTGATCCATGCGAGCAAGGACATATGCCAACGCCGCCAGGCATCAGGAACTGAGGTCGCCAGATATGGTCGATCAAAATTAGGAGACAACCTAAATCCCAATAATCGAGCTGAGCCCTCGGCAATATTCGTATATCCCGAGAAATCGCAATAGAGTTGAAAGAAAGACAAGAGCAAGTAAAGCATCAGACTCAGTCCAGCCAATTTCTCCTCACCTGGATCTCCAATCCTAATAAAGTCAAGAAACCGATCTGCCACGACAATCTTCTTAAATAGTCCTAGAAAAATCAAAGACAAGCCAACTCGAAAATCCTGAGAGGTCACTTGCACTTCTGCTCGTATTTGATCTGCCATTTCACGGAATCGCTCAATAGGTCCAATCGTGACCTGAGCGAAAAACGAATTAAAAAAGAGGTACTCAGAAAACTTAAATGGCTTTCTGATCAACCCGCGCTGGGTTTCAATCAGGTAGGCCACCATTTGAAATACATAATAGGAAAGACCAACTGGAATGAGATTATCTCGAAGAACATCCACCCCATAAGAGCCGGCGACGGAGTTCATCAAACGCGATTTGTAGAAAATGAGTGCTCCAAAATTTCCAATGATAGCAATAGAAAAAATGAAAGAAGATCGATTTTGGCGATACCGCCAAACCGCCCAAGCGTTCATCAAAAAAAGTGATAAAAATACAACGAGAGTCACACTGCCCCAGGAGCCCAAATAGATAAGGCTAGAAACAGTGATGATTGTCTTTTTATGGCTTGAAAAAATTGAGCTAACCAATATCACGATCGATAAAAACAAAAAGTAATCAAGCGATGCGAAACTCATATCAAAAATTCGCCCGGTTTTTTCCCGCACAAAAAATCAGTGGGACTAAACGATTTGCCATAAGCTCCGCTATGAGACACGCAAATATGATCCCCCACTTCCAAACGTGGCAACAGGATGTCTTCCGCCAAGACATCGGCCGAGTAACAAGAGGGGCCCACCAAAGTCACCAATTCCTCTGGGCGATCCTTGGAATAACCCAGAACACGAAAAACATGTCTCTTCTTTATGATTTGATCAAATCCGACCAAACCCATATTTTGGGAAAATCCCCCATCCAAAATGGCCACACTTCTCTGACCTAATTTTTTCTTTCGCAGCACCCTCGTGAGAAAAATCCCCGCAGGTCCCGAAATGTATCGACCCAACTCAAAGATAAAATTGACCTGTCTAAAATACTCGTTTTTCTTTCTCTGTGAAAGATCCTGCTCAAGAAGTCTACAAAATTCGAACAAGTCAAATTCGGTTTGCCCAGGAAAAACGGGCAATCCAAAACCGCCCCCAAGATTCACCATTTGGGGATAAAATTTAAACCGGACAACGAGCTTTTCGACGAAATCAAGAAAGATCTCCAGATTTGATTTCACTAAACTGTGACTCAAAAAATTTGAACCTGCATGACAATGAAAACCAAGCAAATTAACGAATGGAGCGTCGAAATAGTTCCGAAATTCTCTTTCTACCTCGTCCTCAGCCATTCCGAATTGAGAAAAATGCTCCTTCACCTTTCGACCTGAGGCCAGATACACCATTGACATTTGCAATCGAATCATCACGTTGATCTTTGCATTGAGCGATCTTCCCAAATTCGACACCTCATGAAACTCTTCGGTTGACTCAACCACAACATGGGCGTGTGGAAAATCCCTCAAAACAGTCGCAATGTCCTCCTTCGTCTTTGCTGGCCCAACGTAGCTCAAGTAGTTTGGAGATTTCACAATTTCGAAAATACGAGCTGCCTCTCCGGGTGTGCTGACATCAAAGCCATCAACGAGATTTTTAAGATGACCTAAGACATCGGAGTTAGGGTTGGCCTTCAAAGAGTAAAGAATTTTTGTCTCTGGAGGCAAATTTTCTCTTAATCTGTCAATTTGACCATCGAGTTTGTCTTTCGAATAAATGTAGCATGGCGTGGAGAGGTTTGATAAATTTTCGTTTAAGTAAACTTCAATTTTATCCATTTTTGTCCACCATGGAAATCAACTTTGCCGTATCAATTTTATGAGATCGTGTTTGAGGCCAATCTATAATTTGAATGATTTGATCAGGAATAAAGGGCTTACGAATAATCCTTGAAATACACCCATGCAAATTCTTCACAGAATCAGTGTCCCTCATTTCCACAAAGGCAAGAATCCTCCCCTTCGTTCCCCAGCGATTTTTTCCCTCATCAGTCAGAACAACCACTCTCTCAACGGATTCGATTTTACCAAGATCCCGCTCGATCTGTTCCAGATGAATTCTCTGTACAAATCTTTTGATCATCCTGTCTTTTCGACCGAGATAAAAATATCCATCGATTGAAGTTCCGTGAAAGTAATCTCCCGTTTGATGGCCCCCTTGGAAATTTTCTGCGTCCAAACTTGCTTCCTTGCTCAATCCCTTTCCAAAATGAACCAAATTCCCCTCTTTCACTTTTTCTCCCAACCTTTTCGCTCCGCTTCCTACTTCCTCAATGAGTTGGACCTGCACACCGGGAACGGGAAAGCCTAGGTCATTGGGACATTCAAAATTTGGATTTGGATTGTACAGAGTTCGCCCCGTTTCGGATTTGCCATATGTGCGAATGATCTGCTCTGGGAGAAAATATTCAGAAAGTCTTTTGTGATTGGGTGACGAAAGAAGACCTCCTGAAATCGAGACCCAACGAGGGCCTCCCTCAGACAAACCATTTTCGGGAACAGACTGGAGAATTCTCTCCCAAAAAAATGGAGTCGCCACAATGCCGGCAGGACGGATTTCTTTGATCGCAAGCAATATCTCGCCGCTAAACGCTGCCGGCACAATATGCAAGCTCGCTCCTTGAATAAGAGTTGAAAAAATTTGAGTGAGTCCCAGCTCATGCGCAAATCCCAAGACGTTGAAGTTGACATCTCCCCTCCGAATACCGAATATCTTGGATTCGATCAGCGCACGGTCAAATACAGTATTGAGAGATAAGGTGACCAACTTATAATCTCCCGTACTTCCTGAGGTGAGAACAACGAGAGAGCCCTCTTCCTCTCCTATGGCAGGCCCCTGAAGATTCGTCTTCGATTTGGGCTCAGGAATGACAATTTCATTGGTCTCCTCATCTAGCCGAATAACTCCATGAAACCTGTTCTCTAATTCAGCCACCCCCTTTACAACAAAGGATTGTGGGTCAATGACAAGGATATTTAGACCATAGGTCAGGCCCGCCAAAAGAAAAAGCGGAATGCGTTCATCCGGGTATCCCACTATGATTGCAAAATCCCCCTTCTTCCAATGTCTCTCTCTAAAGAGATTCTGAATTCTTTGAGTGAAAAGAAAGGAATCTCCATAAGTTATTACTTTTCGCTTAAATACCAAAAAGGCAGATTTGGAATTTCCTGCATCACTCAGACAAGAGTTTAACCAACCATTCACTTTAGAAAGCCTCACGTCTCTTGGAGAAATTCTCTCTTTTTTTGAATCCAGTCAGCAATTCGATTGATATTTAGAAAGTTATCCTCAACTAGATCCGCCACTTCAATTGGAACCTGAAATTTCTTTTCAATATAAATAATGAGATTCATAATTCCTAGCGAATCAAGGGCCCCACTGCGAACAAGATTGAATTCGTCAGAGAAATCATTTGGTAAGATGGCCTTGTACATTTCATCACCCAGAAGCTTCTTTCGTATGTCCTCTTTAATATCCAACGTCATCAAACCCTATCCCTCTCATTAAGGTAATTGAACTCTCCTAATTGGATCTATCTTTTTCGATCGCGAAATAAAAGTCACGCAAGCTGGATGAGTTGATAATAAGACCTGACTCAAACTTCAAATCAAATTCCTTTTGTAGCTGAATTGCAAGTTCGATAATCTTGAGTGAATCCCACTGGGGAACTTTGTCTTTAAATACGTCTTCGTCGCTGTCCAAGTATTTTGTGCCCATGACACGGTTAAATACCTCTACTGTTCTCTTCCAACTATCCATGCCCATCAAGCTTTCCATATTCCTGTGTCACTTTCCTTCGATCAATTTTTCCTCGAGCAGTTTTTGCAATACTTTGACAAAAATAATAGGTCTTTGGACACTTCGAAGACTCGATTCGGGAAGATATCCAAGCATGCAGTTCGTTGGAACTGAGATCTGTAGCAATTGCCGCATAGACCTCTTCCCCAACGGCTTCGTTCGGCTTTGAAAAGACACATACATCATTTATTCGAGGATGGGACAAAAGCAACTCCTCAAGACCCTCAATGCTGATCTTCACTCCAGCCCGATTGATAATATTTTTCACACGCCCTCGAACTGTAAGCCCCCCACCGCTATCCAAAACACCTAAGTCTCCCGTATTCAACCATTCTTCCCCATCGTAGAATTTCCAATCTTCACCGATCCTGCACGCGTTCATAATACCTTGAGAGCGAACGATCACTTCCCCCTCTTGACTTATCACTATTTCGCATCCCCATCCAGAACCCACTCCCCCTGTTTTCCCGCATACTCCTTGATCCTCACCACTGACCCAACTCCCCATCTCGGTCAATCCATAGACATTAAAAATTTTGGCATTTTCAAATCGCTGCATAAGCCCATGACTAAGAGAATCAAAAAGAGGTTCAGAAGCGGAATGAACCCTAATGATCGACTTTCCCCAATTCAATCCCTCATTTGAAATGAGAAGAGTTCGCCAAATCGAAGAGGTGCCCGTCGTAAAGCTAATCTGGTATTTTTGAATGATCGTCTTTAAAGCATCAGGTGCCAAAACGTCTCGCAAAGGGTACAAAATGACGTGACAGCCCACAAGCAGTGGCATGAGACAATTTGCGATGAGACCATGACCGAATTGAAGCGGCATAAAACAAAGGGAAACGGCCAAATCAGAAGGAGGAATAAATCGATGAAGAGTCTCAATTCTATGATTTAGACGATCCAGAGAAAAAAAACACGGAACACCCAAGGAATGGGTTCCTGAAGTGAAAAGAATAAGACCTGGCCCCTCAATTTTCTTCAAAGACAGATGAGTTTTTTCAGTGGCCGCCCTCGTGTGCCTCTGGATAGAATTTGGGCCCCAATGAAAATCAATTTCTGCCCTCTTTTGCAGATACTCCCTTTCAAAATCTTTGAGATGGTGGGCGCATGAGACAACAACAGAACCATTTCTCCAAAGAGCAAATACCTTCGCAAGGTTTGCGCATGATCCATCCATTTCAACGGACACTCGATCGTGAGCACGGACCCCCGCTTGCCTGACAAGTTCCAATTCCTGGTCAACAACGGCTCTAAATTCGATTGCTTTCAAATTTTCATTTGAAAAACCGTCAGTCAACTCACCAACCTGATTGAGCCACTTGTTCACCACTTGTATAACTCCCTCCCCTCGTGAATAATTCGATCCTAAGCCTTTTAACTGTGGTGGTAAACTGTGCAGGAGGTCAATTTTTCCATTTTCTCAAATGGATTTCTACTTCTTTTACTGGCATTGGTCGGGCACCTTCTTTTGAAGTGGCTACCTCGAATCACCAAGGAGCCTTTGTTAGTTGGTATCTCTCTCGTTTTTTATTTGTCTCTGTCGGCACAGACAATTTGGATCCCGATTTACTGCACGACAGTTTGCTATTTTTCTTCAATTCATTTCCAGAGAAATGGACGATTCCCGAAGGGATGGCTTTTCTGCTCAGTTATTCTTCTGCTTATTCCGTTGGGGATCTACAAATACCTTCCCACGCTGCTATCAAAGACATGGGCGACGCCCTTGGAGGCAATTGGGCTGCCTCTTGGAATATCCTTTTTCACCTTTCAGGCCCTCAGCTATTTGGTAGACGTTTCTCGCCTCTCTATTTCTGCGCGACCTCGATGGATGAATCTGTTCCTTTATCTGCTGTATTTTCCCAAAATGCTTGCGGGACCAATTGAAAGAGCAGGAAGCTTTTTTGAGCAACTCGATCGGAAATCATCTAAATCATCTAAATCATCTATTTCTTACGACCAATCACGAAGTGGATTTTGGCTCCTCAGTCTCGGCTTTTTTAAGAAATATGCTTTGGCCGATCCTCTCTTTCCATTGGTCGACACGATATTCCGGAATCCTCAAAACTCGAGTTTTGGAACGATTTTGATGTGCCTTGTGCTCGCTCGTTATCAGATTTTTTTCGATTTTTCCGGATACACTGATATCGCACGTGGGATATCGAGGCTTTTGGGTATTGAGCTGATGTCCAACTTTGATGCTCCTTATCAAGCAACCAATATATCTAGCTATTGGCGTCGATGGCATATTTCTCTTTCCAGTTGGATTCGTGACTATGTCTTCGTGCCCCTCGCACTTTACTGCAGGCATAAGTGGCAGATCTGGCTCATTGTCGTCTTTAGTTTTATCGTCCTGGGCCTGTGGCACGGACCAAGTTATAACTTCATTATCTATGGATTGATCCAGGGCCTTTTGATTGCCGGCTTCGAGTTAATTAGGCCTATTCTGGACAGATTTAAAAACAAAGTTACATTTCCCTTCTCGAAAGCGGCCTACTCAGTGATGGGATGGGGAGTTACATTCTTTCTATTCGTTTGCCCGCCCGTCGTTTTTTTCTGGCTCAGAGATCTCGGAATGATTAAGGACGTGTACACACAACTGTGGATAAGCTTGATCTCCAACAAATTGCCGAGCCCATCTAATCTCGCATGGCATCAAGATTTTTATAGGTTTTTTATTTTTATTTTCTTTGTCGAAGCAATGCAGTTTCTTCACCGACGCCATCCGATAGACACTTGGCTAAAATCACAGCCCCTCCTTATTCGCTGGGGAATCTATTGGCTTGGCCTTGTCTTGTTCTTCCTTTTTGTTGACCTCGGAAGTCCAATGACATTTTCATATTCGCGCTTCTAGATGCAGAAATCCGAACGGGACCGCGGCCGATGTTCCCAGGCGTATTCCCAGATATGTTCTCCAATGCCCCTTCTATGTATTCTGTCACGAGCTCATTGATTCTCTTAGCAATCAGGCGATGACCTGCATCGACGTAGTGATTTGGGTCAGAATAGACCTGTTCGTGGTGAGGATTAAATAAGCAGGTAAAATCATGAAAGTTGGCCTTTTTTGAATCCCTAATCTCATCCCTTAAAATAGAAAATATCTTTTGAGAACTAGAGATATAGTCATTCCAGCTTAGCTTCCACACCTCCCGCTCGAAAAATGACTTCATCGAGTTTTCACTTTCAAGAAGAACTTCACCAGAGCAAATATCCATCTGAGGATTTAGTACCCATAAAAAGTCAGCGCCCACAGATCGAGAAACAGCCTCCATTTGGATAATTTTCGAAATAAAGAGTGAGCCATAAGGCATTTTTGGATAGTTACTTTGTCGGTATCCGTAAACGGCTTGGTGCGATCCCTTGATAAGGTAGCTCAAAAAGACTGACGTGTAGGGAAGTATATTCAAGGGCATAAATATAGTGTCAATTTTTGAAGCCTCTAAAAGAAGCCTTTGGGAGAAATGGGTCGAAAAATCAACAGAGTTGCCGAAAAAATTCAGATGACTCTTTGTCGGGCCGTTAAACGAAATGACCAAGTGAGGATTCCAGTAACTTGTTTCCGCCGATAGTCTTAATACCTCTTGCGCAACATTATGGGAAAACACGGTGGTGTTAAAAACATAGACTCGAGAGATTCCCTTTCGTTTCAGCAATTCAAGGTTGGCGTTGAGGAGACGGTGAAGCTGCGAAGGCCAGGTATTTTCGTTGTTAGATGCACCCCAAATCGAAGTTGAGGAGCCTGAAATAATAACTCTAAAAACTGAGGGGTCTGAAACAATTTTGGACAAATCGTAATCTTGATCTTCGATTTTAGACGTGTGAGAAATCAAACCATATTTGTCGGTACGAAATCCATTCGGAGAGTAAATCGCCTTCCCATTCTCATTTGGAATGATTGCGAAGACCTCGGCGTTTGACTTGAAACGAATGCCCAGGATAGGATCTACGACAAAATAATCCATTCTCTTCCTATTTAGATCTGAAGTTCTAAGTAGCGAATTGTAATTTTTCTCTGTGAAATCTACGATGGGCGTACGATGAGCCGATGAGGGCGCATTTTGTCGACCAGTCGGAGACCAATAGAACCAAACGGCAGATCCCAATTCAATGAACACAAGAACCACGAAAACGGCAGCTAGAAAATTGATAATGACTCTGAATAATTTCATCCATAGAATTTAACATGCTTTTTGTCAGCGGCCAGTTTTTAATTTTTCTTACGGTCGTAATCATTTTGTTCATTCTTATCCCGTGGACGAAGGGACGGCGACTTTTGCTGCTCGCGGCCAGCTACTATTTTTACGGTTGTTGGGGATTGCGATTCATTGTCTTTCTGTCTGTTATCACTCTTGTTTCTTATGTGACAGGTCATCTTGCCCTTCGCATGGAATCCTCGAGGACGAAGTTTCTCATCAAGGCTGTGGGAATAGGCATTGTTGTTCTGGTCGTGTTTACCTGTAAAATCCCATCTTCAATCATTGACGCCGCGTTTGAGTTTGCCAGTCCGACCTTCGATTCCAAAAGATTGTCTCTCCTCTTTCTCCTTCCGGCAGGGCTCTCATTCTACTCTTTTCAGGCGATCTCCTATATTATTGATCTTGAGAAAAAGGTGCCAAAGAATCATAGCTTTCTCGATTATGCTCTTTATCTCAGTTTTTTTCCTCAAATCCTTGCTGGACCCATTGAAAAGCCTGACAATATCATCAGCCAATTGATCGGCCCAATGCAATTTTCAAGACACGACTTTTATGCTGGCCTCGAAATTATTCTTCTTGGTCTATTTAAAAAAGTGGCGATTGCCGATCAACTTTTGTTTCTCACTCAACCACGATTGGCCTCCTACTCTAGCCTATCCCTGCTTGAAGCCTGGGAGTTGATGATTGCATTTGCCCTTCAAATATATTTTGATTTTTCTGGATACACCAACATAGCAAAGGGTGTAGCTCTGATGTTTGGCATTCGTTTATCAAACAATTATTATGCCCCATATATGGCAAGAAACATTTCTATCTATTGGCAAAGAAGACACATGACACTTTCTCGCTGGTTCCGCGATTACCTGTACTTTCCGTTGGGTGGCAATCGCAGAGGTCCCATTCGCCAAGTGGGAAATATTTATTTTATCATGCTGCTCTCTGGGATATGGCACGGTTTCCAAATGGGGTACGTCGCTTGGGGTTTACTTCATGCCACAGGCATTTCTCTAAATAAGATTTACTCCAGATTCAAAACCACCTTGATGAAATCACCGAAGGCAGTCGCACGGAGGGGAGCCGCATTTAGACTATTGGGTTTTCTGGGACCACAAATTCTTACATTTCTCTTCGTTGTCTCCTTTTTTTCCTTCTTTTCCGCAGTTAAATTCACAACAGGATGGATGATATTTGGAGATTTATTTTGGAACGATCGATTGGGTGATTCTCGTCATCTTTTCACTATTTTCGGTCTCATGTTCATCCTCTACGCCATGGACCTCCCCGCCTTGTTTAAAAAAGATGAATGTTTTACCCAATATCTTTCAGCCCCATCTCGCATCGCAGTGAATGGTTTCATGCTCATTGCGACCGTTTCCTCGCTGGGTTTTGGAGCCCCTCCAGGCCGATTTATGTATTTTGATTTCTGACCACCATCAAAGATGAGGAGAATATGTTGAAACAGATCATTTACCCAACTTTGTCTCTCGCTTTCTCAATTGCTGTTGCTCTTATCGGCGCAGAGATTTTTGTGAGATTAATTTCTCAATATCATCGGATGTACTCAATCGAAATGTTGCGTTATTCAAACCAATTAAAGGTACCCAGTTCAACACCTGGCTTGTCCCACGTGCATAAAAAGGACCAACTGGCCGAATTAATGGGGGTCTCAATAAAAACAAATGCTCTGGGAGCAAGGTCTGAGTCGATGAATACACTTAAGAACAGTAGGCTTCTCGCATTTTATGGAGGATCTATTACCCTGGGATGGGGAGTTTCTCAGGATAAGAATTTTTCTTCTCTGGTCGTCTCCAAGCTAAACGATTCACTGGGAACCCAATTCCTACCAATTAACTTTGGGGTCGGAAATTACAATTTGGAATCTTCGCTCAGGCTCTTATTAGAAACCTCAAAACAATACAACGCAGAACATTTTTTTGTTTGTGTCTATCCCGATGATTTTACGGCCAAGAACCAGGGCGGAAATTCCTATTTCTTCCGCCTTTCTTACTTGGGCAACTTCCTGTTCTATCGCTTTCATCAGATTTCAAATCCTCTTCTACAAGACTCAGAGAAGAGCCAACAGTCCTCTCATGAGGCGGTCCTGAGCAGCGTCCTCCATGGGCTCATCGTTCAAACACATGAATACCTTAAGTCGAGAGGTGCAGGCTTAACATTTGTTTTTTTGCCGAGTTTACTTCTGGGTAGTGAAAACAATGTGGAGGGAAAATCCTTGGCAGAATTCTCTCAAATGGCTAAGGAATTGAATTTCTCCATTTTTGATATTCGAGGGATCCTCTCCAAGCTTAATGATAAAAGGAGCCTGTGGGTGGCTCAGGACGACCCACACCCAAATGAGTTGGGCCACCAACTCATCGCCAATGCCATTTTTGATATGCTCATTCAAGAAACAAATCGTGACCAACACACAAGCCGATTTGAGATGAAATCCCATCACCTGTCGAATTGATGGGACTTTAAAAAAGAGCTATAAACCTACAATTTCTTTGATTAGGCCTTTTGAAAATTCAGAATCGAATTTGTCGTAAACAGGCTGCATTGCCGAACGAAAACGCTGCCGTTCTTTCTGAGACATTTCAACAATTTTTACGCCTCGTTTTTGAATCTGACTGCGAATTTCAGCAGTATCGCTCAAAGTTGTTGCCCGCTCATCACGTCCTGCCTGGATTGCCGCCTTTTTGAGACTTTCCTTGTATTTTGGAGGAAGTTTCTCGTAAAAAGAATTATTAACGAGGATGCCTGTTAAGAATAGTGTATGGAAAGTCTCATTCATGACCGGAGCTTTAGATTCCAAGTCAGAACTATACCGAACATAGGTCGTCTCCAACCCATCGAGCTTTCCCTTTCCGGTCAATTCAGCTCCGGCATCAATCGAACCGGGAACTGAAACTGCGCCGAGACGCCGATAAACTTCTTCGGTAACAGGACTCAAAGCTGTTCTCACCTTCAGACCTTTGAAATCCTCATATCGACTAATCTTCTTTGTCGCAGTTGGAACGACGCGATAGCCACCGCTGTAGGTAAACGCCAGTCCGCGCATGTTATGGGCGACCAGACTCTCCATGAGCCGATTGCCCGTTGGTCCTTCGAGCACACGTGCTGCATGCTCATGGTCTCTGAACAAAAATGGAAGATCGAGCACATAAAAGGATTTCTCCAGCTGGCCCATCTGAAATGTATATGTTTGCGTCATTTGAATCTTGCCGGCCTGTATATCCTTGATCAAGCCTTCGATGGTGGCTCCTTCACCCCCATACTCTTTGAGAGTCATTATCTTTACACTCATCTGTCCTTTGGTTTCATCTGCCAATATCTTTTGAAAATGTACTGCAGCATGCCTGAAAACTGAAGATGGTTCATGGGCAAGCACCCACTTTATCTCAATTTTCTCGGGTTGAGATTCCGCCGCCCAGCCAAAACCAGATCCAGCAATAACAAAAAATAATGCGATCCACAAAAAGCTCAATTGTCTCCCTACTCGATTCTCCATGTTTGCCCCCCAAAAAATTCCAACACCTGACAAGATGCCAAATGCCCGCCACGAACCCATAGATTCTTCTATAAATAAATTCAAATGCCAACAAACAACTTCATTCAGCCTGTTCAGACTGTGCAAATAAGTTCTTTTTTGCCATTGATCCACGAGAGGTTCTAGATCTTGGTCCTGTTTTACCAGAGCAAGGGACAAGTGTTGCTCTGGTCATCCGAATTCCAACTATCTCGCGCGAGAGCTGGTTTTCGTCTTGTTCGGCGCAGATTTTTTATCCGTTTGCTTACGCGTCATCCAGAAAGGCTGCTTAGTCCCATCACTTTTTGCCACATTTTTGCGCGACGAGTCTATGTCTCTCTCGCCGAATAGGCCTTTCTCCTTCTGACGACTTTCAGGCTTTGCGTCTGAATCACGGTAAACAGGACCTCTCCGGCCAATAAGACTTCCCTCTCGACTGATTCGAGCAGTGGTCCGCCCATTCTCTGATCCCCTGCTACTCTCTTGCCCCCGCCAGGCCCCCCCGCCGCTCCTCGCATCACCGCTGCTGCGGCCCTCGGAACGAGGAGACCCACCCAAAAAGGGCCTGCTTCTGCTGCCAGAAGCCTGCTCGCCCCTCCGATGAAGAGGGCGATCTTCACGTTGCTCACGCCCACCCTCTCCGCCCAGAGGGGGGGTCCTAATGTTTCCCCGAGTGTTGCTGTCCCAACCAGCTCGGCCGCCGCTCCCTCGAACGCCACCACGATCCTGGGGATGAGGATGAGATCCGCGGGTTCGGAATTGCTCTCTTCTGGGCTGAAAACGATGTGCACGCTCAGCTTCGCCGCTAATGCCCTGATTTCGATGGCCCCTCTCTCCAGAAGGCCGGTAATCTGCCGATGGTCTCTCTCGGCGCTGACCTCCCGCTGGTCTTTCTACATGATTTTTTTCATGAGAGCCTGATCGTCCTCCCATTGGTAAATCTACACCTTGAATTCGATACTTTTGAGCAATCACTCTCCAAGTTCGCACTTCGTTAGGAAGAACAAAGGTGAGTGCCTCACCGCTCGCTCCATTACGACCTGTCCGGCCAATGCGATGAACATAGTCCTCATCGACCATAGGGAGATCATAGTTAATCACATGCTCGATCGAGGGGATATCCAAGCCTCTTGCCGCAACGTCCGTAGCGCACAAAATTCTAAATTTTCCCTCTCGAAATCCACGAATAACTTGATTCCTCTGTCCTTGAGTGCGCCCGCCATGAATGTAAGAAACTTCGTGACCATAATCCTTCAGAAACTTCGCCAATATGTCTGTCTTTCTTTTGGTCTTAAGAAAAATAATGACAGAACCCTTGCGCTGATTCAATTCATCAAGAAGTTTATCGTTTTTCTCCCCAAGGGTCGTTTGGATGACCGATTGTTTGATGGTCGTGACAGGACGAGAAATCTGCCCAGCAGAAATACTCACAGGCAGATGTAAATAGGACTCTGCCAATTTGCGAACCTTTGGTGTAATGGTAGCCGTAAAAAACAAGGTTTGCCGTTGCTTTGGAAGAAACTTCAAGATCTCATCTAACTGGGGAGCGAATCCCATGTCGATCATGCGGTCCCCCTCATCAAGAACTAAAACTCCCGTGCTTAAGAGATTTATTGATCTCCTATTGAGGTGGTCGATCAGCCTACCTGGAGTCGCAATGACGATGCGAGGCCCACGTTTAAGCGAAGTCAGCTGTCTTCTGATGTCGGCCCCACCTACCAGGGTGCTAGAACTGACTTCCCTCATGTTTATCGTCAAGCGTCTGATCACATCAGACACTTGCTGAGCAAGTTCCCGCGTGGGCACCAGAAATAGTGCGTTTTTCTTTGGATCACTTAACACGCTCAAAATAGCAGGCAGACCGTAGGCAGCTGTTTTTCCTGATCCAGTTTCAGCGCAAGCGATGAGATCCTTCCCTTCGAGAGCGGGGGGTATCGCCTTTGATTGAATTTCAGTTGGCTCAATAAAATTTAGATCCTTTAGCGCCTTTTGTAGGGGCGCCGGGAACGGCATACTTTGAAATGTGGACATTTTTACCTCTGTTTTAGACATTAAGCCGCAAAAAAGAGGTCTGCTGACAAATTGAGCGAACTCTCGATAACGACAGTGCAACCTAACGTGATATATCGCGTCATGTCAAACAGCATTTTGTGTAATCGTAGAAGGTTGAATTGACTTATATTCACCCCATTTTGGCACCTTAAGATGGGAGTTGATTTGAACCAATTTCGATTTGAAGTAAACTTTTTGGGCAAACCGGAAACTTCCTTAAGCTCTCGAGAAAGATCTCGTAAGCGGGACGAAAAAGGCTCACGTAAGTCCTTATGAGTTCGGGGGACATTCCCTCACGTCCCGTCGCCACCATCGCTTCCTCTGCTCTTATCCTCCAGTTAGATATGAAATCCAAACTCTTGGGAGACAGTAGAATAAAACAATCCAACATTTTGTACCAGACTTCATATTTTGGCAAAAATCCGTTGATGGCCCTCATGTGAACCTCGGATATTTGAGAAGAAGCAAGTGGTCTGAAGCCAAGCATCCAACCTTCAAGAAACACAAGCCTCAAAGGTCCTGTCACCTTCGGCCACTCTCCGGTGGATCGACGATCTCCCAATCCTTGAAAAGCCGATTTATCATAACGAGGAATTTGAACCGTACCGGCCTTCCCAAGACCTTTGAGATCGCTCAGCACTTGAAGGCCCAATTCAATGTCATGAGTCCCAGGATATCCTCTCATCTGGAGATACGGATTATCCTTATGTTCTCTCGCCAATGCCACCTGCTGATCTCGACGAAGATAAAAATCGTCAATAGATAAGGATATTGCGTTCTCCCCATCAATTTCAAAGCACTGACATAAGGCCTTCGTCAATGTCGTTTTTCCAATTCCCTGAGGACCATTCAAGCCAACAAACATCGGATAGTTAGGATCGTGATCTCGGAGCATCTTGCGACACCAAAAGTAAACCGGCAAATAAAGTTGAGCGGCCCTCTTCTCAAATTGATCAGACTGATGAGATGGATCAACTTTGGATCTGAAGGACCGCAGAAACCGATCAAATTTCTCCCTTCCTATGGGAGAATCCATTTCAAGTGATTCCAAAAGAAGCCTCACTTGCTGAGACAAAGCCATGCTCAATTGATCCTCAGATTTAGACAATTTGTGCCTGCATGATCCACCGGCTTCGTCCCCTTTCAAAGATTTCCTCATCAATACGGATGGACCAGCCCAACCTCCGCAACTCAGTGCGAACGATTTCAGGTGATTTATTCGGCCCCAATACTAAATTTAAATGCCGAGCCGGTTCCAAACCTGACAAAAATTTAACAATGAGATGAGCGCCAACCCCAGATATCACAATATTTGCTCTCTCTGATGGCATTGCCATTTTTAACATATCCCCAACCCTCAGTTGAAGTGAGGCTCCAAGACTCAGCAGGTCGTACTGATATTTGTTCAGCAAATTCCTCAACGGGCCCAACGCAAGTTCTGACTTATCAACAAATATCACACCGGGAAACCGTCCCGACATCAAACATCTTCTCCCCACCAACCCGTGGTCACAACAAAGGTCCCACACTTCGTAGGCGGGGTCCAATAGTTGATAGATTCTCTCCAATCGTTTACTAAGTGAAAGCCTCCTAACCTCAGTCCTAACCTCAGTCCTAACCTCAGTGCTCTCCTTCAAACTCTCCATTCTGGGGCTACCTCGTTCTTCTCCGTTTCAGCTGGCACTATTCAAAGCCCCCTAGTATATCATTTTTAGCTTTCTATATCCAAGGCTCGGTGTTTTTCCTTATCTAAAAATTCCATTTCTGCAAAAAAACTCTCACTTCATTCAAGATTCGCCACGATCGCAAAGCAGGTTCTGCTTGTTTCTGTAAGCGATCGTGCCCCTCTAATGCCGCTATTACTCCGTAATAGCCCTTATTAAAATCAACAAAGGGATACCAACCAAAAACCCCCGGACACGAACGAACGTTCAGTGTTGAGCAGCCATCTTTGCCACCGGGTTCGCATTCAATCCAATTTCCGAGACCAAAATGATAATTCTTCCCCAAAAGGGTTTTCATTGGAGATGCGTCCAACAACGTGGATATTGAAAATTGGTCTGAC
Source organism: Bdellovibrionales bacterium (assembly GCA_016714165.1). Taxonomy (NCBI): domain Bacteria; kingdom Pseudomonadati; phylum Bdellovibrionota; class Bdellovibrionia; order Bdellovibrionales; species Bdellovibrionales bacterium. The sequence goes on from JADJNU010000002.1 coordinate 471,653, forward strand.
ATCATTTTGTCCACCAAAGTGTCCGAAATATATCCTTTTCTCTCCGCAATGATTGCTTTAAGAACACGAACATAGTCCATCATGTTGATCACCAAGCCTTCAAATCCGGACGGATTCATTTCACCCTCACGATCAATTGGATCAGTGAAATAGGTTGTCTCAGGCTCCAAGTCCAGTGGCAATATCAGCTCGCTGTTCACTATGTCTTTCCATTTTTTTTCCGTTGCCTTTTCAGCCATAGCCATTGCAACCTGGATGTGAGAGGGGCCATAAGAAAAGGTCTCTCCCTCTTTGCGCAATGGAATTTTTTCCTCATAAAGATTCTTTTTTACTTCCACCGCACAGCCCTGGAGTGTGCGATCAGAACGATTAAAACAATTGAAATTCTCGATTCGCCCTGGCAATCCTGATGTCATACTCAACAACCCACGAAGCGAAATCTTCCCTGCTTCGCCGGCCCATCCCAAGACGGACCCTGTCGTACTGCTTAGCTTCAAATATCCCTTGTCCACTAACCTCAAAAGAACAACCGTTGAAATCCAAACAGAAGATGACCCTGCCGGGATCAAATCGGTCCCAGAGAAAGGCCGCTGCCCGCTCGGACTCTCATTGTGACCAAGAGCTTTTGCAAATATCAGTTGCCCATCTCGACGAAACAAAAACAAGCCCACACCAGTTCGTTTTTCTTTACCCATTTGATCCACGAGGAGAGCTGTCAATTCATCTTTAAATTTCTGATTATCCACTCGGGCTATTTGAGTGGATCCTCCACGACGATGTTTAAGCCATCCTTCGGCTTGCTCTTCTCGCACAGAATGACAAGACAATAGAAAATGAAACAATATTACGGATAAACTGAGAAGAGATCCATTCAAAATATTTTGCCCCTTTTTAAGTTCCTACTGGTTTCCAGGTCATTCCCAACGAAAGAATTTTATCAATAAGCATCGTGTAGCTGAGGCCATAAGCAACTGCTGATGCAGCAAAATCCTCCCCGTTTCCAATATCCGGGTTTGGATTGGCTTCAATGACATAAATATTACCTGCGGCATCCATGCGCATATCGATTCGTGCATAGCCACTCAATCCCAAAGCCGAATATGTTCTCTTCGCCACTTTTTGCATGCAGGTCATAAGGGACTCGTTTAGGTCTTGAGCAGGTCCAGTATCTATTCCAAATTTTCTGCGATACCGAGAGTCCCACTTCACCCTGCGGGTCGCCACCTTTGGCACTCGCTCCGAGGTGTTCTTAAAAGTGAGTTCCCATGGCGGGAAGACCTGAAGTCGTTTATTGCCAATGACTCCTACATAAAATTCTCTTCCGTCTATATAAGATTCTACGATGACATCCGAATCTACTTTTTCTGAAAAATAGGATATTCTCTCTCGTAAATTCGCTTCATTCCAAACAATACTATCCTGAGTGATTCCCATACTGGCCTCTTCGGTCAGCGATTTAACAAACAACGGATATTGCAACTTTTTGGGGAGACGATGGGGGCCCGATTTTGAAAAAACCAAAAAATCAGGTGTTGGAATCCGATGAAATCTCATCAATTTTTTCGCTAAATCCTTGCTCCTTGCGATAACCAATCCACGCGGATTGCAACCCGTATAGCTAACACCTAACATTTCAAGGTAACTCACCACATGTTGATCAAAAGTCGCTTGTCCCGCAAATTCCTCAAGAAGATTGAAAATAATATGAGGATCAAAACTCTGAATTGTCTGACGAATCACATGGGTATCATCTCTGACACCAAGAAGACTGACTTCATGGCCCGCTTCAACGAGGCCCTCCCGAACATCATATTCTGTCTTCCAAGAAACTTCGTCCAAATCCTGACCAACTGAAACCTTCTCCGGAGGAACAAGGTCTTCATGGACGAGCACAAGAACCCTTAATCTTTTCATAGAATTATATGGTGCCGCTTTCCTTCAAAGTCATCAAGGGCCTGAGCCGTTACTATGTCCAGAATAGGACCTATTTTTTGATCTGGAGCGGCCCTCAAGCCAAGCTCTCTCGCTCGATGGGTCAAGCGCCGAATCACTTGATTCACTCGATATTTGTACTCTCCCAACCCCTCAGCCACCTGACCGCAAAGATAGGATCGATGTTCCATGATGAATTGGTCCACCTTTGGTCCATTCAAAGAGGATCGACTAAATGCACTCGATAATTTCTCGTCGAGATCCATGAACTTATCAATACTGAGTTGACGCCGTTTCTTCACAAAATACTGGCCCAAGGTAAGCTGGCTACGATGAAGAGGCTCATAGGTGTTCTTTAGTCGATTTTTCGGCGTACGTCCCTTGATGCTGTTCATTATGGTGTCCATAGCTTCAATTTTCTTGAGAGCAGACCAGCCGATGTATTTGGTTCTCCAGTCTGAAGTCGGGTCTAGCCAGACCGCGAAGGTTTCTGCAAAGTCCTCATCGGGATGACTTTGAGCATAGTTATTTGCCAAATGTCGGACAAACTTCCGACTGTATGGCTTCGGCAAATAAGAGCGAGGGTAGGGAGTCCGAGAGGAGCCAAAGACCTCAACTCTCAAGCGATCCTTGCGGAGTCCGTAGGCATTCTCAATGGCGTGCCCTGATTCATGCCTCAATACTCTCAGAAGTTCCAAAGGCTTTTCTCCCTCAGCAAATCCGATAAATCGCTTTTCTAATTCCAATAATCGAGAATTCAACAGATAGAACGGAATTGAAATTCCTGGAATATAATCGGGACAAAACCACTCTTCTCCAATCCAAAAATGAGGTGCAAATACCAAACCCTTTCTTTGCAACTCACTACGGAGAATTCTTATGCCGCGAACAAGGTTCGGTGTCTCCAGGCTTAACTCAAAGGACCTCAAGGGCTTGCGCAAAAGCTCCTGATCTGAACCTTGAACTCCACTTTGCACTTGCCGACACTTCACAGCTTCTCCTGTTGCCATTCCCATTCCAGGCCACACGCGACCCAGCTCAGACATTGACGATTTAACTCGACCATGTCAGCTGATCAAGTGCGGAGAATCTACCTCTCCCTGGCAAGGACATATCAGGTGCCCAATTGAAAAATTTATTCATTTTTTGATGATCCAAAACACATCTCTTTTGAAAACGATGAAGAGATCTGTTCTGGCGAACTCCAGCCCGGGGAAATTGATATCGTTTCATTTAAAATCGAATGCCTGATTTCGTCGCCCAATCTGTATCAACAAATGGCCCTCATCTCAATGAGGCACTGAATTGTATTATTTTGAGACCCGCCTGAACCCTGGTAGGTCTCCTTAGGGCCCAATACATTGCTTTCATGGATCAACAACGATACCTTCAGAGGAGCAAATAGAATGTCGATAAAGATTCGATGGGTAAAACTAAGACCAAAGTTCTTGTGGCCTCGACAGATCCCGGTTTCCTTCAAGAAACAATGGGCCCTCTCAGGGCTGACTATGATGTCCAGGTGGCTACTTCGACCGAAGCCGCGACTTTTTTAATCAGAGAATGGGAGCCCCTTATCCTATTGATTGACGGCGATTCTCTCATCTTTAATTCTCTTCCTCAGATTCGCCACTTGGTGCCTATTGCTCAAATGGGAATAATGGTTTTAAGTTCTTCCCAAAATCCGGAAAAAGAGGAGAAATCCTTTCGAGACGGTTCGGACTATTTTCTATCATCTAACTCATCGCCCAAAGGATTGCGCCTTAGGATCTCGTCACTTTTGAGAAGAATTTCTTCTGGAAACCCCTCTTTTCCAATTGGCAGCCCTCCTTTATCGATGGGATGGTCCCAGCATGCTGAAAATAATATGATTAATTTTATGGATATCCTCGTTTACCCCAACGATTTCTTGGTCAAAAGAAAAAGTGAAATCATCAACACTACGCCAACTCAATTTAGGTTACTTTTGGCCTTTGTTTCTCGGCCCGACCATCTTCTGTCGCGCCAGTGGTTAAAGGAAAATGTATGGGAGAATGCAAGCATTTCCTACCGGTCAATAGATGCGCAAATCTCAAAGCTAAAACGTCAAATTCCGGAGCTTGAGAACATTTTGATAAATATTTACGGAAAAGGCTACATACTCACGAAGCCTCAAAATCTGGCGGCCTAAGGAAATCTGATCACTTTGGACAAGTGACATCTACGCTGACCGTCGTTCCTGGTGGTGGCTGAGGATTGAAAGTCAATAATCGCTCACTATTTACATTAAAATTTATTTGAGTCCCTGGGGTGGGGGAAAAGGTCACATTGATTTTATCACTGGCCGGCACACATGGAAGTACTTTTATATTGGCATTTACAGCTGCAAGACTTCCGATATCCCCCATTTGGGCACCATAGTCTCCCGCACAAATACTACCTGAACGCCCTGCAAGAAAGCCGGAATGTGCAGCCTTTAACTCAGCATCTTGGTTGGCATTTGCAAGTTTAGCGTATTGATAGCCATAATACCCTTTCACTCCTGTTTGACTATTTTGAATGTTAAAGCAAGAAGAGTCTCCCGGTTGAATAATAACAGTATGAACACTGACCGTTTTATTCGAACCCAACTGAGTATGAACCTTTTGTGCAAAGGTCAGTGGAAGGTCATAGGTTTCAAGCGAATACCCCGATATATTCCCCCCATTTGTCCTTTCATCTTCGTCCGACAAAATCACAACAGCCAAATGTGAATCCTTACGGAAGAATTTCTCATCAACTCGATCCAAGGCCATATTGAGGGCATAAATTCCACGTTCGTCACCAGATGGACACGCACTCCCTGTCGCTGTATCACAGGCCAGGGTTTCGGGACGTTTTATTGTATCCCTAAAAAGCTGAACCACATTTGGAGTCACAGCACTAATAACAGTGTCACCATTAGAAAACTTCAGAAGTTTTCCATCCTGAAAGGCACCGTTACCATTTGCTGGGCGAGGATTACCATTACCTGGGCTGGAGGAAATATCCGTCGTGATAACGGCAATCTGATAATCAAGGCCTGAAATCTCGTCCAGCAAGTTTGGAAACCGATCAGCCATAGAGGTCTGCTCGACATACATGGAACCGGAATTGTCATCAACGAAGAGTATATCCATACGACCAACCTTGAATTCAAAATGGTAGTTCAGCGAACCTGGCGCCTCAAAACAGGAACTGCTGGCCGGATCACTATTTGCTTCCGCACATTGATCACTCGGAACCGACTCAAATTTGACCTCGGAGCATCCCACATAAATCATAATTGCGGCCATTACTATAAGGTGTCTGCTGTATTTTCTAATAAAACTCATATTTGAGCCTTCCTGCTATTACACCTACCTATGTCCAATTGTTGTGCCATTCTCGCGTATTCTGTAACATTCCGTTTTTACTGATGTTTTTCAAACTATCTGAAGTGGACAGGACAAATCAGAGATGTAAACAAACATAAAATGAGCCAATAATTGTCCCATATTAGGACGAGATTTTTCTCCCTTTTGTTCCATTTTGCTCCCCTTCCCCCGTTTCACTACTTCTCGGGGCGAACAACAGCTAGTTGCCATCTCTACTCAACCATTCACCTTGTTAGATGCGTCAGCCAGATCATTGAGACCTAAGTCCGTTCTAGCGGAGTTGGAGCTTGGCATTCTAAGGTACAATTGAGAAAATTAGTCACCACTCCAGCAAGAAAGAGAAGATATCTACAATGCCCAGTTCACAGCTTCTCAGAACTTTGAAAGCAGTTAACAGCATTGCTCCACCCATAGTTATCTTTCTCGCACTCGGGTGGACCTTGAGCTCGCTCTTGACTCAAGCTCAATTTCTGAACTCAACTCAGGTCGAAAGACTCCAATCACTGTGGAACCAAGATGTCGCTAGTTTAGAAAATGTAAAAGCCCTTCCTGAGGGGTGGTATCATATCAAAAGCATAGAATTCTACTCAGGAGACGATGGGGCCCAGAAATGGATCAATGAAAAACTGCGCCCACCACAAAAAACTCAAGATAATGGCACTCACAGATTGGAGATTCTGCTGCTATCGTTTGAAGATGAGGGCAAAATTGGAGCCATCGTCCAGTACAATCTGGTTGATATAAAAACTCAAAATATGGAATGGGAACTCGGTCGAACATTCTACCTAAATAGCAAAAAAAATGAATGGATTGAATGGTTTGAAACTCAAAGGGACAGTATCCAAAATCATTTATCCCACTTTCTTCCCATTACTCAGCAGCCATCAAATCAAAATTCTTCAAAAGCTCATCCATTAGCTCCAAAACCACCAAACACATCGCCATCAAAGAATTCTCCACCGTCAGCAGAAAAAAAAACTCCAAATAATATCTGACTTCATATTCAAAAAGAAATTTTGGACATAAAAAAACCCAACCGATTTTCACCGATTGGGTTCAAAAAAAAGAGCTGGCATCGTGCTACTCTCCCACAGGGTTACCCCTGCAATACCATCGCCGCTGGCGGGCTTAACTTCTGAGTTCGGAATGGGATCAGGTGTACCCCCGCCGCTAGAGACACCAGCAAAACTGCTTAAATTGCCATATTCAATTGTACTCAAGTCATTCTTAGCAAGAATATACCTAAAGCTATAAAAAAAGCCTCACGAACAATTAGTACAGGTCAGCTTAACACGTTACCGTGCGTATACCTCCTGCCTATCAACCTTCTAGTCTCGAAGGAGTCTTAAGGGGGCCGAAGCCCCAGGGAAATCTAATCTTGTGGTTGGCTTCCCGCTTAGATGCTTTCAGCGGTTATCCGTTCCAAACATAGCTACCCTGCGATGCCGCTGGCGCGACAACAGGAACACCAGAGGTTTGTCCATCCCGGTCCTCTCGTACTAAGGACAGCTCCACTCAATTTTCCTACGCCCACAGAAGATAAGGACCAAACTGTCTCACGACGTTCTGAACCCAGCTCGCGTACCTCTTTAAATGGCGAACAGCCATACCCTTGGGACCTGCTCCAGCCCCAGGATGAGATGAGCCGACATCGAGGTGCCAAACACCGCCGTCGATGTGAACTCTTGGGCGGTATCAGCCTGTTATCCCCGGAGTACCTTTTATCCGTTTAGCGATGGCCCTTCCACGCGGGACCACCGGATCACTTTGACCTGCTTTCGCACCTGCTCGACTTGTAGGTCTTGCAGTTAAGCTCCCTTATGCCAATGCACTCGACGCCTGGTTTCCGATCAGGCTGAGGGAACCTTCGTACGCCTCCGTTACTTTTTTGGAGGCGACCGCCCCAGTCAAACTCCCCACCAGACAGTGTCCCTCGCCCAGATAATGAGCGCAGGTTAGATCTCAAAGCCAACAAGGGTGGTATTTCAATGATGCCTCCACCAAGACTAGCGTCCTGGCTTCAAAGGCTCCCACCTATGCTACACATATTGAATCTAAGATCACTGCCAAGCTAGAGTAAAGGTTCACGGGGTCTTTCCGTCCATCTGCGGGAACGCAGCATTTTCACTGCGAGTTCAAATTCGCTAGGCACCTGGTTGAGACACCGGAGAAGTCGTTACGCCATTCGTGCAGGTCGGAACTTACCCGACAAGGAATTTCGCTACCTTAGGACCGTTATAGTTACGGCCGCCGTTTACTGGGGCTTCGATTCTCTGCTTCGCCGAAGCTGACAAATCCTCTTAACCTTCCAGCACCGGGCAGGCGTCAGCATGTATACGTCGTCTTGAGACTTTGCACATGCCTGTGTTTTTGATAAACAGTCGCTACTCCCTAGCCTCTGCGACCACCGAAAGCTTCAGCCGTAAAGGCTTACACTCGCGATGGCACACCTTATCCCGAAGTTACGGTGTCAAGTTGCCGAGTTCCTTAACCAGGTTTAACCTAATCGCCTGAGAATTCTCATCTCACCCACCTGAGTCGGTTTACGGTACGAGCAATCCTGAAAACATACCGAAGATTTTCTTGGAACCATAGATTCTACCACTTCCGGGGATAACCCCCTCGCATTCACGCCTCAGAGTTAATGTGGAGCGGATTTGCCAACTCCACCTCTTACACGCTTACACCTGAATCCAATAACAGGCTGGTATATCTTAGTCCGTCTCTCCTGTACTTACATCAAAATCGGTAACGGAATATTAACCGTTCATCCATCGACTACGCCAATTGGCCTCGCCTTAGGTCTCGACTAACCCTGGGAGGATTATCCTTGCCCAGGAACCCTTGAGTTTTCGGCGGACGGGTTTTTCACTTGTCTTTAAACGCTACTTATGTCAGCATGATCACTTCTAGTTCGTCCAGCCGTCCTCACGGTCGACCTTCAGCCTACGCTAGAACGCTCTCCTACCGCTTATAGAATAGTTTCTATAAGCTCGCAGCTTCGGTAACATACTTTAGCCCCGTTAAATCTTCCGCGCAGAGCCACTAGACCAGTGAGCTATTACGCTTTCTTTAAAGGCTTGCTGCTTCTAAGCCAACCTCCTGGTTGTCTCAGTAGCTCCACAACGTTTACCACTTAGTATGTATTTTGGGACCTTAGCTGGCGATCTGGGCTCTTTCCCTCTCGTCTCATGACCTTATCACCCTGAGACTGCCTCTTGGGATAACTATCACCGGCATTCGGAGTTTGATTGGGTTTGGTAATCTGGTAAAGACCCCTAGCCCATTCAGTGCTCTACCTCCGGGATAGAATTTCCCAAGGCTATACCTAAATATATTTCGGAGAGAACCAGCTATCACCCGGTTTGATTGGCCTTTCACCCCTAATCACAGCTCATCCAAAGAGTTTTCAACCTCAACTAGTTCGGGCCTCCACGTGGTGTTACCCACGCTTCACCCTGGCCATGATTAGATCACCGGGTTTCGGGTCTATTACTGCAGACTAACGCCCATTTCAGACTCGCTTTCGCTACGGCTCCACCTAACGGCTTAACCTAGCGCCTGCAACAATAACTCGCTGACTCATTATGCAAAAGGTACGCGGTCACACTGGCACATTTGTGCATAGTGCTTCCACTGCTTGTAAGCCTATGGTTTCAGATTCTATTTCACTCCCCTCTCGGGGTTCTTTTCACCTTTCCATCACTGTACTAGTGCACTATCGGTCATCAGGGAATATTTAGTCTTAGAGAGTGGTCTCCCCAAATTCCCACCGGGTTTCACGTGTCCGGTGGTACTCGGGATCCTTTCCAGAGGCTAAAGCTTTTTATTTACAGGGCTATCACCTTCTTTGGCCGATTTTTCCAAATCGTTCTACTAAACTTTAACTTTTAACTCTGCGAAGTCATCCTAGCGACTTCCGAAAGTCCCGCGACCCCTCCTGTACAACGCCTAGGAGCTTTAACATACAAGAGGTTTAGACTTTTCCCCGTTCGCTCGCCACTACTGAGGGAATCTCGTTGATTTCTTTTCCTGAGGGTACTGAGATGTTTCACTTCCCCTCGTTCGCTTCTTGAAACTATGTATTCGCCTCAAGATACCAGTAAAACTGGTGGGTTTCCCCATTCGGACATCTCCGGATCAAAGCGTGTGTGCCGCTCCCCGAAGCTTATCGCAGCTTACCGCGTCCTTCATAGCTTCCTGATGCCAAGGCATCCACCATAAGCTCTTAGTAGCTTCATAACTTAATAGGTATTTACCTTGCTAAGAATTACTTGAACTCAATTAAAAATATTACTCAAATTAAGCAATTTCTAATATCTAATTCATAATCTATTCAGTTTTCAAAGATCAATCAAAACTCTTCAAGCTCATCATGTAATTGTCCAAAATAAATTGGCGAATTACATGGTGGGCCTGAGAAGACTTGAACTTCTGACCCCACGCTTATCAAGCGTGTGCTCTAACCAACTGAGCTACAGGCCCACTACAATACCAAGCGAAACCCATCCGAGAAGATTTACATCTCAAACGGAGCCTTGATACGAGTTCACTCTCTCAAAACTAAACAGCTAGTCAGAGGTCTTGGGTTGACCATAGAATGGAGGTTCTCTCTCGAAAACCCCAGCATCCTTAGAAAGGAGGTGATCCAGCCGCAGGTTCCCCTACGGCTACCTTGTTACGACTTCACCCCAATCATCAGCCGTACCTTGGGCGCCTGCTTCCTTGCGGTCAGCACAGCGACTTCTGGTACAACCAACTTTCATGGTGTGACGGGCGGTGTGTACAAGGCCCGGGAACGTATTCACCGCGGCATGCTGATCCGCGATTACTAGCGATTCCAACTTCATGGAGTCGAGTTGCAGACTCCAATCCGAACTTAGATCGGCTTTTTGGGATTTGCGAGATCTTGCGATTTTGCTTCCCTTTGTACCGACCATTGTAGCACGTGTGTAGCCCTGGACATAAAGGCCATGAGGACTTGACGTCATCCCCACCTTCCTCCGACTTAACGTCGGCAGTCTCTCTAGAGTGCCCAACTTAATGCTGGCAACTAAAGATAGGGGTTGCGCTCGTTGCGGGACTTAACCCAACATCTCACGACACGAGCTGACGACAGCCATGCAGCACCTATATAGCGGCCCGAAGGCGACCCTGTCTCCAGGTGTCTTCCACTACATTTCGAGCCCAGGTAAGGTTTTTCGCGTTGCATCGAATTAAACCACATGCTCCACCGCTTGTGCGGGCCCCCGTCAATTTCTTTGAGTTTTAACCTTGCGGCCGTACTCCCCAGGCGGGATACTTAACGCGTTAGCTTCGGCACTGAAGGGGTCAATACCTCCAACACCAAGTATCCATAGTTTACAGCGTGGACTACCAGGGTATCTAATCCTGTTTGCTCCCCACGCTTTCGGGTCTGAGCGTCAGTGTTGGGCCAGATAGCCGCCTTCGCCACCGGTATTCCTCCTGATATCTACGTATTTCACCACTACACCAGGAATTCTACTATCCTCTCCCATACTCAAGCCAACCAGTTTCAAAAGCACTTCCCGGGTTGAGCCCGGGGCTTTCACTTCTGACTTAGTTGGCCGCCTACACCCGCTTTACGCCCAATGATTCCGAACAACGCTAGGACCCTTCGTATTACCGCGGCTGCTGGCACGAAGTTAGCCGGTCCTTTCTTCTGCGGTACCGTCATTTATTTCTTCCCGCAGAACAGAGCTTTACAACCCGAAGGCCTTCATCACTCACGCGGCGTCGCTGCATCAGGGTTTCCCCCATTGTGCAATATTCCCTACTGCTGCCTCCCGTAGGAGTCTGGACCGTGTCTCAGTTCCAGTGTGGCTGATCATCCTCTCAGACCAGCTACCGATCGTCGCCTTGGTAGGCCATTACCCCACCAACTAGCTAATCGGACGCGGACTCATCTTTTGGCGATAAATCTTTGACCCCTATATCCGGAGATATTGTGGTCTCATGCGGTATTATCTAATCTTTCGACTAGTTATTCCCCACCAAAAGGCAGATTATCCACGTGTTACTCACCCGTGCGCCACTAGTACTCATTCCGAAGAACTTTCCCCGTTCGACTTGCATGTATTAGGCACGCCGCCAGCGTTTGCTCTGAGCCAGAATCAAACTCTTCAGTTAAAAAATGAAATTCAAATTTCAACATCAAGAGCGTAATCTGCCTCCAAATTTTTGGAGCTTAATATACGCTTGCTTAAAAAATTGACCCTTACAGTTGAAGCTATTTCTAGCTACTCCTGAAGGGACCCAAAACCATTATTTGACTAGCTATTCAGTTTTCAAAGATCGAAATTCGAGAGGCTGAGAAAATAGGGCAATGAGGCGATTAGGTCAATAATCTTTTTTATTATAATTGGAATTCCGAAATATTTATTTCTGAACCACACCACATTTTTTATAACCATAAGTAACTAGCTGAATTTACAATAATTTATCAAATATTTTGTGGGGAGCGAATTCGAGAGCGGTGAGTCGTTTACCCTCGACATGGTGTGTTTTCTTGCGACTTTTGCGATCTTTTGAGCGGTTCTCTTAATTGCTCGATGTCGCATTTTTTTATTTTTTCAATTTTGCTGAGACTCATAGCTCAAGCTTGAAACGCGATCCTCATCTGCTTTGGATAGATTGGATGGAAGGGAGTGGGAACGAGAGATGTGCGCTTGCTTAAATGACAAATTTTGCAAATTGGTGACATTTTATGGGAGTCCAATCATATGCCACCGCATTTTCCGCCTAAATGAGAATCCTGACTTGAATTGCAGATGGGCCCTCTTTTGCAGTCTAACCCGCAAGCAACCCTTTTTTGATTTTGAGGACGACATGGTAATCGTGGAACCGATGGTCTTAAAGCTCGCCCGTGCGGCAGTTTGTCTCATTCTTTGTCAAACTGGTTTGGCCGAAGAACAGGACAAAAGCCCCATCCAGGAAAAAATCCCTATCGTTATTAAGAAGGTTGGTGAACCCGTTATCATAGAGTTGCCGAACGGCAACTCTGTTGAACTTAAACAAGTGGAAAGGCTGATCCCCTTATCGTCAACGATAACTCTCTCTGAAAATTCTTGTTCCAGCAGACTCGGATTGAAGTGGGGATATGTGGTTCCGGTGATCGTGAGGAGCTTGATTCCCGTCTGGAAGTCCCACCCCACAAAACGAGGTGAATCTGTAACCAGATTCAACACTGATGAAAAAAGGAATGAGGTCGTATCTGAAACCTCACTGCAGTCGAGAAATGGCAAAAGTAGTTTTTTTGAAGCGGACTTGGCAAGAATGATTTCACGAGACATACAAGTTCAAGAGATTCAAAGAATCGCCGTTGAAAATCCTTCTGCCGTAGGTTGGTTTGAATGTAAAGAATCATGTGAAGGCGTCTTGCCAAGAGACGTCACGGCACTTCTTTGGGACGAGAATTTCGAGATGGCAAATCCCGAACTCGACCTAACCCGAAAGTCACAGTCCACCGCAGTCAATCAAATCACGAGTCGCTTTGAAGGCATACCACTAAAAGTCAGTGGCAACCGGATCGAGTTCGGTCGTCCACGCAAAGGCTATGGCGGGCTCTCCGCATTTCTTCCTATGGGCATAACTTATCAAATCCAGCTCAGCTTCCAAGCCCCAAATCTCTTTGATCCGGACGATAATCTCTGTGAGATGAAATGGGACATGGATTTTACAAGCATTTTCACCCAGTTTACGCAAGCGATTGACCAAGTCAGAGACTCCGAAAGGATTAAGCTACTGGAGTTAACAAATTACTCATTTCGAGCCGAGGACGAAGCAAATTATTCCTTCAATGGGTTATTTTCAGATTGGACGTTCAGAGGAGAGGAGTACAAGAAATGAAATTCCTCATTTCTTTCGCCGTGGGTTTGGTGATATCTACCTCATCTGTTGCCAAGCCGTTGAGCGCGGAAGGCTACCTCACCAAAATTTCGGAACGCTTAACAGGAAAATGGCCCTCACCACATGAGTTTTCAAGGCTCAAAAACGAAAAGCTGCGAACGGGCTGTTCTCAAGTGCCTTGCCTACAAGACTTCTTTCGGACGTATATTGGCGAAAAAATGGATACCGGCGATTTTTACTCGGAAGCCGTTCTTAAAACTTACGAACGTTTTGGGCTGAGAGCGCCCGAGCGCCCGCCGTTTCCAATAGATGGGAATGGAATCACTTCTTTTGATAATGATTCGACTGAAGATCTTCTCGTCTACCGCGTCTTTAAGCTCAATCGTCCAATTGATGAGTTATTCACGAGTCAGGTGTATTGGCGCAGATTCGTCCCTGGTGACAGCCCCCTTTCCGGCTTTATTGGATTTGAAATTGACGGCAAGCGCGAAAGTGCCATTCAGGAGATGAGCGAGGACGAACGGAAGCGGTATCCGGAAATCAGCAGTCTTGTTCCTCAGGTGATAGACCTCAATGGTCATCCCAATATAGCTGGACTCTTTTCCACCAAGCGCTTTTTAGAACGCTACTGGAATAGTCCGGCCAATGGCAATCGCAAACGTGCGGCTGCTATCTTCAAAATCATGCTCTGTGACGAAATGGCACCCGCACTCGAGCGTGACCAGCAGCAAGGGCGTGAAGAGGCATTGGCTCTCGGCGTGAGCGAGGCACGAACCACAGTTCGTAGCCTTGAGGAAATTCACCGCACCCGCCACGCCAATCAAAAGGACTGTCGGCAATGCCACATGCGCCTCGATCCGATGGCGCGAACTATGCGCCCTCTTGAACTTGGCGTAGCGGCATTCCCTTCACCTGGGAATCTCAAGTTTTACAATTCCTTTGATGATATCCAAGACATTCCTGTCAAGAATTTCTCGGATCTGATCAGGAAAGCGACCCAGCAGCAAAAATACGTCGATTGCCAGCTCAATTGGCTGGTGACATGGATCATGGGGAGGGACGTGGATATCCATCCCGTCCGGTTTGCGACACTCATTGAAGACTTCGAGAAATCTGGCCGCAATATTAAATCATCAGTTGAAAATCTCCTTTTGTCTCCTGAATTCCAGGGGATTCCCAGCCAATTTGAGGAACCAACCTCATTGACCAAATCGGCAGTAGTATTGGAGGAATGTCAGTTCTGTCACGGATCATTCCTGAAAACTCGGGGTGACAAGTTAAAACTTAACCTCGCAAAAATTGCAGTTGTTTTGGACTTGACCAATGACGGAAGGAACCGAACCATGCCGCCCAAGAGCCATTGGTGGGAACCGACAGCTCAAGAAGTCCAAGATGTGAAGACTTGGATCCAAGAAGGTGCACCGCTCGTTAAGGGAGAACCTCCGATCCTGAACCCCGATGAAGTTCAGCGTCTCTTGCAATATCCAAGGAGTAAAAAATGACAATTGGCCAGTTTACAATGATTTTTTTATCTGCGGTGATCGCATCCCAGGTATATGCTTTTTCAAAAAAGCCAATTCCGAATCAGATACGAAATTCGTTGATAAATACGGCAAGTTTTGAGGAAAGTTTTGAGCGCTTTCCTTCGCCCTATGGAGTGATTCAGCAGTTTAAGCGCATCTTCCCCGTGATGAATGACTCTATCAGGTCATCGTCCTGCTTGAGGATCGATGAAAATCCGCTCCCGTTATCGGAGCCATTGATCCCCTTCAAGGCAGTGCTTTGGAAAAGGAACCCGGAGCCCTTTTTTATCAGTTCTATCAAGATTGTGTCTACGAGGTATCGAAGATGACATTTATGGACCAAACACTTGCACACCAGAATTCGCAATTGATTCTTGGCAATGAACTGGATGCAGCGATCTCAAAGCGCTTGGAAAAACTCCCTTGTGATCAAGAAATGGGATTGGCTGAGGCTTGCGCCTATTCTGATAGACAAGCAAAAAAATGGGCCTTTTGGACTCGCGTACAGTTTCACAGTCTTGATATGGATTTGCGCCTTTCTATGATGAGCCAATTTATCGAATTCCTAATCGGACCAGAAGAGATTCTGGAGGAGCGGAGTTACATCGGCCAGAATACAGTTTTTGGTTTGCCGATCGCAAACAAAGGTGAGCTTGCCCGCTTTATTTTAAAACAACTTGCCGATCTTGAAAGTCGTGACGGAAACGCAAAGTTGCCACTCGTTTATGAAATTTATGCCGAAACTGCGATCTTGCTGCGCTTGGGGCCGGTATTGCAGGTTTGAGAGAGGATTAGTCATGTCAGATCGTCGTGAATTCTTAAAAAATATTGGGGGGCTGACTTGCCTGTCAGCCTTTGAACACCTCGTACCTCCTTCATTGTCTTCGCTTGTTTTAGGGGCGCAACGGGCCTTGGCGTCAGGACAGACTGATCCAAGTGCTCGCTTTGTGCTGTTCCGAGTGCATGGAGCTATGGACTCCACCCTTGGACTTCACCCACATCTTGATTCTGCACAAGGGATTGATCCCCAGGATTTATTTCTTGGATATGAAGGCGAAAACCAACCACTTGAAAAAGTGGATGGCACTCAGATTTCACTCGGTCCATCAGCTCGTGTGATTGCACCTTTCGCCAAAGAGATGGCCCTCTTGCGCGGAATTTACGTTGGACCCAATGATCTTGGCCACCCATTCGCTATTCAGCACATGTCGAGTGGCCGCACTCAGGAGTCCGCACCTCACTTTAGCGCCTATATCGGAAATCACTTCGCAAGCACTGGCGCATGTGTCGTAACCAATGCCCCCCTTCAAAAGGGGCACATCGCATCTTTCCCCACGCTACTGACCTCCGTTTTAAGGGAACAATTGATCAACATGGCCTACGGAAAGAAAAGCTCTACCCTGTCGGTATACGCAAACTCAATGGAAAATGTGACCCGCTTTCTCGATCTTCAAGGACAGACCGAGAAGCTGGCTCGTTTTGTTGAGATTCTGGGTCATCAGGATGGCGAATTTGACCAGCAAGAATATGATCAACAAATAAGCAGAGGTGTTCCCTCCGACATGGCCCGTACCAGGGCTAAAACAAAAAGTTTGAAAGATGAGGATCTCGCGTTCGCGAGTCTTTATTCCGGCATCGCAAGGGTCGTTCAAATTGATCTTCGTACGGAAGAGGAAACGACCCTTGATACTCATATCCGTCACGCGGAGACACATCTTGCCGCTCAAAGTAAACGCTGGGAACGCATTGCCAAATTTTTAACCAATTTGCGCCAGCATGATCTCCTGAAACAAACGCTCGTTATGGTCGTCAGTGAGTTCAATCGCACCCCTGGTCTAAATGCGAACGGGGGCAAGGATCATAACTACTCTGATAACGCAGTGGCTATTTTTGGCCGGGGCGTCAACGGTGGGACTGTCATTGGCGATCGGAGCCTGTTTAAGCGAGGCGACGGGTTTCCATACGCTTTCTGGGCGGGGTCCTTCATTGACTTCAACTCAGGGGAGGTCGTGCCAATAAGCAAAGAATTATGGCAATCGAAGGGGCGCGCCACCGCAATACCGCAAAACGTAAATTTGATTCGTCCTGGGGATCTTTGGACTTCGGTGATCCAGAGTCTCGATCCCAAAATGACGCGCCTGGCACCCGACTCTTCACTCAGCATTCCAAAAATCTTTCACCGCAATTAGGGATGCGCCACATTGCGCCAGACTATCGGAGGAATGGCAACCTGGGTTATCCATTCACGCATTTTTTTCTCTGAAATTTCAAGGATTCTTTGGTGGAGGCAACAGGGATCGAACCTGCGACCTTCTGAATGCAAATCAGATGCTCTCCCAGCTGAGCTATGCCCCACTTGTATTTAAGAGACGCTGGCAACATTGCCCAATTTAATCTTCGCGGTCAATAGGAAATAATTATCGTGATAATCGCCTTGTTCCGTTCTGCTTCAATTTTCAAGAAAGGGCAAAAGTGAGGACACAAAAGGCAAATATTCAGGCTGAGTGTTTGCTGTTGACGTGGCTGATTCGGGTCAGCCATATCCTTTCTGACGAGAGATCAAAGCCGATGGCTTCTCCGCCCTCTAGAACGCTTCCAAATACACGTCTCAAAATCTCTAACTCTTCGACTTGGGTCGCCCCAGAACTGAGAGACTCTTCAATGGCGTCAACAACACTGATCAGGTCAGGCGTAGTCACCACGGAAGGTAATTTTGCCATGTCGAGGCCGGGATTCGCTGCAGGCTTGAATCCAACCAAACTTTCAGTCAGTAGAATTTTCTTTCCCGAGTTAAAATTTATCTGTAAAAACGGATTTCCATCAGCGTCAGCTCGCGGAATAACTTCTTCGATCTCGGCCACCGGAAAACTAATGCTCTTGCCATCTGCTTTCTGAAAGATCTTGAGAACAGAATAAGAAGATCCCTGATTAACCAAACCATCGGAATCTTCGATGTAGTCAAGAATTTCAATCGCTGCTGGGTGCGGCCCAGCGGGCTTTTCTCTTTTTTTCAAAAACACAATCTCCTCAAGCAAAAGAATCCTGTCTGTTTTTCGACTTCTGACCCCTAAGACTTGAGGTTTTCTGTTATTTTTGGTTTATTGTCCTGTGTCCAATTACGACGTTTCAAGGTGGAGCAATATTCCTCAAGTTTGGAGTAGCTGATGTTAGTGACAAGATGGCAAGCCGCAATAGTTCCCGACATCAAGCAAATCACTGCGGTATTTCAGGCCGAGGGTCTCGAGCCATTTGAAGAAAGTCTGGATCATGGCTCCGTTATTGGAGATCATCGCCATCCCTTTGACGAGGTTAGAATGGTGGCTTCTGGGCAAATGTTAGTTGATATTTCAGGGGAACAAGCTGCTCCTAAGAGCAGGAGACAGGATTGTTATTCCATCCAACACCAGACACTCAAAAAAAGTGGAAGGCCCTCATGCCTGTGTTTGTATTTGTGCTTACAAGACCTACTGAGCACTCGCTAGGTCTTAGTCAATTTCTATCTCATCTCTCTTTGCATTGCGATTTTTAGATAATGAACTCGCAAAGCATTCTCAGGGCTTAGACTTTCCTTTCATCCAATCTAAGTACTGTTGCATGTTCTTTTCAAAACCACGAGAACAAGGCTCGTAAAATTTATGGCCTATCGCCTCCTCAGGAAGAAACTTCTGGTCAACCCATCCCGTTGGTCCTTCGTGGGAATACGCGTAGCCCAGGCCAAATCCCAGCTGTTTTCCTGCCAAATTATTTTCAGATCGCAGAGATTTTGGAATAGCGAGAGAGCCTGTTTCTCTCACAAAAGACTGAGCCTTCCTGAAACCAAGATAACTGCGGTTAGACTTTGGTGCGCAAGCCAAGTAAGTAACAACTTGGGCCAAATTAATTCCGGCTTCTGGCAATCCAACGGCTTCCACTGCCTGTAGTCCAGAGACAGCCACCCCAAGGGCCCGCGGGTCTGCATTGCCGATGTCCTCAGAAGCCAATACGATCAATCGTCGAGCAATATATACGGGATCTTCTCCACCTTCCAACATTCTTGCAAGGTAGTAAAGTCCCGCATCAGGATCACTCCCTCGAATGCTCTTAATAAAGGCAGAAATTGAATCATAATGAGATTCGCCAGCACGGTCATGTCTCACCAAACTCTGAGAACAAACCGTCCACAGAGATCTCCCATCCAATGGGAAACTCCAATTTTTATCGCAATTGCGAAGTTGAAAGGCCTCCACAAGCTGTTCAATCCATGAAATAAATCTGCGCGCATCCCCATCTGCACTTTCAGTCAGTATTTTTAAAGCTTCCTCTGATAAAACTTCGAGAGAATTGAGCTTCAATAATTCAAATGCTCGCATACTGATTTTATTCAACTCAAGAGCTGAAAGGGGGGCAAAAACAACAAGACGACTACGGCTCAACAGCGAGTTATTTAATTCATACCCGGGATTTTCAGTTGTGGCGCCAACAAGGACGAAGTCTCCTCTTTCCATGTATGGAAGTAGTACGTCCTGCTGCGCCTTATTGAACCGATGGATTTCATCAACAAACAATAAAGTCTTTTGTCGATGCCCAAGCCTCCTATACCGGGACTCCTCGCCGATATTTTTTAAAACTTTAACACCCGTATCCACGGCACTGACTTCTAAGAATTGGGCATTAACATATTTCGCAAGCAAACGACTGAATGTCGTCTTTCCCGTACCGGGCGGACCCCACAGGATGAGATTTGGCACTTCGCCCTTCTCCTCTATCTGTCGTCGGAGCGGAGAATTCTCACCCAGCACGCTTGTTTGCCCAACAAACTCGGTAAAAGACTGCGGCCTCAACCTTTCTGGCAGCGGCTGATTGCTATCCATTCTACTGAGGTTGTCTTGTGCTGAAAAAAGATCCATACCTTGGTGATAGGGCCTGCCAGCCAGAAGTGCAAGACTGTAGCGAAACTCTTTTCTTAGTCAAGGTTTGCGAGTGCTTCCATAATGAGTGTTTGCGCTATTCTGAGACATCTCTTAAGCTCCCCAGGTTGACATTTCGCATTAACACATCTTCCTGCCGACGAACCCACAAATACATTTGAATATGCCACTGAAAGATTTTTAGGGTGCCTCCTCCAAAAATCCCAGAAATAGGTCGATAGAGTACTAAGGGGGGCAGAGGTGATGAACCCAGGTAAACTAACACTTTATGCGCGTATATTTCTTTTGATCTCAAGTCTTTCGCTCGCCCAGTGCAGCAGTGATTCCGGAATTAGCAGCAAAGTTGATTTCGATAATAACCCCAAACAACCAGTTGTTATTGACACTGACTTCATTATCAAGCGAGACGATGGCGATGGCGATCCTACCACTTTCGAAACCGAAACCATAACGGGACCTTGGTTTTTGTTTGGCTACACAGTCAAAAATGGCTCAAGTAAAACAATCACAATCGTCAATTTTAAACTTCTTATCACCGGGAAGAAGGCGGGGCTTGACGTGGAAATTGAAAAGGAATTGTCTCTGAAAGACCTCGGTGACAACGTGACCTTTTTGGAAGAAATTGCCCCAGGGAGTTCAGCTAGCAATTATGTAAATTATCGATGGTATATTGGAGGCCTTCCAGAAATCGACAACTTTGCCTACTCGGTGAAGGTAACGGTACAAGGATGGGTCGGAAAATCGACAGAACCAGAGGAACGCCTTACTGGGTCCTGGTCTTTCACAACTGAATAACCCAAGTGAAGAAGAAATTCATCTCATCATTTATCTCATCCGATTGCGAAATTCATCCTGTCGCATACCTATGATGTTTCGATGTCTCCCTGTTTACCCTGCTCTCCAAAGTTAATCACTCGCGGGGTTAGAAAAATCAGTAATTCGTTTTTCTGAGAATCTCGCTGACGATACTTGAAAAGCCAACCGAGCACAGGGATGTCCTTCAAAACAGGCACACCCGTCTCGCCTTGTGAGGCATCACTTTGATAAACACCGCCAATCACAGCGGTCTGTCCATTGTCGACCAACACTTTCGTTTTTGCCTCCCGAGTATTGATCGCTCTCGCCAATGATTCTGGGTCTACAATCCCTGTCGCAAACTGACGCTTGACGAGAACAGAAAGAATAACGCTTCCTGCAGCGGTGATTTGGGGTGTGACGGTCAAATTAAGAGTAACTGGATTTCTTTCTATAGAAGACTTCTTGTTTCCTGTTGGATCTGTGACCGTAGATCTTGTTAATACCTGTCCCTCTTGAGTGATCTGGGCGGATTCCTTGTTGAGTGTTACAATGCGAGGAGATGAAAGTATCTTAATCGTTGATTCTGTTTCGGCAAGAGATAAGACAGCCCCCAATTCGCCAAGAAAATCAAGTCGACCAACAGTTAGGTCTAAAGCCAATGGATTACCTAGCAGTGAAGCTCGGCTAATTGGGTTGATGCTCAAGCCAGCTCTTAAGTCCAAAGGTCCCCCATTGGCTCCACCGCTAGGGCTGAGGTTCACCTTCTCGCCATCAAAACTCCAGTTAACTCCGACACTCCTCTGAAACTCTTCGGTGGCTTCTACAATCTTTCCCTCAATCATCACTTGAAGCGGAGGAACATCAAGACTTTTAACCAACTTTGTAATTCGGTTTATGATTTCGTCTGTATCAGTAACAATGAGCGAACTTGTACGATTATCGAAAGCGATTTTCCCTCGTTTATCGGAGAGAAATGGTCCCAATTGCTTTGTCAAATTGTCAACATCAGCATAACTAACCGGAATAACTTTTACGCGGACCGGAGTGAGAGATTTTTGAGTTTCGAGAATAGATCGAGATGAGTCCGCCTCGGCCTGTAAAGTTACCAAGGTAGAAATACGAATAACGTTTCCCTGACGAATATATCCCAACCGCTTCGATCGCATGATTGTCACAAGGGCTTGGTCCCATGGAACCTGGCGCAATTTCAATGAAATTGTGCCACTGACGTCATCTGAGATAATCATATTCACACCTGAATATTCGGCGATAAAGTTCAGCGCATCACGAACATCGGCGTCTTTGGTTTGGATAGAGAGACGTCTGCCATAAAACCTATTGTCTCCCGAAAAATACTCTTCCAAAGATTTTGCCCCGAGCGTTTTCTCGTCCCGCTCAGCTTTTTGAACATCATAAGACGATTCCTGTGCTTCCTTTTCTTCTGCGGTTTCCGCATCTTCGGGATTAACAGCATCTCCCGCCTCGGCATCGTCGACAGATGCCGCCAAATTATCAGAGGTTGGAGGTAAAACCAGGATGGAATTCCCTTCTCTCTGAACGAGAGCCTTTCCCGGATTTCGCATCTGCACAACAATCCTTGCCGTTGAAGAGCCCTCTGATTGGTAGGCATTTATCGCTGCAAACTCTCCCTCAAACTCTTTCATAATGTAGGGGCGTTTGAGCCGACTTGGGAGGTTTACGTTGGCAATCTCCAAGACAAACTGATTTGTGGATTCGTTCACCCGAGTTTTATACTTCGCCGGCCCAGTGGCATCAACAACGACTGTTCCACCTGCCTGATTGGCTAAAAATTTAATATCAGAAATAGAAATCCTGCTCTTATTGCTTGTGCCTTCCAAAGGCTCACCTTCGTTACTCGAAGACTCAACTGGAAGTTTTTCAGACGCAATTCCTTGCGGCTCGTCTGGAGCATTTGAAAAAGGGTCTTCTCCTTTTTCGCTCGTATTATCGAGCTCACCATCACCGACCTTCAAATCATTTTTCGCAAATTCTTCATCTTTAAACTCGCTCGAACCTGAGTCCTCGTCAGATGGCGTATCGCTATCAAGCTCATTGGCAACATCATTGTCCTCTATGCCCTCTTTGGCCTTATCGGACGCAAGGCCTGTTGAAGGGTCATCGCCATCTTCCCCGGAAGTAAAATCATCTCCACCTGAATCGAGAGCAAGATCATCTGAACTCGAGGTACTCTTCGGCGATGTCGTGGTACATGAGACCAAACATGAAAGAGCCAACAAAAAAACTAAGAGGCATTTCAATTTTAACTGTATCATCCCTGACACCCCTCTTATCTGTAACAGACTATCTGGAAATTTTCATCACTGTCGTTGTATAAATCACTTCATCCTCTTTGCGAGTGGCCTCAACGATCACAACCTCTCCTTCACGAATCATAGCAATATAACCGTTGTTTCGGCCAATCCTTTCGTTCTTACCTATGATATGAACCGTATTCGTTGGATCAAGGAACATCGCCCGGGGTGATCCAACGTCCCAGATAATTCCCACCAGATGGATCTCATTGAGATCAAATCTCTGCAAAGGAAGCAGAGGGCCTTGCATCTCCCCCTGATCGATCGAATCAATCTCGACGTAGGGCTTGAATGGATCCTTCCGGTTTTTCGGGTCATATATGAAGGGCTCCAGAAAGGTTTGAAAATCAGTAAACCGAGGAACGGGGGCTTTCTCCTCATTTTCTCCTCCCGTCTGAGTAGGAACGGCGGGATCGACCGGAGGAGATCCATCTGGAGCTGGGGCACCAGCAGAAGACTGTGTTGGTTTGATAGACCCATCTGGCGATGCGGTTGTTGTCGAATTTGGATTCGTGGTCAGATTCGCTGGCCCCCCAGAGTTTGGAGTCGTATCACTCCCCTTGGAACTCGGAGGTGGATTCTGAGAAAACGATGGAGTGATAAATTGCGAGGCCAAATAAATGGCCAGGCCAAAACCGACTAAGCCTACACTAAAATATCGAATCGTCCCGGTCATAGAGCCACCCCTCCTAAGGTTCATTTCTTCGCGGGTTCGGTTGACGTAGTTGGCTCATTCTTTACGTATCGGTAACCTTTGATCTGACACCTAAAAGTGATGATAGGTGATTCCCTATCTCCAATCTTTGCCTGACTGACCATGGATAATTGTGAAATAGTTAGAATTTTGTCCAACTTTGTCAAATACGATAGAAACAATAGAATTTGAGCGTAAGTGCCCTGCAGTTCAACTTCAACTCCCAACTCCTCATAGAACTGACGGTCCGCACCAGGCTGTTTGGCCTTGGCCGTCACGTTCTGAAGTTCTCCAATTCCATTCACACTGACCCCGGCCGCTCGGGCCTCAGTTGAGATCATGCGCATAAGCTCAGGTAAACTGAGTTTTTCTGGAATATAGGCGAGAAAAGACTGAAACTCCTCACCAAGGACTTCCATCACTTTCCTCATCGTGGCGATTCGGCTGATCTGATTTTCTAAGGTTTTAATTTCAGTTTCAGAATCCTGGATTTGCTCCTTACTTTTCTCAATGGCCAATTTCAATGAAGACCCATTATTATATCCAATAGAATAGTAAAGACCGGCGAAAAACAGTCCTAGTCCCAGTGCCTTGCCAAAAGTCAATTGCGTTTGGAGACGTTCCGCTAAGGTCATTCCTGCCCCTCAATGGTTGTCGTCAACTCAAAATTCTTTAAGGTACCATCTCTCGACGTCGTTTCTTTCGCTTGCAAAAGGACAACTTCAGAGAAAAATGAACTCTTATCCAGAGCCTGAATCAAATCGGTCAAATCATCATCGGTTAGGGCTAGGCCTTTCAATCGAAACTTTTCATCGATATAATCCAAACTATTTAACCAAACTCTTTCAGGTATCATTGTTTGCAAAAAATCAAGTGCCTTCAACTCTCTCAGCCTTGTTCTCGAAAGAGCCTTCATTATCTTCATCTTATCTTCAAGCTCTTTTCCCTGCTTTTCAAATTCAGAAACTTTGCTTGCTTCTTCCTTTAACTTTTTGACCTTGGCTTGTGACTCTTCAAGCTGTATGGCAAGAACCTGTTCTTCCTTTTTTAAAGTGTCTACGTTATTGCTTTCAAAGAATACAAGTATCACGGTGAACACTGACATCAGCATGATTTTGACGACGGCTTCTTTTTGGACTTCGCTTCCAGCCCCTTTTTCAACTGTAATAGCATAAGTGGTATCGCCGCCGCTCGCTATCGATCTATTTTTAAGCAGGTTTATTCTAATCATTTTTCCTCTGACTCACTCAACCCAAATCGGAATTTCTAAGATCACTTCCACTGTAAAGCGTTCTGCTGGATTTGCTTGGCCCCCTCAATGGCAGGCATTAAATCAAAATCTCTTAAAATCATATCTTCTGAATTCACATTTTTTCCCTCCGTTGGAGGGCACTCACAAGACTTTCGCTTCTTGTCTAAAGATTGAATCAGATCCGCGAGATCAGAATCAGTGAGGGCCACGCCCTGAAAACAAAATTTCTTATCGGTGTATTCAAAGTTTGTCAGCCAAACTCGTTGGCGCACAATTTTTTTTCAAGAAATCCCAAACATTCAAGTCTCCCTTTGAAGTCTTTGAAAGAATCATTATGACCCTAATGATCAACAGAAATGTGGTGAAGACAGAAATCAAAATAATCTTCAGAGAATTCTCTCTCTTGAGTCCAATTACTTCCCTCACATCAGCCGGAATATGGGAGGAATGAAGATCACCATCTCCGCCTGCCGATTTGTCACTAAGCAGATTCAGTCTGATCATGAATCCCCTATCTCCCGCATTCCAAGCCCGATTGCGACAGCCGAAAAATCTCGAACCTGTGAGATGTAGTTTGGCGAAAAAACCCGATCATTGTAGGTAATGGAAATAAAGGGATTGAAATTCTCGATTCGCACACCGATCCTCTTAGATAAGGCATCCACCAAACCGCCAGTTCGCGATCCACCACCAGTCACAAAACATTGAGTTATCGCCCCAGAATTCGAAGTATTCCTAAAGAAATCAAGACTGGCCTGGACCTCATCGCAAACAATATCGTGGGTACTGAGAATGATCTTGCCCAATTCATCGGGTCCCGGCTGCCCGGAAGAAAACGCAATCTTCAAGGCCTCCGCCTCCTCAAGTGTGACTCCCATTGCCTTTTGAATCTCAGCGTTATAAGTTCCGCCGCCCACGGGCACATCTCTACAAAAAACAACTTCTCCATTTTCAAAAACCACATAATTTATTACACTCGCGCCAATATTGAGCAAACAAACAACCTGCCCTTCCATAATCCCGTAGTTTTTCTCAAAACAATTGGCTAAGGCAAATCCGCCAACATCCAAAATCGAACAGATCAGGCCGGAGCTCTCAACGATCTCGGCATACCTAAATACATGTTCCTGCCGAGCTGCGATAAGAATGATATCCATCGTTTCAGCGCTCTGATTGATCTTCTCTAAAACCTTGTATTCCAGGTTAACGTCATTCACATCAAAAGGAATGTACTGTTCAGCTTCCCATCTGATCTGCTCGGCGACCAAACTCTCATCCATGCGTGGAATCGTAATTTTCTTGACGATGACCGAGGATCCCCACAGTCCGGTCGAAACGTGACGACGCTTTGTTTTTACCTCGCCCATCATTCTGCGAATTGCATCCGCAACGATTTGAGAATCCAATACTTCGCCACTTGATACTCCGCCGGCAGGAGTCGGCGTAAGTCCAAAAGAAACTAATTTTGCTCCCGAACGACTCACATCAAGTTCAGCAATCTTGATTGTACTGGTACCAACGTCGAGGCCGATGATCTTTTTGCTCGAGAAAAACATTTCTAGCTACCCTTTAAAAGTGATGCTTCGGCGCAGTAAATACGCTAATACTTTAGAGATTAAATCGAACGACACATTAAATGTCAATTAGGGGGAAAAAGGCTTGGCAGAAAGAACCCAAGGTACCAGCGCCCGATACTTTCTCCGCCAAAAATGTAAAGTATTGCTGAAAACGCGAGGTAGGGACCAAATGGAATCGTGCTCTTTAGCCCACCCTTTCTCCTGACTGCTAAGGCTATACCGACAAGGCTACCGATTATGCTGGAAGCCAGAATCACAAATGGAACGCTTTGCCAACCTAAAACGGCTCCAATCCAACCCATGAGCTTAATATCTCCGCCTCCCATTCCTTCCTCTTTGCGCAAAACCAGGTAGACATAGGCCACAGCCCATAGAAATCCAAATCCCATCCCAAATCCAGCCAAGGATTCATAAAAGCTTCTTTCGGGAGAAATAGCAGCTCCCAAAAGCCCGAGCGCAATTCCAGGCCAAGTAAAAACATCAGGCAAAAGCATATGATCGTAATCAATGAAGGAGACAACGATTAATCCAAGTGAAAATAAAGAATACTCTGCAAGAGTCCAAGAAAATCCTAGACGAAGGTATAAGCTTGCCAAAAGAGCCCCTGAAAGGAACTCGACAAAAGGATATCTGAAGGAGATGGACTGCTTACAACTTCGGCACTTTCCCTTTAGCAACAGCCAGGAGAGAATCGGAACATTGTCTCTCCAAGAAATTGAAACACCACATTTTGGGCAGGCGCTTCCAGGCCAGGCGATATTTTTTTTTATTGGCACTCGGTGGATTAAAACATTCGCAAAGCTCCCAAAAATTGAACCAAACAAAAAAATAGAAACAAAGACTATCCAAGTTTCAGGGCTTGCAAGCTCAGGCAAAATCTTTTCTCCGCAAAATGATCGAAGTGAGTGTCAAAAGAAGAATAAACCAAGAAAGAGAATATCCAAGTGCAGCAATGACCTCAAATCCGCTTATCTTTTCTTGGTATATAACTGCCGAACGCCAATTGAACTTCTCTAGGTTCGGAAGGAAGGAAGAAACCAAATCACTAAATCTAAGAAAGGCTTCGGACTTACTTTTGCCGGCAAAAAAATTCAAATCGTTGAGCCAGTGGCCAATTAAAAAAAATCCAATCGAAGAAGTTACGACCATAGCTGGACTCGCAAAACTGCCAAAAAATATCGTCATCCCCAAGAGAACAAAAGATTCCAAAATAATTCCGAGGAGAGCCGTAAGATATTGAATATCAATGGGAACGCTCAGCCCCAAAAAAACAAAACACAGCATGACGGCCAATCCCATAACAACCGTCAAAGTGACCATTGTGAGCCCCAAACATTTGCCCAAAAGGAATTGAGGGCGCGACAAAGGACGTGCAAGAAGAGTAAAAATAGTTTTCTTGTCCAATTCCTTGGCCACCAAGGTACTTCCAACAAAGATGCTCAGCACGACCATGCTGAGATGAATCGCTGTAAAGCCAAAGTTAGCCGATATTCGGGACTGTTCCGCAAAGCTCAATTGTCCAAGAGCAAGACTCAAACCGATCAACAATACAGCAAAAACCAAAAGACCATACAAAATGCGGTCCCGAATCAACTCAAGGAAGGTGTTTTTAGCCAAAACCCAAACGCTGTTCATGGTGAGTTCTCTCGCATTGCCATACGAACAAAAGCCTCCTCAAGGCTTATCCTTTCCTGCCTCACCTCAAAAATCTGCGCACCCCCTTTGAGCAAATGAGCCAACTTCGATTGAATTTCACTCGGGCTTGATGCAGCGAGAACCTTCTTATGTCCCTGATCAAAATAGGTGATTGTTGCGGCGCTCTCCATACTCCCCAAAAGGGCTTCGGTCTTTCCCTGGTACACAACCTGGCCTGATTTCAAAATTACCAAGTCTTCGCAGAGTCTTTCAGCATCCAATAAATGATGGCTGCTAAAAAATACGGACTTGCCCATTTTGGCTGTATCCTTAATTATCTCGGCCAAGTAATATCGACCATCAGGATCCAGCCCACTCATTGGCTCATCAAGAATGATAAAATCCGGGTCATGAATAAGAGCCTGAGCGACGCCAATTTTTTGCAACATTCCCTTAGAATATTCGCGCAATTTTCGATTTTGTGCATAAGCTAAATCCACCCGCTTCAAAAGACTCTCAATCCTGATTTTTAGATCCTTTGCCTTCAGGTTTGCAGATAATTCACCATAAAAGCGAAGAAACTCAAACCCGGTCAGATAGTTATAGAAATAGGGGTGCTCCGGGAGAAAACCAATCCGTTTTTTTATGTTCTGCGAAATCGGCTGACTGCCAAAATATTCTATCTCTCCTGAATCGGGAAACACGAGGCCAAGAAGACACTTCATGGTCGTTGTTTTACCCGCACCATTTGCGCCGAGAAACCCCGTTATGGTCCCCTCGGCCACGTCAAATGACATTCCCTTTAAAACTTCATGTCTTCGAGGAATGAATCCCTTCTTAAAGGATTTCTTCAAATTTCTCACAGCAACGACTGACATGAAATCATTGGATCACAATCAACTTCAACAAGCAACGGAGGTAATAAGCCAACAAGGCAGAAAAATCCAAGCTGGATCGCACTCAAGTCACTAGAATTCGCTCACCAGGACCTTTGTCGGGAGTGCTTAAACTAAGCTCTGTGGTTTTGGTAAGGAGAAAACATCAAAATCACCCGAGTGGTGTTTCCTAAGAGCGATCAAAAATGCTCTTACCGCGTCACTTTCGGTTATGCACGGAATAGAATAATCAATACAACTGCGCCGAATTCCAAAACTGGTTTCGATGGATGGCCTTCCTGATGTCGTATTGATCACCACCGCCACTTCTCCCGAACGTATGCGATCGACGCAATGAGGCCGGCCCTCTTGAACCTTCTTGACGACAGTAACAGGGAGGCCCAGGGACTTTATGAATGTGGCCGTGCCCGAGGTTGCCGAGAGCGTATAGCCCATGTCACACAAATCACGAATG
This sequence comes from Bdellovibrionales bacterium, assembly GCA_016714165.1. NCBI lineage: Bacteria > Pseudomonadati > Bdellovibrionota > Bdellovibrionia > Bdellovibrionales > Bdellovibrionales bacterium. Next base: position 500,894 of record JADJNU010000002.1, read on the forward strand.
ACAGGAGCGAGTTCCGTCTTATCCTTGTCACGCAAAGATAAGAAAACCTCGCCATCCATTGGGAACGTCATCTGACTTGAAAAAAGAGCCTTAAGGAGCGCTTCTGAATAATCCGCTCCTCTCCCCATGCTTTCCCCCGTTGACTTCATTTCTGGACCCAGAATTGAATCAGCTTCAGCAAACTTTTTAAATGGAAAAACGACTCCCTTCACCGCCACATGCGAGATATCCCTCCAGTTGAAACGCTCAGGTCTTACGCGAGCTCTTTCCCAACCAAGAAGCGCCAGCACGCCAAGGTCCACCAAAGGTATTCCTGTGGCCTTGGCAATAAAAGGAATGCTCCGAGAGGACCTTGGGTTTGCCTCAATCATGAAAATCTCATCGTCTTTGATGGCCAATTGAAGATTCAAAAAACCAATGACTCCAAGACGTTCCGCAAGTTCAAGACTGAGCTGCTCGATCCGTTCCAGAGTATCATCCCGCAACCTTTGAGGAGGAATGACTCCCATACTGTCTCCACTGTGAACTCCAGCCGCCTCAATGTGTTCAACCACACCTCCAATCAAAGACCAGTCCTTGCCCCGCACCAAATCGACATCAACCTCAAGAGCTCGATCAAGAAATTGATCCATGAGACAAGGAATTTTTGATGATATGTAGGCTCCGTGACGAGAGAAATAGGATTTTAGTTCATCCTCTTCTTCGATTATCTCCATCCGTCTACCACCCAACACATAACTCGGACGACAGATGAGAGGATACCCTATCTCCTGCGCCACGCTGAGCGCACCTTCCAGGTCGCTTACCATCGCCGATTTAGGAATTTGAAAGGCAAGTTCTGTACATACCTTCGCAAAAAGGCCCCGATCCTCCGCCAGATCTATCGCCTCCAAGGTCGATCCAAGCAAATGAAATCCATTTTCTACAATCATACGCGCCAGAGAAATCGGAGTCTGTCCGCCCAGTTGACACACGACACCTTTAGGATTCACGTAGCGTAGAATTTCTAGCACATGTTCTTCGTTCAATGGTTCAAAATAAAGCTCATCAGAGGTGTCGTAATCAGTCGACACCGTTTCGGGGTTGGAATTGATCATCACTACATGACAGCCAGCTTTTTGTAACTGGGCCACACTTCGCACACAGCTGTAGTCAAATTCAATTCCTTGACCAATGCGATTGGGGCCACTCCCCAAGATCACGACAGCGTCTTTTGTCTGCTCTCTTGGGCTCTGAGAGCTCCAGTAGCTTGAGTAAAGATAAGGTGTATTGGAAAAAAATTCTCCCGCACAAGTGTCCACGTTAAAATAGGCTGGGTGAATCCCATATTCATGCCTACGATTCCTCATCTCAAATTTATCAACGCCCGCCAATCGTGCGATGGCTGCGTCTGAAAACCCCAGACGCTTTGCCTTGAGCAAAACATTTTCGTCAATCACAGAAGTTGTTAATAAGGCCTCATAGTCAGCGATTTCCTTTATTTGCTCGATGAACCAAGGAGTTATCTGAGTCAGTCTGCAAATTTCCTCAACAGACATACCTTCACGCAGAGCCTGAAAAACCTGAAAGATTCTCTGACTATTGGGATAAGTTACCAAATCTTCATTAAACGAAACAACTGGAAATCCCACATCAGATTCATCCAATGAATGGATGGCCTTATGAAATGATTCCTTGAAGGTTCGCCCTATGCTCATCACTTCACCGACGCTCTTCATTTGAGTACTAAGAGAATCCTTCGATCCAGGAAATTTTTCAAAAGCAAACCGAGGAATCTTGGTGACAACATAATCAAGAGCTGGCTCGTAACAAGATGGTGTTGAACCAGTGATGTCGTTACGCAATTCATCCAGCGTGTATCCAACAGCCAGCAACGCAGCAATCTTTGCGATAGGAAATCCTGTCGCCTTGCTGGCAAGAGCAGAAGATCGACTCACTCGGGGATTCATTTCAATGACAAGTCGTTCCCCCGTTTCAGGATGAACAGCGAACTGAATGTTCGCGCCCCCCGTCTCAACCCCGACGGAGTCAATGATCTTTCGAGCCTCGTCCCTCATCTCTTGGTATTGGCGATCAGTGAGAGTCTGCTGGGGAGCTACCGTAATACTATCACCCGTATGAACTCCACAGGGATCCAGATTTTCAATTGTGCATATCACAACAAAAGTCCCGTCTTTATCTCTCATCACTTCAAGTTCAAATTCCTTCCAACCAAGAATACTCTCCTCAACCAAGCACTCTGAGGTGGGGCTTTCATGTAGGGCCCCCGCTATTTTCATTTTGTACTCTTCCAATGAATAGGCAATACCGCCACCGCCTCCACCAAGAGTATAATTGGGACGCAAAATAAGTGGAAACCCTAAGTCATCAGCCGCCCTCAGTCCCTGTTCAAAAGTGCGGACCATTTCACTCCGCGGGTACTTCGCTCCAATTTTATCAAGAAGGGATCTAAAGATTTCTCTGTCCTCTGCTGCCTTTATCGATTCTACTCTTGCACCCAAAAGTTCAATATTCAGTTCCTTTAAAATCCCCTCACGATCAAGATCCAAAGCCAAATTGAGAGCCGTTTGTCCTCCCAATGTCGGAATGATAGCCTCTGGACGCTCCTTCTCTAGAATCCTTCTTACAAAAGGAACTTTCAGCGGTTCAATGTAAACCCGTGTCGCGAGCTCTGGATCGGTCATGATCGTCGCAGGATTAGAGTTTATCAAAATAACCTCATATCCCTCTCTCATCAAAGCTTTGCAGGCTTGAGTTCCTGAATAGTCGAATTCACAGGCCTGTCCGATGACAATGGGACCAGAACCAATCAGAACAATCCTCTTTAAATCTTCACGTTTTCCCACTTAAATTCTTAACCTCGGCTTATTGGTGTAGATCTCCTGAAGATCAACATGTTTATACTGCTCGATTTTGTATCGCATCCTGAATAACTTGATAATCAGAGATTCCTGTTCGCGGGCCCGCTCTTCAACATCCTTCAGTTTCCGCACTCTTTTGATTTCCTTAACAATATAACGAGCCGCTCGAGGTGGATGAAAACAAAATGAAGTCCCGAAAACAAAGGTGTCCCCGTAGGGGAAGAGACGGGATTCAAACAGTTGCTCTTTTTCAAAGCCCACCGTCACCAACGAATTTTTAATCACTATTTTTTCGTTGGCCAACAAATCCTTCAAGTAAATATCTTTGTTTTTTAGTTTCAAAAACTCGAAAATACTGTGACGTCCGCTGCCCAGATGTTTGAGATCCTGACTCGTGTACTCATTTGAAAAAAAGTCGCCCTTCTCTTGTCCTATCATTTGAATAGGCGAAAGGCCTGTCGACTGCAATGGCCTCGTAAAAATATACCAATCAATAAACTGAGTCATTTTTTGTTCAAAACCGTCTGATTCTTCATCAAAGACACCGGCTAAGTCGAAAAACTGTTTTTTTGCACCGACAACTTCATCGGAAAAAACACCAGATGAGAAATGCTGTAGAACTTCGTCTATTAATGGCTCGTAGGTCATACTAACTGCTTTATAAAATAATCAAATAGGCCTTCAGCATCATGAGGGCCGGGATGACTCTCAGGATGAAACTGAACGCCCCAACATTTTTTTTCAACACAAGCTATTCCACTCACGGTATCATCATTGAGATTTACGTGGCTAACGATGACCCCCTCCGGCATTGAGCTTGGATCCAGAGCATAACCGTGATTCTGACTTGTCACATAAATGCGATTTAGGAGTTTATCACGGACAGGATGATTACTCCCCCTGTGTCCAAATTTTAATTTATATGTTTTCGCTCCGAGAGCCATTCCCAAAATCTGATTTCCCATGCAGATACCAAAAATAGATCTCCACCCCAAAAGGGATCTCACTGTTTCTACAGACTTCTCCACCAAAGCTGGATCACCAGGTCCATTCGAAAGAAGAATTCCATCGGGTTCCCACTGACGAATTTCGTCGACCGAGACTCGAGAAGGGAAGATTTTCACTTTTGAACATCTTTTTCTTAATTCCCTCAAAATGTTATTCTTACACCCAAAATCGATAACTGCCACTCTCGGCCCACCAACTCGATCTCCCAATAGTTCCTCTGATACCTTTCGAGAAACCAAATTTACCCAATCACCATCAATATCACGCCCTTTAGATATGAGGCCTTTTGCCTTATTCCGAGCTGATGTTTCGTCTCCCGCCCGAACCAAAGCTCCCCACTTCGTTCCGCTCTCACGCAAAAACAAGGTCAACTGTCTCGTGTCAATCTGATCAACGACAGGCACCCCTTGAGAAACAAGTTTCTGCAACCAACTCGAATCCCTCCGTGAATTTTGCATTTCAAGACACACGAAACCGTTAATCCACAGATTGGAAGACTCCCAGACTTTATCATCCACACCGTAATTACCCTGCATTGAAGCCGTCGTAACTATGATCTGTGAAAAGTAAGAGGGATCCGTGGCCATTTCTTCGTAACCCGTGTGAGAGGTGTTAAAAACCACCTCTCCGACCCTCTCTTCACCACCAAGCCACTTCCCCGAAAAGCACTGACCTGATTCCAAAACCAAAAACGCCTTTTCTTTCAATCTACACCTCTAAACCAAGAATTAAAGAATAGAGAGCCGCTCGAACAAAGAGCCCATTCGTCACTTGCTCCAACACCAAACAACGCCGGTCTTGTAACACATCTGAGGAAAACTCAACACCACGAATGACGGGTCCCGGGTGAAGTATAATCCCTTTGTCCGACAGACATTCTAAATGAGCTTGGTCCACACGATACCGATCCCATATTTCATTGGCAGAATTAGCAATGCCCACTTCTTCATGGCGTTCTTTCTGAATTCTCAATCCCATTAAAACTTGACACCAAGAAATCCCAAGCCTCAGATCTGAGATTCTCTTTACATCTTTCCAATCACCGTGAGCAGAAGGTAACATGACCTCTGGACCACAAATACCAACCTCTGCTCCCAGCCTGGTTAACAACTGAATATTGGAATTTGCTACGCGACTGTGTACAACATCGCCAACCATCAGAACCCTTTGACCCGATATCGACCCACGCGCCTCAAGAATCGTAAAGGCGTCTAAAAGGGCTTGTGTTGGGTGTTCTCCAGTGCCACTTCCAGCACTTATCACCGGACAATTCATTGTCTCTAAAATACCCTCCACTTCTGGAGAATTCCCGTAGCGGACGACCATCAGATCAGGCAACATTGCTGAAATATTTCTCAGAGTGTCGTATTGGCTCTCACCTTTTTGCATACTTGAAGAGGTCGCACTATCAAAAATTATTGTCCGAAAACCAAACCGATATGCGGCCGCCTGAAAACTCACTCTCGTACGAGTACTTGGCTCGAGAAATACCATCGCCACAACAATCGGCCGATCACTGTTACAGCGAACAAGGTGATCGAATCTTTTCGATTTACGAAACTCCTCCTTGAATGCTTTCGACCTCGAGAATAGGAGTTTAATATTTTCGGTATCAAGATTCTGGATACTGAGAAGAGACTTTTCGAAAAATGACATCGGTCGAAACTATACACAAGAGGTGCCGTCGGAGTCAATCAACTGACTGGAAGAGTCGGGGCCAGCGAACTTGAGGAAGCCAGGAACCTCGCTGATCCTCCCATCCCAGCGAGAGCCAAATAAAGCCTAGTTTTGCCTCTAGGCTCCTCACGGCAACCACCCCCCAAGACCTGGAGTCCTCTCCTTGGTCCCGGTGGTCACTCATGACAAAGACATGGCCAGGAGGAACAATCGTTGGTCCGAAATTCTCTGAGTCCCTCCGAGGTCCAACAAGGATCTTATGGCTCACATTTCCCAGTGTCTCCCTAAGGGTAACATTGTAATTACCAAAGCCCTCCAAAATTTCTGTCTCCCCCTCAACTCTGCTATATTGGGCAGCTTCCCCATTTACAATCAGCCGCTTGCCACGAATGACCAGCCGATCCCCCGGGAGTCCTATGATCCGCCGGATACAACTTGAGTCAGGGATGTTTGGACACGGAAATATCGCTATATCTCCCCTTCGCAAAGGCCCTCCTCCCAGTTTTACCTTTTCCATCAAAGGGATAGAAATGCCGAAAGGAAGCTTGTAAGCGAATATGAAGTCCCCAGGAAAAAGAGATGGCATCATACTTGTGGTGGGAATTCGGTAAGCAGACACAATAAAAGTTCTAAAGAAAAGTGCTAAAAGAACGGCGTAAAAAAGAGCCTCTGCATAATCTCGAAGAAGATGCTTAAGTGAAGTCTCAATTTTAGAGGCATTGAGCTTGGATGGTTTCAACCTGTCTCCTCTAACCTATTGAATAATATGAAAGAAGCGCCTCCAACGAATTTTGGCCGGATCGCAAACAAATGGCGCCGTGACCAAGGTGTCCGTGCAGCTCAGCCAGACGAGGGAAGCTCTTCCTAGAAGATTTTCAAATGGAAGAGTGCCCCAAATTCGACTGTCTCTCGAATTATCTCGGTTGTCTCCCATAACAAAAATGTGTCCTGCAGGAACTTCGACCTCCGTCTCCGACCATCGATAAGAATTCGATATGAGCATCCCAAGGTGTGTTCGATCTCCAAGAGTTTCTTCAAAAAACTCAAAGCCATTTAGCTCGCCACCAATATCTTCGGCAGTGAGATTATAAAAGGAAGCCTTATTGCCTCCTAATTGAGGCTTCTCTAAGGCATGACTTTCGAGAGGAATCCCATTGACGACAACTCGGCCTTTTTCGTCGACACGAATGATATCCCCGGGGAGCCCAATCACTCTCTTAATCATATACAGAGAATCCTCCTCCAGCGATCTAAAAACAACCACATCGCCCCTTTTGGGATATGAAAACTTGATTATCCACTGCTTGGTAAAAGGGATTCGCAAACCGAAGGCAAATTTGTTCACCAATACGTGATCATGGATCAGAAGACTCGGGATCATGCTCCCAGAAGGAATGACGTAGGGTTCCGCAACGACCCATCTCAAAACCAGAATCATTAAAATAGCCCCAAAAAAACTCAGAAGCGACCCTGCCAAAGATGCCCTTCGATTTGGTAATTTGCGTGTGCCCTTTTCTGGATCAACCGATGATTCAATGGACATTGTGAAAAAACCGATTCCACCTGATTGTAAGTGGATTACATAAGAATGAACTCGAAGAAAAAGTCTCTTCGCAACTGAACCATACGAACATCGCCCGACCTACCAAAAACTCGCGAGGCACAAATTGCTTGCCTCTCTCCCAGAATCGACTGTCTTGGGAGTTGTCACGATTATCTCCCATTACAAAAAAATGTTTATCTGGGACCTGGTAAGGACCGTAAGCCACATTGGTCTGATTTTCGCCTTTCAAAAGAATACTATGAACATGATGGTCCAAAACCTCCTGCCAATGAACATACCGTCCCCTTGCTCCAGGTCCATCCCCCGGAAAGTGCTCGTCGCGCAACCAGGTAAATTCAGCCATTAACTCTTGGGGAACCTGCTTTTCGATCAATTTATCATTGATAAAGAGGTTTCCGTTTTCATAAAAAATTCTATCCCCCGGGAGCCCAACGACCCTTTTAATATAGAACATGCTTGGCCTTTCGGGGTACTTAAATACAACGACCTCCCCACGACTGGGACTTGAAAACTCTACCAACCAGTCCGTGGTAAATGGGATTCGAAGACCATAAATGATTTTGTTCACAAAAATATGATCATGGACAAGTAAAGTCGGGAGCATGCTGCCAGAGGGAATGACATATGCTTCAATAAGAGCCCATCGAAGAGTCAAAGCAACTAAAACGGCCAACAACAAAGACCCTGTGCCCTCTGTCCAAAATTGCCGTCCTCTCTTCAAACTCAGTCCTCCACCTTGAGGATAGCCAAGAAGGCCTCCTGGGGCACCTCAATGTGACCGATGGCCTTCATTCGCTTTTTTCCTTCCTTCTGCTTCTCCAGAAGTTTCCGCTTCCGACTAATATCTCCCCCATAACATTTGGCTGTCACGTCTTTTCTCAAGGCCCCCAGAGTTTCGCGAGCAATAATTTTGGCCCCTATGGCCGCTTGAATGGCCACCTGATATTGCTGTCTGGGAATAAGTTCTTTGAGCTTCTTAACCAATTGACGACCTCGCCAATCCGCCTTTGTTCGATGCACAATTATTGATAGCGCATCGATAGGTTCGCCATTTATCAGAATATCCATCTTGACAAGATCTGCCGCCTGAAAATCCGCAATCTCATATTCCAGAGAGGCGTATCCGCGAGAAATTGTTTTCAATTTGTCATAAAAATCCATCACCATTTCATTGAGAGGCAATCTATACTCTATGATGACCTTTGTGTCGGTGATGTATTCCATGCGCTGCTGAATTCCGCGCTTATCTTCACACAATTTTAAAATCCCGCCAATAAACTGGCTGGGAGTATGAATGATAACCTTGACCAAAGGCTCTTCTAGGCGTTCAATCCGCGTGAGATCAGGAAGTTTGGCCGGATTTTCGAGTTCTATGACGGTCCCATCGTGTAGAAAAACTCTGTAAATAACAGTTGGCGCCGTCGTGATGAGGTCAAGATTGAATTCTCTCTCCAGCCTTTCTTGAACGATTTCCATATGAAGAAGTCCTAGAAAACCAACTCTGTATCCGAAACCCAATGCAACGGAGGACTCGATTTCGTAGCTAAGGCTCGAGTCGTTGAGAGATAGCTTATCAAGGGCAACTTTCAAATTTTCATAATCAGCTGAAACGATCGGAAATATACCGGCAAAGACCATGGGCTTTATACGGCGAAACCCAGGCAAAGACTCCGTTGCACCATTTTTGGCAACTGTTATTGTGTCGCCAACTTTGACATCCCGAATATCCTTAATGCCACAAACTAAAAAGCCCACTTCGCCCGCGTCCAATTCCGTCAAATGTCGCGCAAAAGGAGAAAAAACTCCCAACTTAAGCACCTCATAATCCCGGTTTGTCGCGAGGAATTTAATCTTGTCCCCGACCTTTATCTTCCCATCGACAATACGACAGAGGGTCACAACACCCTGATAGGAATCAAACCAAGAATCAAAAATAAGCGCCCGGAGGGGAATGTTTCGGTTCGCTTGAGGCGGAGGAATGAACTTAACTATCGCCTCCAAAATATCCTCGATCCCCTTCATCTCTTTGGCGCTTGCGAGAATTGTATTTGATGTATCAAGTCCAATCGCATCTTCAATCTGGCGTTTGACTCCCTCAGGATCTGCGGAAGGAAGATCTATCTTATTTAGAACGGGAATGATTTCAAGATTGCTCTCAAGGGCCAAATAAACATTTGCCAAAGTTTGAGCTTCAACTCCTTGGGCAGCGTCTACCACGAGAATCGCTCCCTCACAGGCCGCCAAGGAACGAGAAACCTCGTAGGTAAAGTCAACATGGCCGGGGGTATCGATGAGATTCAGCTGATAAGTTAATCCATTTCTTGCTTTGTAACTCAAGCGAACAGTTTGAGCCTTTATCGTGATCCCGCGTTCTCTCTCGAGATCCATGCTATCTAAAAACTGCTCTTTGGATTCTCTATCCGACAGAGAACCCGTATATTTGAGAAGGCTGTCAGCCAAAGTTGATTTACCGTGATCAATATGAGCTATAATAGAAAAATTGCGAATAAGTTCAGCCGAAGTTTGTACCAATTCCACTTCAATTTCCATGTCTCCACTTTATCAGTGGGCTTCATCCGTGGGTACCTGCAAAGGCCAATCAGTCAACCACCCTTGTCCACATAGTGCGATCGCGAGTTCTATCAAGAAAGGGCCTTTACTGCATCCTTTATAGCCTCGACCTTGTCCGTCTTCTCCCAAGTAAATTCTGCTTTATTGCGACCAAAATGGCCATACGCAGCCGTTTTCAAGTAGCGTGGCTTTAGCAGATCAAACTGTTTTACAATCTCTGCTGGTTTCAAATTCCAAACTTCCCGCACAGCCTGAGAAAGAATCTCTGACGACACTTTGCCAGTTCCATAGTCGTTAACCATAACACTCACTGGCTCTGCTACGCCAATGGCATAAGCCAACTGCACGAGAACTCTATCTGCCAATACCGCCGCAACAATATTTTTAGCTACATGTCGGGCCGCATAGGCCGCTGATCGATCCACCTTAGAAGGATCCTTACCAGAGAAGGCTCCGCCTCCGTGGGCACCATGTCCACCATAAGTATCAACAATAATTTTACGTCCGGTAAGACCACAATCCCCAAGAGGCCCCCCTACGACAAACCTGCCTGTAGGGTTAACAAAAAACCTTGTGCCCGCATCAAGAAACTCACGGGGAACCACTCGAGGGATGAGTTCCTCCTGCACAAAGGATTTAATCGTGGCCTGATCAACGTCGGGACTATGCTGGGTACTTAAAACGATTGAATCAATTCTGGCCGCTTTGCCATTGATATATTCTACCGTTACCTGGCTCTTGCTGTCTGGACGTAAAAAAGGGACTCTTCCGCTCTTACGCAAACTGGCCAATTCACGGACCAATTTGTGGGCCAAAGAGATCGTGAGCGGCATATACTCAGGGGTCTCGTTGACGGCATAACCAAACATAATGCCTTGGTCACCGGCACCCTGCTCTCGCTGATCGGAGCTATCCACCCCGCGCGCAATATCCTGACTCTGGCGATCAAGAGCCACCTGAACAGCACAAGAGTCCGCATCAAATCCTATTTCGCTGTTCGTATAACCAATATCTCGAAGTGTTTTTCGCACAAGCGTAGAAATATCCACCTGCACCTTCGAAGTAATTTCGCCGGCCAACATGACGAACCCAGTAGAAATCATCGTTTCACAAGCCACACGAGAATTTGAATCACCGGAAAGAAATGCGTCAAGAACAGCGTCACTGATTTGATCAGCCACCTTGTCGGGATGGCCTTCCGAAACGGACTCACTTGTAAATAGAAAATTTCGCATGCTAAGACCTCTCTGGGCAGAATTGAAGTGCAACCTTGGAGAGGTGATTTCTTAACAGGAACAAAATCCCTAGGTCAACACAATCCAGGGCCGAATCAGGACGCTCAGCTCGATGAATGGCCCATCTCCTTTCAACTGAGAATCCTTGTCTTAACCCGCCTTCTTGCTTTCCACATTGAATTCCTGGTCCATCTCAAGCCGTTCCTGCATCTCAATTTGTTCCTGGAGTTTCCTTGCTCTGTGCCCCCTGGTATATTCAGGCGAATGGTGATTCTTTTTTCTTTGTTTGTGTTTAGACATCTGCCTTTGAAGTTTCAATGCCACTTGGTCAACAACTGCCTGAAAACTCTCTCCCTCACCTCGAGCAGCAATGGATGTCGTTCCTCCCAAGATGTGCATCTCCACTGTTTTACTATGGCGCTCCGCACCGTATGTGACGTGAATATGCACGGGTTTCATCTCAAATTTGACCAGCCTCTGAAGTTTTTCCTCTGTGTATTGAACAAGGCTTTCTGACCAATCCAAACTCTTGAACTGATAACTGATTTTCATCCTCAAACCTCCGGTTTAACTCCTAAAACCCTATTTCGCTTCTCTGGAATTTACTTTGATAATATGTGAGCAAGGTCCACCGACCTTGTCTGTGAAGGGAACTGAGCAACAGGCCTCTCCGCTCGATATTTCCCACAAATGAACAAAACTTGACGTCCAGCAAATCATCTGAACACTTGTCGGACTTTCCACACCAAAGTTGAGGTTCTGCCTCCTGTTTCTAAATTTGATACAAACTGCGACAAAAAATCTAAAAATATTTCTTGCGTTTGCTGGATGGCAAAATTTTAAGTACGTCTCGATACTTCGCTACGGTCCGTCGAGCAATTTTAATTCCGTCCTTCTTTAATAGTTCGACGAGCCTCTGATCTGAAAGAGGATCCTTTAAATCCTCTTGGTCAACAAGCGATTTGATTTTCATTTTGACCGATTCACTTGCGAGCAATTCTCCATCCGTCTTATTTATTCCCGAATTAAAGAAATACTTTAACTCGAAGATTCCACGCGATGTATGAAGGTACTTATTTGTGGTAACACGACTCACTGTTGATTCATGCATTCCAATATCATTGGCTATATCACGAAGAATCATTGGCCGAATAAACCCCGATCCCTTATCAAAAAAATCTCTTTGATAACGAACGATACTCTCAGTCACTTTATAAATCGTTCGCTGACGTTGAGCGATAGATTTGATCAACCAGAGCGCCGAGCGAAGTTTGTCCTGAATGTAAGCCTGGGCTTGAGGAGTAGTCGACTGATCACTCCCACCCTTCATCACATTCTTATAGAGATTGGAAATTCGCAATCGCGGCAATCCATCCTCATTAAGAGAAACGATGTATTCATCCCCAACTTTATACACATAAACGTCTGGAGTAATGAACTGAGTCTCTTGAGGAAGATAAGCTCGCCCCGGTTTCGGATCCATAGACAAAATGATTTTACAAATGTCTACAACAGTTTCAATATCCAAATTCATCGCCTTTGCGATTGCAGGATAATTCTTTTTTTCCAGATCTTTCAGATGATCATTTATCAAGCGCACCAAATCGTTCGTATCCTCTTCAATGTATTTGGCCTGAATGAGCAAACACTCGCGCAAATTCCTGGCTCCAACTCCGGGCGGGTCAAACTCCTGAAGAAAGGGCAACATTTCCTCCAGCTCACTTGCACTAAGACCTTCCTCTTCAGCAATCGCCTCAAGTGGAACCTTTATGTAGCCATCATCATCCACATAGGAAACCAACACTGAGACAAGCGAGTACTCTTCTTCATTGAACCCAGCTAAACCGGCCTGCCACATCAGATAATCATGAAACGATTGATGGGTTGAAATCAGATTCTCGTAATTCATGATCTCTTCGCTGCCACCGCCAGAAGCCTGTGGTGGCTTATATTGATTATCAAAGTAATTGTCCCAATCAAACTCATCCTGTTTTCTCGGATCCTGTGAACCTTCTTGAGACTCCGGAGTGACTGTGTCTGACCCCAGTTCTGAGTCTGCATTTTGCAAAGTCTTCGGAATAGGTTCGTCATCTGTGGATTCCTGCACTTCTTCCAAAATGGGATTTTCAGTGAGTTCCTTGCGAACTTGCGTTTCTAATTCAAGACGCGATAGTTGAAGCAATTTTATCGCCTGCTGGAGCTGCGGAGTCATCCGGAGCTGCTGAGAAAGCTTCATGCTCATTTTAAGATGCATCGCCATATTGAAGTGCCTCCTACAATCTAAAACCTTCACCCAAATAAAATTTTCTAGCTACAGGAGATTCTGCTATCTCCATCGCGCTACCTTGTACTTCTATCCTACCATCTTTTAGAATATGAGCGCGATCACATATTCCAAGAGTCTCTCGAACATTGTGATCAGTGATCAAAATACCGATCCCTTTGGTCTTTAAATCCCGAATAATTTCTTGAATATCGCCCACTGCAATTGGATCAATCCCTGCAAAAGGTTCATCGAGAAGCAGAAACTTGGGTTTACCAGCCAAGGCGCGTGCAATCTCGACCCGTCGTCTTTCTCCTCCGGACAAAGAATACCCATAACTGTTTCTAACGTGGTCTATCCGAAATTCCTTTAACAATAGATCCAACCTCTCGTGCTTGTCTGACCCCGTATATCCGTGAGCCTCAAGGGCCACTAAAATATTCTCTGCTACGGTAAGGCGACGAAAAATACTTGCTTCCTGAGGAAGATAACTCAAGCCAATCCTCGCTCTCTTGTACATTGGCAAATTTCCGATGGATCCATCGTCTAACAATATCTCTCCCTCGTCCGGGTTTAAGAGGCCCACAACCATATAGAAACTGGTTGTCTTTCCAGCTCCATTTGGACCAAGAATTCCCACGATTTCACCAGATTGAACTTGAAAAGAGACTTCCTTTACCACTTGGCGCAACTTGAATCGCTTGGAAATCTTATTTACAATTAACGCGCTCAATTTGCCTTCTCCAGTTCCTGACTCTCCACATTCGCCCTTGCCTTAAAGACTTCAACTTTTTTACCACCCTCAAGAAAAACAATTTCCTCTCCCTGAAGCTCGTCATTGTTCTGAACTACCCTTGGATTGCCACTAAACACATAGCGATCCTTATCAAAATTCACGCTCACTTTCTGCGAAGTCACCCATTTTTCTAGATCACTCACTCGCACTCCGCCAGAGACCTGAACGGATTTGACCAGATTCTGCTCCCTCCCATATTCAAATACAGCCTCTGGACCCGTAATTCTCATTGTTTCGAAATCCATCACAACGTCCTCGCTAAAACGGGCAAGATTAGATTTGCCGCTGAACGCAGCTTTCTGACTTCGAATCAAAAGTCTGCGATCTCCTTTGAATACCTTTTCTCCCTTCACCCCTCCATTGACCGTCATCGAAGAATTGTTCAGGTCAGCTGCCAATGAATTCCCGCGCAGGATCAACGAAAAACCCTCCCCATCCTTTGGGCCCCGCATGAAAACCGGGAGAGGCGCTACAAATTGACGTTCCTTAGAATGATAAATCATCTTTTCCGTTTCGAATGCATAGCCGTTGGACGAGCGAATGATGACCTTCCCTTTCACATCCATGTCCTTGGTCTTTACGTCTATCGATCCCTCATCACCTGTCACAATGAAGAACACCCCATCCTTGCCAAATAATCTTGTTTTCACTTTGCGCAAAGACCAGGTTGGTTTTGACTTGTAAGCAACTGCCGACTCCGCCCACAGCTCCCACTCTTTTTCTCCCTCTCTGGTCTCGACAAGATGAGCTCCCCGCATAATTTGTTCAATTCCCTTACTCACTCCAGCATCTGGCTCACTGGGCCCGGACTGGGGTCTTGCCTTATCATCCAGGTCTCGGGGAAAAATCACAATGATTTCGACAATTAACACTACAAGCAGTACCCCCAGAAGGAACTTCCCCAATTTAACACTCATATGCTTACTACCATGCATACCCTCTCCTGGCATTGTAACATAGAATTGGCACGGAATTAGCATGATTTCAAAATTTGTTTAGCTTTATTTTTTATCTTGCCTTTACAAATTGAGAAACAGCCTTCCGTATTTTCATTAAGGACTCTAAAGTCAGCGTCTTAAAGAACCGATAGCAAAGTATGGTCATTCAGTGGTTCTTGAATAATGACGAGGACGTTTCTGGGCCTTTTTCCACAGAGGATATCCAAAAGCAGATTGAGAGAGGTCTGCCCAAGGACTGCTCCATTTGGGGCAAAGCGCAAAAGGATTGGATTACGGTTCATCAGTGGAGCCTGTCTTTGCCCACCTTGCTTCAGACTCCCGATAGAAAATTGACCTCATTGAAATGGCATATGGCCCGCGAAGGCAAATCTGAGGGGCCCTTTACGCGCGAGGAACTTTTGACCGCTTTGAGTGACCTCAGCTCTCTAGAAGGAATTATGCTGTGGAACAAGGAAATGACGGGTTGGGTGTCAGTTTTTGATTTTCATGATCTTATGGAAGAAATCGGAGTTGATCGCAGACACACCCCCCGGGCAAAAATCCGCGGAACTGTGAAAATAACAAGTGGGGATAGTGCATCAATTGGTCAGATTCAGACTATCAGCGAGGGTGGACTTGGGATTATTGGGTTAGAAAATGGATTTCCCGGACAAGAATTACAGTTGGAAATAAGAGCCGCCGTACTCGGCGAGCCCATCAGAGCAAAAGCCGAAGTTAAATATATCACAAAATCCGGTTTTACGGGACTCCATTTTACTCAAATCTCAATGGAAGCAAAGTCCACTCTGATTGACTATATCCGACATACGACCCACCCATCTTACGGGAAAGCAGCCTAGACTTGGCCATTTCCTTGTCCGGCCCTGACGCCCAATTCTTCCTTCAGTTATCAATGCGTCAACTTCCTTTGGGAGGGTCTGGCAGTTTTATCACCGCAAAATTGATTTCGGCGATTCCGGCCTCTGTCACCGTGTACATGATTTTCTTGACCGTAAGAAAATCAACCTTTTTATCAGCTTGAATTGTGATTTTCTTATACTGAGGAATCTCATTGGCATCAGGATCATCACCAGACTTTGCTCCTTCGATGGCCTTTCGAACTTTGTTGCCCAAATTCGATTCTGCTATGCGGCCCTCCTCAATCAACTTTATGACTCGGCTCTTGAGAAGCTCTACCTCCCAATCATTTTGTTCTTTCACCGTCCGAAACTCAGCAATAAACTCACTGTTGAGCATGATCTTATCGGGGGCAATCACAACGACGTTTGAAGGTTTCAATTCTTTAACAGTGTGAGCCTCAGGTAATTTGACTTCCTTTGGAAGCGCAATGACCTCCCCTGTACTTGCATAATTCTGAAGAAGAAAAACTGTCAATACCGTGAACATATCGACCATCGCAGTGAGTGACAACACAGCCACTGCATTTCGCTTGACTGGCTTTTTTTGCCGCCCGGAGCGATTGCGATGTCCCGGGACATGAATGGGCATTATTTAACTCCTCCCGTTGCGACCGATATTTCGGGAAACCCCGAGGTCAATAGAGCATCCATACCTTTTATGAGGTATCCGTATTCAAGGTCATCGGACATGCTGATAATTGCATCGACCTTTTCTGGGTAGAGATCCTTAACCATCTTCAATTCAGCCACTAATCTCAAATCATCATACTCTCCGCTTACTTTTGGCACCGAGACGTTTTTTTGTCCGACAACAACAAGATACCCACCTTCTTTGACATCTAACCGAAATGGAATTTCCGCTCGAGGGGGTGGCTTTACAGACTCAATATCTTCTGCTTTTTTACCGTACAAGGAACTCCCTATTTGAATCATAGAAACCTGGGACCAAACAGCTGTGATCAGGAGAAAAATAATACATACACTCATCAAATCGATAAACGGAACCAAGTTGATATCAACAGCTATCTTTCTATCATCTCCCCCAGCATCATCTATATGGCCCATACATTCCACATCCTCAGATTAGGTGTTAGTACTTAATCTTGTCTCGATTCGATACAATTAAATTCATCAGATTCATGCTGCTCTCAAGCATGTCATTGATTGCACGTCCAATTTTAATCTGAAAAAATCCAAATGAAACAATTGCCACGATCGCGACCAGAAGACCGAAGGCCGTGCAGTTAAGAGCCTCAGAAATCCCCAGAGAAAGTCGTTGCGCCTTGGTTGCGGCATCTGCCTCCGCAACACCTGAAAAGGATCGAATCAAACCAACAATCGTTCCAAAAAGCCCAATCAGAACCGAAACGTTGCCAAACACTGCAAGAAAGGAAGTCCACCCTTCCAGTCGCGGTGTCTCTCGCAGCACCGCCGCATCCATCGCCACCTGTACTTCTTCATCTGGGCGCTTATTCATGACCTGAACCAAACCTGACTTTAAGGTATTGGTGAGAGGTGTTGGACGGCTATCACAAAAGGCAATCGCCTGCTTGATATCTCCGCGCAACAACATACTGAACAAGTTTTCATTGAGGCTGATTTTGTCCAGCGTTAGCTTAGAAAGACTCATCGTTCTTTCTAGGATGAGAAAAACTGTTAATATCCCGACAAGCAGGATTAAATACATCACGGTCCCGCCCTCGCAAAAGGCGCGCCCTATAAAATTCCCGTATTCAGCACAATGGCTGACGACCGCCGTTGGTTGATTCAATTTTCATCCCTCCCCTTTTATTGTGAAGTAAAAACAAACGGATACGTCACCCGACCCACTTGATCTGGCGGCGGCTCCGGAAATCTCCAAGTTTTCAAACGTTGAACCAGACAATCGACAACTGATTTGTCTCCCAGGCTTGTGCTGACTACGACCACATTGGACACTCTGCCCCGTTCCTCAATATCCCACTGAACAACAAGTTTCCCATAAAGATCTGGACTGCGAGCGAGTGTCATTTCATAACAATTTCGAATGACTCTCTTTTCTGCCAAGATCACTCGCCGAATAGCTTCTCTGTCAATCGATCCAACAAACTCCGCATCCTGACCTCCCACCTGCACCTCTACCCGACTCTTCTTTCCAATACCGCCTGAACCGTATCCAAAAGCGCCACTTGTTTTTCCGGTCGTTCCCACACCTGCTATCCCAACTGTGGCACTTCCTTTGCCACCCACACCCGTACTTTTGAGCTTTGATCCAATATTGTCGCCAGCCCGATCCTCCGCCTGCCCAGCAAAACCCGTTGCTGAGTCGGCAAGACCGCTCAATTCACCTGCCCCTGAATACGCCTTATCCAACTTTGATTGGGTTCCTTTTGAGCCAAAAGCACCCAACAATCCCACTTTTGAAACGTCGACCTTTTCGCTCGAAGGACTAGCCCCCGATTTCCCGGTATTTATGGCTCCACCCTCACGATTTGAAGTCAGACTCTTCTTGTTCGTCTTGTTTGGATTTGGTTTTGCCTGTGCTGGCGCACCCGCATTTTCTTTAGACTCGGACTTCGGACTTGGTTTTGCCGCAGGTGCCGAAACGGCAACAGCCTTAGGTGTTGGAGCGGGGACTGTTGCAGTGTTCTTTTGCTCGACAATCTTTACAATTTTCTTTTCAGGAATCGGGTCCACTTTTGCTTCCACCACTTCCTTAGGCTCTGGTCGAGGTGGATTAAAAATGACAACAGCCTTGCGCATGGGTTCCTCAAGCAAGGATTCATCGTTTAATTTTTTTGGAGCATACACCATCATGTACAATCCAAAAGTCAGAGCAACAACAGCAGCTAAAATAACTCCCGTCACTTCCGAGGCAGTCAAATCCAGGAGAGGAGCTACAAGGGGCTTTGGGGCCTCAGGAACATAGCGCACATACAAATTAATTAGATCCCCGTAAATTCCTACTCTGGCCATTTCTCCCTGTTTGAGGCCAATTTCATATCCGACTGTATTTCGAACCAAACGGTTTTGTCTGATCAATTCAGAGAAGCTCTTGGTTCCTTCTTCTGAAATCAACTCACCTGACATTTCTCCGGATACGCAGACAGTCGCAAGCGAATCAATACGCACAAGAGAGTGCGAAAATGTCGATCCCAAATTTGGCAGAATGATTTGATTCCCTGGATTGGAACCAACCTTTACCATACCCCTCTCAGTAAAACGATACGTGCTTAAAATTCTTTCACGCCATGCAACGATGACTTCAACGACGGTTCCCTTGCCCGGCCTCAGCACTTCATTCAGACTTCCAAATTCACTAGGCGGCGCGTAGGTTCCATATTTATGAGAGGTAGATACCTTTGGGTTTTCCTTAGACTCTGTCGGCAGACTCCAGCCTTCAGACCTGGTGCCAAAAGAAGGAAGAGATTGGGGAACTTTTACTTCTGTCACGACACTTGGGACCACTGAGTGAACCGTCTCTTCTCGAATAACTGGATTTGTCACCTCTGAAATGAGAGGGGGGATTTCAAGAGCACTGGAGCTCAATTCCTCTGTGATCCCCGCCTTAACATCCACGGCACCAGAGTCCTTCTTCTCAACCTTGGGGGGGGACAGAGGTTTTGGAACCCCCACATAGAAATCGAGCTGGTATGGACCCACCAGGAACGAATCACCAGACTCGATTCTTTCATCCAAAATTTTTCTACCCTTAAATATTGTACCTGTTTGCGAACCGAGATCTGAAATGTAAAATCCCGAATCCCTTTCCTCAATCAAAGTGTGCAAGGGTGCAATCGTCTCCGCTTTCAATTGAATCTGAGAGTTGATACTCGTTCCCACCACGATCTGGGAATCTGAAAACTGCATCACAGATTCAAGCTGCGTACCTTTATAGATGCGTATCACTATTGGCAGCTTCAATCTGCACTCCCACCGCGAGGCATATCCTCAGCGGTTCTTCTCATCTCTGGAAGGAAATTCTCGCGAAGTTTAATCAGCCTTTTGAAATTAAATTGCTTCTTTTGAAGAAGGTAAAAAAGCTCTGGCTTTTTAACCTCGCCTTCAATCAACTCGTCTTCGAAATTAATAGAAGTTCTGCGTTTCTTGGCATCCACCGCTTCTTCTCCAAGAGTTGAAGCCGAAATAACCAAGAAAGACAAAGTCATAACTAAAGAGATAGTAATTCTAATGATCCATTCCCCCATGGCTACCTCATTTATTCCCCAGACTTGAGTTTCTTTTCCAATTCCTCAGCCTTGCGAATAGCCTTTGGATCATCTGCGACAAATTTGATCTTACTGATCACTTTCAAAGCATCATCCTTGGCTTTCAATCGCTCAGTTAAAAGTGTAGCATAATTTAGCAAAACAGTAATATTCCTTGCAGTTCCCCTACCAATTTCCTCATAAATATCGCGTGCCCTATTTGCTTGACCCTCAAAACTCAAGGCAACCGCCAGATTATTTGCCACCCCAACGGCCTCTTCCTTTCCCTCTCGCAGGCCTGATTTAACCATTTTATAGCCGCTGTCCAACGGGGCTAAGGCCCTGTTGTAGTCCCGATACTCCAAATATATAGATGCCAGATTTGTTGCGCCAATGACATAGCCTTGTCTCATTTCTAGACTCTTCTTAAACGACGAAATTGCGGACCGCTGATCGCCCTCAGCTAAAAACACAATTCCCAAATTATTATGCAAAGCTGGCTCTTTTGGATGAACGCTCAAGGCTCGTCGTAAAATGATTTTAGCAAGCCCCAGATTGTTCCTTCCAAAATAGTGCAACGCAAGCGTGTTGAGAGCGACAAGGTGACGAGGGTCCTTCCCCAAGATCCTCGAAGTTGCCGCAATAATTTGGGGTTCAAGACCAGCCCGACGGGCAGTCAGCAATGCCTCAATATCCTCTTGTGCCGTAGTCTCAGGCCTTTCCTTAATCGCAAGTTTTTCATTCGACACGCCACGGACCTCATCCCTGTCCACGCCCGCCTCTTCGGTAGGATCTGAGCCATCAAGATCATCAAACTGAAAAGCTCTAGCTGGCCAAACACCGAAGCTGACGGAGATCACCAAAAGCAAAAATAAGAAGCCTTTTCTCACTTAATTCTCCAGGTAGTCCGGAAGCTTGGTCAAAATAGCTTCCTCTCCAAAATTAGGAAATTTCTCACTATTTAACCGGTTCGCTTCGACAAATGCGGCTTTGAGCCACTCATTGTAGCCTTCGAGCCTGTATCCCTTTTCTATTGCTGCAGTGTAATTGCTCAGTGCCTCGTCCTGAAAAGGCCGTGCGACCTTGTCAACGCCAGCTTTATATTCCTTCAATTGGTCCGGAGAAAGTTTGCTTGGAAGAGCAACAGAATAAAGAGCTGCGCTCATGTGTTGATTTGCCTGACCGGATAAAGTGAGTGCCGCAACAACCATATAAGCATCATCATATTTGATAACCTCTTTTAGTCTCTCCTTTAGTTTACTGATCAGATCAAGCTTTCTACGTACGGCACTGTCCTGCCCCGAAGGATCCGCGGGGATTTTTATGGATCTCAATTCATCGTAAACTCTGTAGATGATTTTGAATTGAGCTTCAGCCGCATAAGCCACTCCAACCGGAGTTCCATTTTTTGAAAACCCCTTCTGAACCGCAACTGTCCTCTTAAAATAGTCGTCAGAGGCCTTCTGTCTTCCCAATTTTTCTTCTATTACTCCAAGTTGAAAGAGCGCCTCTATAAGCGCAGATGCATTTGCTGGATTCAGATCGACGTACTGGCTGTAGTAGCTTCGAGCATTCTTCAAATTCCCTCTCTTTTGCCAGATTTTCGCCATCAAGAAAATAACTTCCATACGATCACGACGCTTACTTCTATCAAAATACTTTTGGTAATTATCAAGAGCTGCATTAAAGAAATTCATGCCGTCCCGAATAACACCAGCATTGTAGAAAAAATCAACTGCGTCCTTATCTCCTTTTGCGTTTTCATTTGCATACTTCTCAAAAAATTCAGCCGCTTCTTTGTATTGCCCAGATTTCTCATACAACAAAGCCATAAATTTCAAAGATTTTTGTTTTAAGGCCTCGTGCCCCTTGCCCGAGCCCTTCAGGACAGATCCATACATAGCTAAGGCCTTCAATAAATCGCCCGCTCTTTCGTAGTTTACCGCAGAATTGAATCGCGCTGAAGTTGCCAATTCGGAACGTGCGTTCTTATTCGAAAAAGACTCAAACTGCTTTGCACTGGACAAAAAATCCTTCTCAGCTTCCATATTTTGAGCACGTTTGAAGGATGATTTCTCTAGAATTGATTGGACCTGAGAACCCACCGGGGACGCGGCCAACTGAGGTATGCTGAGAATTTCCTGTCCGGCCTTTTCTAGTCCCTCATAGTCATTTTTGAGATTGTAGATATCGAGGGTCAGGTTTGCCGAGTATTCGGCAAACTTGGTATTTGGCGCCGTCTTAATTATGTCTTGAAATGACAGCAATGCGCGATCAAATTGATTGTAATAATAATAAAGCGCGCCAAGCCGATACTTAATGGCGATCGAATCCGGACCTTTTGGAAAATCTTTGAGGAATCTCAAGACCACCTTCTCAAACTTTTTGATCGTGGAATCAAATTCGACGGGTGATGTTGTGCCTCCAACGATTTTTTTGACTTCCTCAGAAGTGGGCAATTTCTTTTCCAAAGAGAGAATTGCATTTAGAACTGATTTATCAAAATAAGCGCTATTAGGGGCATTCTCTGCCACCCATAGATAGTGATCCGATGCTCTCTCATATTCTTCTATATCAAAAAGTAACTCTGCAAAGAAAAAATGCATCTCATCTAGCTTAGGAGAATCCTTGAAAACTCGAAAATACAATTCATATCCACTTTTAGCCATCGCTTGAGCATTAGGAGCTCTTGAATTCTGCGCTGTTTGGTGCTGTTGCAAAATGTAGTTTCGCAGAGTCGTCTCTATTAGTTGTGTCGCTTTTGCAATGAGTTCTCGATTACGACCATTTGTTTTTTGCCAGGCACTATCTGGCCCATAGCCCTGAATCCAGTTATAGAGCTCCTGTTTAAAAATTTTGGCCTCGCCCGTCGCCGCATACATCGTTACAATTTGATACTGATAGTCGTAAGCCTTCGGGGCACTTTGGTTTGCTTCAATCAGCTCGTGAAAGGTAAAACGAGCTCCAGTTCTCTGTCCCATATCCGCATAATAATATGCCAGTTTTTCCTGCAGGGAATTAACATTTTTCGGACCTGCAACTTGAGCAAAGTAGTCCTTTGCAGCTTTGTAACTCCCCACTTCAGCATAAAAAATGACAAGATCTTTAAGCGCCTCCGTAGCCAGACGAATGCGACTAACTCCTCCAATTGTCTTTTCCTCTTGGCTCTTTGCCATACGCCCTGCCTTAATCACTCGTTCAAGCGATTGCAAGGCTTCCTTCACTGAGCCCACTTTGTATTGGCACCAAGCCGACTTATAGAGAGCAAACGAAAACAGTCGTGCCCTCCTATTATTTGCCACTTGCTGATAGTGAGGCAATGCCTCTGACCAACGCTCATTTTCAAAGTGAAATTCGCCAATAGCAAAGTTAGATTCGTCAACAAAAGGACTCTTCGGAAATTCTTTTGTCAGTCTTTGGTAATAAGACATACCTTTCTTTTCATCGTTTAATTCAAAATAATTAAACCCGAGAAAAAATAGAGCCTGATCAACTTTCTCGTCAGTAGGAAAATCCCGCAGAAACCACTCATAGAGCTGAACGGCTTTTCTGTTATACTCCTGCGCCGGACCCAAGTTGAGCTTTTGCTTTGGAGAACCTTCCTTTGATTCTCGAATCTTTCGATCGAATTCCTGATGCAGTCGGAATTCAATCAGACGCGATTTTTCCACGTAAAGTTCTGCTAGTCTCAGCCACAACTCACCGCGCTTCTTGCTTGATTTAAATTTATTTGTTAATTTAAAAAGCTGGTCTATTCCGTCATCGGTCACTTTTTCAAGCACTGCTTCTTCAGAACCTTCCTCATAGTAAAGAGAAGTGGACGAAGGAGGCTTGACTGCTTGAAGATTTGTCTGCTTACGGGATTCAAATTCCTGAAATTGCGGCAGTTTTGAATCTCCCTTTTTTATTGAGAGATTCTTTCCTTCAATCTTTCTGAGTACATCACCAACAGTTTTTACCTTTCCTGCCTCTGCTGGAGCTCTTTCACTGGGAGCGCCAACAGCAAATTGACAGAAATTCGATATGAATGCGAAGAGCATCGCTCCGGGAAAAAGAAATCCTCGCCGCCGGCCCCGAATCAGAAGTTCAATTTTAGTTACAACTTTGTGTTCCAACATAATGATAATTACCCAATTCATCTAACCAGTACTCACCTCTAAAAGGCCAGTACTCGAATCCATTTTGAATGTAATAGTCTCGCTCAGCACTTTCATCAACTTGGGCTTGTTCCGGCAGATCCTTCCCCGCCAATTTTTTCTTCAATGATTCCTTTTTGCCATTGATCATTTCGTAACGAATAAAGCCCTCCTGCTCAAAAAGATCGAAGAGATCTTCTCTGATTGTGTCAAGATGACCCCTGATTTGAAGACCCGTCCGTTTTCGGGCTTTGATAAGACGCTTCTGAACAATTCTCTTTGCATAACGTCCCAGTGCGGAATTCTTCCAACCCGGTTCCATTTTTTCAATCAAGGCTTTCTCGGCCAATAGCTTTTTTATGTAGGCATATGAACGAAGAAAATCACCCTCTTTGAATATTTTTCGAGCCACAATCAAGGGGATCTTGTGTTGCGATTCCTTGATTGGATTGTCTCCGCTTTCACGCCATTCCTTCAAGCTCGAAACCGTCTCAGAGAAATACTGATCGGGGGCCGAAGTCTTAAGAAAATTGACGACGTCCCGATAAACAGACTTATATATCTGATTGAAGAGATTCAGCACTTTTTCCATTTCATCATATTTGCATATATAAAGATAAACTATTGACCTTAACAAGAGTGACTCTGGAAGGTATCGATCTTCATAGTAATCAGAATGCAGTGAATGAAAATTACTGAGGGCGGAGCGAAATCGGCCTGAGCGCAACATAGCCCAGCTCGACTCGAAAAGAGTGTCGTGCCACGCGGGAGTATCGCGAGGAATCTGACGATAGCCTTCTATCGCCTCCTCCCATTTCTTCGCCTGATAAAGAACGCGTGCCTTACCGATAAGTCCGGAAACACGGCTCACATCTGTCACTCCGTACCGCTCGCGCGCTTCTACCAGCTCGTCAAAAGCTGAAAAAGCCTCCTTAGATTTCCCACTTTCTGAAGAGGCTAATCCCTCAAGATATTTGGCTCTTGGAAAAAGTGAACTGGTGTTCGCCACTCGTTTGAAGCTTTCTACGGCCTCGGCAAATTGTTGGTTGCGAAGCTGAAATTCTCCAATTCGATAGAAAAGCATGTCCCGGTGAACGCGAGGAAAATCATCGACCTTCACACGAGAGATCGCGTAGTTAAGGAGCGTGTCGTCTCCTAAGGAATCTGCGGCCAATGATAGCTTTTCCAAAGATTGCCTGAGATACTTGTTATTTCCGTCCTTGATTACGCTGATAAATTGAAACGCCGCAATTTGTGGCATTTTCATTTGGTATAGCATGAGACCCAGCAAATATTTTACCTGCATTTTTTCTATCGCGGAATCGCGGATTGTGGCTTAGCTGAAACAGCTTGATGCTTGCTTCTTGAAAGCGACCCACCTTAACCAACTTGAGGGCCTCCACCAGTTCTTGGCGGTTTTTACTTTCCGCTGTCATAGCGGCGCCAGAACGAGAAGAGGGAGAGCGATCAGTTACATTTTCATTTTTAACAGCCGTGGTTTCTGAATTGGCGGCAGCATTCATCGTAAAGAGTGGGAAAGCCATCAAACAGCAGAATATCGATCTATTCATCTGTATGTTGCCTCCGGAAAGAAGAAGCTAAGTCCCAAGGCAACATAGACGTCATCATGATTTGCTTTGACGCTTTGGAGCGAACCACCTTTTAGAACTTCACTCTCAGCTTGGTAAAAATTCCAGTTAATGTCCCAACGAAACGCCATGCCCTTAGAAAGGGCAAAGGACTGTCCACCACCCAAATGAAGGGTCGGGGCGCTGCCTCCCTGGTCAGTATTCGTCATTCCAGCTCCAGCAGAGAAATAGAAGTCAAAGGGAACAATGCGCTTATTCATAAACGTCGTTTTTCCGTACATGGGTGTCCATTTGAAATTTGCTGCAAGGAAATTCTTTGGAGTGACCAGACTCTCGGTCTTAACGCTTCTCTTTGTTCGTAAATTATCCGTGACGGTTCTTTCGGACGAAGACAACATGAAATAAACAAATTCAATTCCATATTTCTCTTGGAAATAATAGCCACCACGAAGCGCCGCGCCCATATTGAGAAAGAATGGATTATTGATTGTTCCCAAAATACTTCCCGACAATTCAAAACGCTTTGTTTTTGGTAAAAATCTCTTCTGGATAACGGCTATGTCGGCAAGCGGAGCTAGCGTAGAGAGCTCAGAAAGCGTCGTCGGATCTGGCTTTGCCTTTTCGATCGATTTGATCTTTTGTTCTGACTCTCTCTTTTCTGCCTTTTTTTCGGTTTCTTTATCTTCAAACTTATCGTAGAGATCTTCAACTTCGTCGTCCGGGGAATCTGATTCCCCCGTCGCTTGTGACTCCGTCCCTGAATTTTCGGAATTATTCGCCATGCTTTGAGAAAAAGCCGACGTGGGACTGATGGCCAATCCAAAAGTAATCAGGAGGATAAGAAAGGGGTTACTCAGCACTGCTGTCCTCACCTTAGATGATCTCACTCTTAAACAGTATCAGTAAAACGGTGAGTTTTTGAGCACATCACATGCAATTCTAGACGTTGTCACTGAGGTCCGGCCCTGATTTCTGTCTGGTAAAGAGAATGAATGACGGGTGAATAAGCAAATAAAAGGGATCTTAAGGACAAAGATCTAGAGAAGATAGACGAGGGCAAGGGTCATCAAGGCATGAATGAAGGTTCCTTCGTCAAAGGCTGAACTTGGGTGGATTGGATCTGTTGGCAATAGTCTTTTTGTCGTAGGATCCGGACCTCTGTAGATAAGGGCACGTAAATCCAGACGAAGTGCCAGATTCGGCGTGAAATAGAACTTCTCTCCGACTCCAACATTAAGGGCGACGACACTCTGGTCATCAAGTCCAATCATTCCCACGCCCACGAGACTAAACATGGATAGATTCATAACCATTTTTTTCGAATAGCTAATTTTTCCATAATAGGCCGTGTATTGGTAGTTGGCCATAAACATATATTTAGGATGAGGAGCTCGACTCGCATCGAAATAATCCCCATCTAGACCTTCGCCCTTCCTCAATTGCTCCCCATAGCTGGAAAGACCACTTTGCCAAAAGGCCGCTGCCAGATTCACTCCATGAATTTCATCAAAATGATAGGAAAGAGAACCGTGAAAATTGAGTGGATTATAGAACGGATCCATCAGATTAAAGCCAAATCCTCCCCCTAGTTCAATTCTCTTTTCGGTGACAACATTTCGGTTTTTCACGTTCGCCAACTTGTCAAAGACAGGCAATACGGATTCACTTGCCAACTCATCCTCAGGAAATTCGATCGTGTCGGCATAGCCTGGAAGAGCAATAGCAATCGCCAGAAAAAGATATAAATAGTTCGATACCAAGTTCATGAATTCATCTCGCACAATTAGAGATCAATACCGAATTCCAAAGACCTACCTCTCGGCATCTTCATCATATGGTTATCTTCGATTTAAGGCTATCGTTTCGAAAATCTCAGGGCTTAGGTCTCATTTCTCAAAAATTTGCCAACTAAATTTTGAAAGATCCAAGCCTCTAACGAACCTTAGCTCGCAACAAATCTTGAAGGTGAATGATCCCCAAAGGAGCCGAAGGGTTTTCTGCCGTCTTGTCGACGACAAAAAGAATTTGAATTTGAAATTGCTCCATGACAAAGAGAGCTCGTTCAGCCAATTCGTTCACGTCTATGGTCTTGGGATGCCGAGACATAAGGACGCTTGCCCGTTCCAGCAGTGGAGATTTACTCTTCTCCAATCGCCGACGAATATCTCCATCTGTCACAACGCCAATCAAGGTTCCGTCCTCCTGAACAACTCCTGCGACTCCCCGAACTTCCTTTGCAGTCATTTGGCTCACAACTGTGGCCATGTCCTCGTCAGGAGAAACCAGTGGAAGGGCCTCTCCGACATGCATCACATCTCGAACTCGAGTTAACAACCGGCGACCCAAGGCCCCACCCGGATGGAACTCAGCAAAATCATCTTTGCTAAATCCTCGACGCTTTAAAACTGCCATCGCCAGAGCATCGCACAAAGCTAAATTTACTGTCGTACTCGCCGTCGGCGCTAGACCAAGCGGACAGGCTTCTTCTGCGACGCCAATATCTAAAGAGACAGTTCCCGCTCGTCCGAGAGTGCTTTCCGAATTAGCAGTCATCACAATAAGCACCACGTTTTTTCGCGCACAATAAGAAATGATAGGAACCAGTTCGGCCGATTCCCCGCCATAGCTCATTGCAATAACCAAATCATCCTTTGTAACAATGCCCAAGTCCCCGTGAGAGCCTTCGGCAGGGTGAAGATATATTGTTGGCGTACCCGTGGACGTAAAGGTGGCCGCTAATTTACGAGCAATAATCCCCGATTTACCAATTCCTGTCGAAATAATTCTGCCTTGACAGGCGAGGACAAGTTCAACCGCTTTAGAGAATTCCCGACCCAGCCTTTCACGCAAATGCAAAATACTTCGAGCTTCAATCTCCAATACTGATCGCGCCTCATCGAGGTCCGCATTCATCTCCCGATCCATCAGGAACCTGCCTCTGGGGCTGGATAAAGACGATCTTTCCATTTTGCTCCGGTGACTCCGCCTCTTCTTGTCTTGGAAGGAATTTCTGATTTTAAAGATGAAGAAACCAAAATTGCAGATTTAACAAAGGAAGTGAATAAGGGATGTGGTTGTAAAGGTCTTGATTTAAATTCAGGATGAAACTGAACACCGATAAACCAAGGGTGCTCATTAATTTCAACTATCTCAACCAAATCTCGCTCTTTACAAACTCCAGAAGAAATCATGCCCTTCTTCTCAAAAAGAGCTCGATATTTGTTATTGAACTCAAAACGATGACGATGTCGTTCATGGACCAATGACTCACCGTAGATTTCACGAACTCGGGTCCCATGAATGAGGCTACAAGGGTAAGAGCCCAACCTCATGGTCCCGCCCTTGTCCGAAACCCCGCGCTGCTCCTCCATCATATCAATGACCAAATTGTAGTTTTTCTTTATTGGTATATTAAACTCGCGGCTCGTCGCATCTTTTATCCCACAAACATGACGGGCAAACTCAATTGCCGCCAATTGCATTCCGAAACAAATTCCAAAAAAGGGGACTTTATTTTCGCGTGCATATTGAATTGCGGCCATCTTCCCCTCAGCGCCCCTTTCGCCAAATCCACCGGGAACCAAAATTCCATCTACACCAGCAAGCGATTCTTTCGCATTCTTGGTATTAAGCGATTCAGAATCAATATAGACCACATTCACTTTCGTGTGATTGGCAATCCCTCCATGAATAATTGCTTCATGTAATGATTTATAACTCTCCTTCAGATCAACGTACTTTCCCACGATTCCAATTTTAGTTTCATGCTTTGGATTCATGAGCGTTGCAACCATCTTCTCCCATTCCTGAATGGCTGGCTCACCGACTTCAATTCCCAGACGCTTTGCAACTTTCTCATCAAAGCCCTCCTGATGAAGAGTCAGTGGGACCTGATAAATACTCGCCGAATCAGGCGCTGCAATAACATTATCCGGATGAACGGAACAAAAAAGAGCAATCTTTGATTTTAATTCACGAGGAATGGGCTTTTCAGTGCGGCAGATAAGAAAATCTGGCTGAATTCCGACTTCACGAAGTTCTTTGACTGAGTGTTGAGTTGGCTTACTCTTTAACTCACCTGCAGCGGCTATGTATGGAACATAGGTGACATGCACAAAAATAGAATTCTGAATTCCAACGTCTACCCTCAATTGTCGAATGGCCTCGATAAACGGAAGTCCTTCAATATCACCAATCGTGCCACCTATCTCAACAATGATGACTTCGGCGCCTTGAGCTGCCTGAAATATCCGAGATTTAATTTCATCGGTGATGTGAGGAATGACTTGGACCGTACCACCCAGATAGTCTCCCCGCCGCTCCTTTGAAATCACGCTTTCATAGATCTGACCTGCAGTAACCGAGTTTGAACGAGTCAAAGAAACGCGCACAAATCTCTCATAATGACCTAAATCCAAGTCCGTCTCGGCTCCATCTTCTGTGACGTAAACTTCGCCGTGTTGCAAAGGGGACATTGTTCCAGGATCGACATTAATGTAAGGATCGCACTTCATAAGTGATACTTTAAGTCCACGAGATTCCAACAAAGTACCCAAACTCGCCGCCGTTAGTCCCTTTCCGATCGAGGAAACGACCCCTCCCGTAACAAAAATGAATTTCGGCTCAAACACCTCAGAGGTCGACTTGAGAGGTGACTTCATTTTTTTCAGAGGTTTCTTACTTCGAACAAATTTCTGAGAGTTCCTGTTTAAATTGGATTTTTTAGCTCCTGCCATTTCCTCGCCTTTTTTGGATCATTGCCTCAATCTTCGCCACATCCTCAGGGGTGTCAACACCCCAAGAATCCTCTTCAACTTGTACCATACGGATCCGTGCTCCTAAAAACAAAGCACGCAATTGCTCTAAGCCCTCCGCCAATTCAAGATCGGCGGGTCCGTGCTCACAAAAAACCTTCAGAAAACTCTTCCGATAGGCATAAAGACCTATATGTTTGTAACATACTTGAGGAAGTTGCTTTGCGTCAATTCGTGAATAAGGGATCGGAAATCGGCTAAAATAAATGGCCTCATGACGTTGGTTTACAATCAACTTTGCAGCGGACATTGATTCGAGATCTCCCGGTTTTAATGCACGTCCCAAAGTCGCCATTTCAAGGCGAACATCCTCTTCGAAAGGAGCTACCAGGGAATCCAGAAGCCCACCCGTCAGAAGCGGCTCGTCTCCTTGTATATTCACAGCCACTTCACACTCCATATCTTTCAAAGCTGCCCAGACACGGTCACTTCCCGATGGAAGGCCTGGCTCCGTCATAATGGCACGAACTCCGCAACTCTCTGCCAATTGAAAAATCTCAGAGTGATCTGTTGCAACATATATCTCTGATAAGCGTTTCGCCGTTCGTGCCCCCTCGATTACCCATTGCAGCAAGGGTTTCCCGGCAATCGGCACCAATGGCTTCCCAGGAAATCGACTAGAACCATAACGAGCTGGAATTACTCCGATAATTTTCATTTGAGCGAACTCCAGTTGCGAATCCATCTCTCGAAAATTGCCTCTTCCACCCCGGCAATTCCGGTTTTCTTGAGGCTAGACACCATAAATACACTTTCCTTGCCAACAATCTCAGCCACTGGGCCCATCTGCCTCAACTTCTCTTCTCTGCCAAGCTTGTCCTCTTTTGTCATAATTACCAGGAGAGGCAAATTCGCTCCCAAGGCATATTCACGAAGTAATTCTTCGTCCTCCGTCCATTTTCGCCTTGCATCCATGATCAAGAGAAGGCCTGTCAAACAGGATCGCTCCATCATATAAACCTCGACCATTTTTCGCCAACTCTTGATTTCGTTACGGCTCCGCGAGGCAAAACCATATCCAGGCATATCGACGTATCTATAGTGCTCGCCTGCCGAATAAAAATTCAGCAAGCGAGTCTTTCCTGGGGAGGCCGATACTTTTGCAATTTTTTTATTGGCCAAGGCATTGATAAACGAGGACTTGCCCGAATTGGACCGCCCAAGAAGGGCCACCTCAGGCAGATCAGGCGAAGGATAGTCTTTGGGTTGAACTCCACTCATCAGAAAATCGATTTTCATGTGCGCCAAGCTAAGCTTTTTCCAAGATCATGACAAGGATCAATGAGTATCCAGTCCAAATCCTGCGACGCAAATCCGAGAATCTGGACTCTCTCCTCGAATTGAGGCGAAAAGGGGCAAAATTACCTCGGCACCAGAATTGTAATTACTTTCAATCTAACGACGGTCCGCCATTATATTAAACCCCTTTTGCGAGGTATTGCATGGACACCCAAATGACTCAATCTATTTCCCGCCCGAAAGTTCCCCAAGCCTTCCTCTCTCACCTTGAAGGCCCAACTCACGAAGTTCACGAGCTCAGCGAGTTTTTGACGATTGGCCGAGACGACAACAACCAGTTTCAAGTCAACGATCCCTCCGTTTCATCCCGTCATGCACGGATCGAGTGGCGCAACGGTATTTATGTGTTAAAAGATTTGCGTAGCCGCCACGGAACTGTGGTCAACGGAGCACAGATATTGGAAGCTCCTCTTTCCCACAATGATAGAATCCGCATTGGAAATTCTGAGCTTATTTTTCGCACTGAAAGGGACAAGCGCCCCTTGTCTTTATTGTTAACGAGCAAGAATACCTCTTGGAATAGTAAATTACGATCGCTTCCAAACTTCAGCAGATCGGACCTTGCCATTCTCATCGGCGGCCCCTCTGGGACAGGCAAAGAAATTCTCGCTCAAATGATCCATCGCTACTCAGCCCGTCGCGAGGGCCCATTTGTCAGTGTCAATTGCAGCGCTATGAGCGAGTCCCTGGCCGAAAGTGAGCTCTTTGGGCATGCAAAAGGGAGTTTTACAGATGCAACTCATGATCGCAAAGGAGCCTTTGAATCGGCCCGTGCGGGAACTCTATTTCTTGACGAAATCGGCGACCTGCCATTGAGCCTCCAACCAAAACTTCTCAGATGCCTCGAAAACCGAGAGATCCGGCCAGTCGGCGCAGATCGCACGATTACAACTGACGTCAGAATTGTTGCCGCCACCCATCACAACTTAAAGGAAAGAGTGGTTCAGGGGGAGTTTCGCGCAGATCTCTATTTTCGCCTAAATATTTTAAACATAAAAGCACCCGCATTGAGAAATCGAATGGAAGATTTTGAAAACCTTCTCCATCACTTTGCCCGAGAATACAAAGTGGCTTTCTCGACCGAGGCGATTGACAGGCTAAAGGAACATCGTTGGCCAGGAAATATCCGAGAACTCAAAAACGTGGTAGCCAGAGCAAAAACCCTCTGCCGAGATAGGGTCATGGCCTCTGACGTAGAAAACTTGATTGATATCCTTCCCGAAAACTTTGGCGTTTCTCTATCAAAGATATCTCCCATCGGACCTGAACCTCTGTCAGGAAATGTAATTAAAGATTTGGAAAGAGCTCTCATAGAGAGAAGGCTCCAAATAAATAATGGAAATCAGCGAAAAACCGCCGCTGATTTGGGTCTGCCCAAAAGCACTCTTCATGACCGGATAAGAACCTACCAAATAGACCTTCGCTCTCTCACATCAGACGGTCCCGACAATTAACCACTGCGAAGAATTGGAGGCAGAAGCTAAGGTTTCGTGATCATCATTTCAATATCTATTTCAAGGGCCCGGCCTTGGCTCAAAACTCGATTGATCTCGTTCCTCACAAGGGATTTAATTGTTGTTTTGCCACCAGGACCGTTGGCCTCTTCGTAGGTGAGTTCTTCGAGGGCTCTTTGCATGCTATCTAACAATTCAATCTGCCGATCCTTAACTTCGACAGCTGTTTCCTGTGAGTCAACACGCACATAAAACTTAAATGCCCCCATGGGATTTTGATGTTCTGATGTTTTTCGAAAATTCAGTACGATCTTTTCCAGCAATACAGTAAAAAAGGGCTGTGGAAACGCATCTGCGAGTAAAATCTCCTTTTTACTGTCGTAAACCTGCACCTTGTTTGAGATCAAACCAAGCTCTCTTGTGTAATCCAAAAAGAGAGAGGGCAGCCACCTCCCCTTCATGTTTTTTGCTACCATCGAGCTAAATCCAACAAAAAATACCAAGGCAGATCCATAGAGTATTTTCTCCTTCCAGGTCTTTGCCCAAAACCTGCGATTGAGTTCAAGACAGAAGGCAATAGCCGCCTTTATTTGAGCTAATAAATACCTCAGTCTGTCAGGAAGTCCATGACGACAAAAACTCCAAAACCCAAATAAAACAGAGAGGAATTCATTCCGCAATTTCAAGATGAAAGTTCTAGATTTTGTTGGAATTCCTTTTATAGGTACAAGACTTTTGGCGATGGCCGTTTGCACCTGTGGATATCTATCCAAAAAACTCTTCTTTTTCTCCTTTTGCTCATCGTCCTCACTCAGTGCTTTTTCGTCCAGGTCCAAAGAACTTATCTCAGCGTCGGTCTTTAGCTCCTCTGGAACAATATCTGCCAAAGACATACTAAACGCTGGATCAGATTCCTCTAAAAATTTATCGATATCCTCAAGAGAAATTGAGCCCACCTGGGCTTCAGAAATTCCTTTTTCACTGCTTTTTTCAAAATTCGTGGTTTTTAAGTCCGCCATTTCAACATTATGACAAAATTTAGCCGATCCTTGGACTTAAAAATTCTTGTTTCATACCGATATCGACTCAGGAGGTCCCAGATGCTGCAAAGCTACGTTCTTTCAGTTCCACT
This sequence comes from Bdellovibrionales bacterium, assembly GCA_016714165.1. NCBI lineage: Bacteria > Pseudomonadati > Bdellovibrionota > Bdellovibrionia > Bdellovibrionales > Bdellovibrionales bacterium. The sequence goes on from JADJNU010000002.1 coordinate 535,338, forward strand.
CTTAATGCTTGGACTTTCGTCCTGCTCCCTTCTACAGCGCCATCCTGACAGCGGCTATCTGGGGGCAGAATTTCAAGAATCCAATTCTGCGGTCGATTTCTATCAAAGCCGAAGAATGCGCCAGGAACAACTCGCCTTCGAGGAACTAGGTATAAATCCCTCTCAAACATTAAATGAACAGGACCAAGCAAACATCGAACAAAGACTGCGGCTCAAACGCATGGAATCTGCAATTCCAACAAAACTTCAAAAGCAACAGTATTACCGCTATCAGGCATTTCTAAAAAGTGATCAAGACCGCATCCTATTTCTGCAGATCCCGACCATCGAAGCTCGTGAGCGATGGGTTCAAAGCCTCGGGATTTCCGACACCGACAACGGAGGTTACTCTGATGAAATGGCAAAACTTATTGAGAGCAATGATATTGTGATAGGAATGAGCCAAAAAGCAGTAACAGAATCCTGGGGAGACCCCGAGATTGTTGAAGTTGCAGGGAACCCCATCTATCGAAACGAGTGTTGGAAGTATTCAAAGTATATCTCCTCGGAGGATGGCTATCGACGTGAAATGAGGCTCATCTACTTCGAAGGAGGACGTGTTGTCGGATGGGAAACGATGTAGACAAAAAGGCCGATGGCATTAAGAATGAGCTTCTTCCCAGTTTCTACCCCAAGCCAAGTTAACTTTTAGGGGAATATCTAGTTTAGCCACATTCTCCATTACCTTTTTTATTTCAGCAGACTGACTCTCAACAACCTTTTCCTCGCACTCAAAGAGGAGTTCGTCGTGTACCTGCAAAATCATTGGAGACTCGATTTCCTGGTAAAGTTGAATCATTGCCATTTTTACCAGATCACTGGCCGCGCCTTGAATCGGAGCATTAATGGCGGCTCTCTCTCCGAAGGCTCTGACCGCTGGACGAGAGGATTTGAGTTCCTGAATGTATCTGCGACGCCCGAAAATTGTTTCGACAAATCCATTGATCTTTGCCTTTTCGACTGTCTCCGTCATGTACTCCTTCACTTTTTTAAAACGTTCAAAATATTTTTTTATAATTTCAGCAGACTCGCCACGTGAAATCCCCAAAGTCTGGGCCAATCCAAAAACCCCTTGTCCATAAGCAATTCCAAAGTTCACAGCTTTTGCTTTTCGTCTGAACTCAGATGTCACATCTTTGAGAGGAAGATTAAAAATTTCAGAAGCTGTCGCAGAATGGATATCAAGATCTTCCTTGAATGCTCGAACAAGACCCTCATCGCCCGTGACATGAGCAAGAATACGGAGTTCGATTTGACTGTAGTCGGCCGAAATAAATAATTTTCCTTTTTCGGCGACAAACGCTTTGCGAACCATTCTCCCTCTCTCAGTGCGGATCGGAATATTCTGGAGATTTGGATTTACGCTTGAAAGCCTTCCCGTAGATGTGGCTGCCTGTCGATAGTGGGTATGCAACCTGCCCGTTTCCTTACTGATCAGCTGAGGGAGTGCGTCGACATAAGTCGATTTTAACTTTGCCAATTCGCGATACTTAAGAACCAAACCGCAAATTGGAAACTCAACAGCTAATTTCTCTATCACATCGCTTGCGGTTGAATATCCAGATTTTGTCTTTTTCCCCGCCGGAATTTTCATTTTCTCAAAAAGAATCTCGCCGAGTTGCTTTGGGCTCGCTATGTTAAAAGATTGACCAGCAGCCCTGTGAATTTCAATTTGCAACAGGGACAGATCCTGAGCGAGGAGTTTGCCCTGTTCATTTAGCTCCGCAACATCTATACCTATTCCTTGTCTCTCCATATGATAAAGAACAGGAACAAGAGGGATCTCTAGATGCTCATAAATCCCTTTTCCTCCCATCTCATCGAGCTTTTCAAGAAGAATAAATTTAATTTCTGAATGACAGCTCATTATTTGACCTGCAGAAGCCAAGTCAGGGACATTTTTTTCGCAATATCTCTGATAGATCTGGTTGAAATCATCAACACTTCCCGGATCAAGAACATAGGCGGCGAGCATAGCATCCCATACCACCAGGGGATCACTGATCTGCAAGGATCGAAAAACCTCTTTGAGATCAAAACCTTTCCATTTCAGAAATTTACCACTTAGCACTCTTCCGATCTCTCTATCCTCACCCTCTGCGTATCCGACCCGACCTTTATATCCAAATAAAAAACCACGATCGGTCCTGAGCCCCCAAAGTTTCGAATAAGGTTCAATCGAAGACTTCAGCTCCTCAATGGTCCAATTTCTTTCAATCCATTTCTGTGATTTGCTTTTTCCTTCGGCAGTCGATCGATTCTCAGATTTTTTATCAGGTGAACTTTTTTGATCTGAGCGCTGGCCTCCTCTTTTGGAAACCCAGCTTGAATATCATTTTTGCTCTCGCCGAGAAGACTTTTTTCAAATGATTTGAATCCCATTTCCAATAGAAAATCCCGAAGCCGGTCTTTATCAATGGGTTTAAGACGAAAATCATCCCACTTAAAATCAAGATCAATATCTTGAACAATGGTCACCAGCTTTTGGGAAAGCAGTGCCATATCTTTGTTTTCTATCAAACGAGCTTTCTGAGCCTTAGCAGAAATTTTGTCGATATTTTGATAGATTCCATCTAAAGTTCGGAATTCATTTAATAAATGAATGGCGCCCTTAGGCCCTATCCCCCTGACTCCAGGAATATTATCACTGGAATCTCCAACTAAAGCCAAGTAGTCAATCATTTGTTCGGGAGCCACTCCCCATTTTCCAACAACTCCATGACTATCATATTTTACATTTTTCATCGTGTCGTAAAGCACAGTGAAAGGAGAGACTAACTGCGCAAAGTCCTTGTCTCCACTCACTATGATTACCTCTAAGTTGTTCGCTCTTCCCTTTTTCGCGAGGGTACCGATCACATCATCAGCTTCGTAGCCCGGACAATCTAGTGCGGCTATTCCCAAAATTTCTGGCAACTTCTTAAGGTAAGGAACTTGGGGCACGAGCTCTTCGGGCATTTCCTTGCGATTGGCTTTGTACTCGGAGTAGAGGCCCTGCCGAAAGGATGGCTCTATCCGATCATAACAAAAAACCATGTAGTCAGGCTTATTCTCTCTCAACAATTTTACTGTCATCGACAGCAACCCATACAAGGCATTTGTCGGCGTGCCCTTGGGGCTCGAGAGCGGAGGAATAGCATAAAAGGCCCGAAAAAACATCGAGCTGACGTCAACGAGAAATAGTCTTTTCATTTTACTGGACCTTGTCTGTCAGCCTATAGATCTCTTCGCGATTTATCTGCTGTAGTCCATTCTCTCTGATTAAATTTTCAGCCACGTTTCTTTGCTTGACCCATTCGGCGTTGGCTTCAGCAAAAGAAAGCAAGGTTTTCAATGGAGAAAAATATCGAGGATCTGGCAATGCTTCGCCCAATTCCCAACTCAAAATTGTCCTCTGGGAGCAATCTAAACGGCGCGCCATATTCGCCGTGCACCAACCAAGCCTCAGGCGTAACTGCCTGACTTTTAGACCATCCCACTCCATTCAAATCCCCCTCTAATATGCTATTCAATCAAAATCGAGAATTTTCATCTTCTCAAAGGCCGAATATTCGTTGCTTCCGGCCCCCTTGATGTTTCCAAAAGATCGTAATCTACATCTAACCCAACGATTGAGTCGTCAACTCTACCACCATCACCCCATGAGGTGTAATGAAAATATATAGGCGTTCCATCGTGATGCTGGATATATCCATAACCTTGGTGGGAAAAAAAACACTTCACCCGACCTAAAGACATAAGAAAGCCTCCTTTAAAAAAGTAACTTTTTTATTTGGTACTCCGGACGATTTGGATAGTGCATAAAAAATGTTGAACTCGACATTTTAATGAGTGTCATTCGTGCTTGCCGATTCATCTTCATCATCAGAAAAAACAAAAACCAGATCACCTTGCCCAACTAGGTCAAAACGATCACGAGCTTCTCTCTCAATAAACAAGGGATCCGAGGCATGACGCAGTTTCTCATCAAGCTCTAGAGAACGACCTTCAAGAACGGAGGTCTGATTTTGGATTTTGTAGAAATCATTATGTAACTCCCACAGACGAATCAAACTTCCGTCGGCAAACAGATTGAAAAATGCAAGAGCGGCACAAAACCACAAGACCCGAAGAGGGTGATTCAACTGCTCTTGTATCCACTGAAACATACGGGTTATACCCATCACCTTTATCATACCTTAAAAAAGGAAGGATAAAAGTCCAGGTATTGAGGAGTTCCGCTGAAATTCAATGAAACTCCTCCCCACGCGAAGGCCAAACTAAGCATGAAAAGCCTGAGATCCCCAGTACTTAGCCTTTGAACCCAGATCTTCCTCTATTCGCAAAAGCTGATTGTATTTCGCTGTCCGCTCGCCTCTGCAAAGAGATCCCGTCTTGATCTGCTCCGTTTCCAAGCCCACAGCCAAGTCAGCAATTGTTGCATCTTCAGTCTCACCGCTGCGATGTGACATGACTGTCCGATAAGAAGCCTGTTGGGCCATCTTAACGGCTTTGATTGTTTCTGAGAGCGTTCCAATTTGATTCACCTTCACCAAGAGGGCATTCGCAGCTCCGCGGCTAATTCCCTCCTGGAGGCGTTTTGGGTTGGTCACAAACAAATCATCACCAACCAACTGAATCTTATCACCCACTGATTTCGTAAATTGGATCCATCCCTCCCAGTCATCTTCAGAAAACCCATCTTCAATTGAAACAAGCGGATATTCTTTCATCCAAGACTTATAGATATCAGCCAATTCCACAGAGGATATCGACCGACCTTCCCAAGAATATTTACCATTGTTATACATTTCAGTTGCTGCAACATCGAGAGCGAGGAAAACCTCTTGACCGGGTTTATAACCGGCCTTCTCTATGGCTTTCATAATGAGTTGAAGAGCATCTTGATTTCGCGATAATTTGGGGGCAAAACCGCCCTCATCTCCGACTGCCGTCGTCATTCCTTTTTCATTTATGATTTTCTTTAAAGAATGAAATATTTCACAACCCGCTCGAAGCGATTCAGAAAAAGACTCACCCACAACGGGTACGATCATGAATTCCTGAACGTCTACGCCATTGTTCGCATGGGCTCCGCCATTTACAACATTCATGAGAGGCACAGGAAGCTTCGTTGCACCGGCACCCCCCAAATAACGATAAAAAGCCAAATTTTCGGCTAATGCAGCAGCTTTAGCGGCGGCAACAGAAACGCCAAGAATTGCGTTGGCACCGATTTTTGATTTGTTCTCGGTTCCGTCAATATTTAGGAGCAATTTATCGAAATCCTCTACACTAACGAACTTCTCACCAACAAGTTTCTTGGACAAAATATTATTGATGTTCTCAACGGCAATTCTAACTCCTTTGCCAAAATGTCTTTTCGGATCTTTGTCGCGGAGCTCATGGGCCTCGTAGGCTCCAGTCGAAGCGCCTGATGGAACTGCGAATCGTCCCATATGTCCAGAATCGAATGTCACTTCCACTTCAACAGTCGGGGTACCGCGGCTGTCCAATATTTCTCTACCATGAATGTTCTTAACTTTTGCCACTAATGCTCTCCTTTAATGTTGCTTCTCATTTAAAGATTTAACTGTCGATTCATATTGCCACGATTGGGCCAATCGGAAGAGTTAGCAGTCCCTTGCTCCGAAGGCATTTGGATGGCCGCTCCCCGCAGCTCCGTCTGCAATCCAACCAAACTTGCCACCATGTCTTTGATGAGCTGAGGAAACGTCGAACGTAAGTAATCCCAATCGACTCGCTTCATCGCTTCATGGACCTGGGGGTCCTTTCGCCCTTGACCCACAAGTATGGTTACAAGTTGTTGCGCTCGAACCATATAATCATCAAGGCGCCTCAATTGAGACTTTAATAGATCAAGACGCCCATCGAAATTTCGAGATTCCGAAAACTCGCGAACCCCTTGCTGGCTATTTTCAGCCAAGCAAACCAAGTTCTCAAGCTGCGTCCGATACTTTTCAATTTGAAAGTCTTTAAGAACCAGTTCCCTCTTGCGCTCTTCAAGTTCCCGTTGAGCCAATTCCAATGATTGTCGCATTGTCTTAACAAGTTCTGGTTTAAAGTTCGCGTCGCTGTCTTCGTCTTCAAAAAAACTCTGTTGAGCGTCAGACCACCCAATTGATATTTGGTGACCACGCCAACGCACCATCGCCCGCTGTTTTCCAACATAGGAAGGCAAAGCCTCAAGGGCCGCTCGCAAGTACTCCGACGTCAACGGGTATTCTTCAGCCACCCAAGGCATTTCAAATCTTATTGATTCGCTCTCTCGATGAACCTGTGCAAGATCAGGTGCCGGCGATACAAAATAGGACAAGAAACGATGGGGCTGCTGATAAACATCCTGGGCATTGGGCATCATTCGCAAAACGCTATCCAATACGCCCCAAGACCAAAGCTCATGGCAGTTGTGTCCAACGCTTTCCATCAGATTCCAATCACCCATCCTATCGCCATACTCCCGACTTACGGCGCCTAAAAATTGCTCCACTTTTTGAGACTCAAGCCAGCAGGACGGATCACGCAGAAATTCCTCGGGAAGATCTGTAAGATCATATAGACCTTCCATTCCCGCTCCCTGGCGGCTCACATGAGCTAGAACCGAATTGGTAATCTTTCCGCTAAAATGCACATCCTCGTTGTAACGACTATGAAGGTCGAAAACAAATGATATTCCCTTGTTTTTTCACTCTGTTGTAGAGACTTGATAGAATTGATACGTAGCACCAGAAGCGTCGCGCTAAATTGATGGGCGATAACTTTTAGCCTTATTTCGTCAGTTATTCAGGATGCCTTGGCTCCAAATTTACTCCGCGAAAAGGGAATTTGATTGTCCTCAATCTCAGACATAAAGGATGGAATCTCCCCGGTGGGTTGCAACTGGCCTATGAGTTTTCCATCTGGTCCCTTCGTCAAACGACTCAGATTTAGCAACGGCACAACATCATAGGAACCATCGGAGGTAAATCCTCTGACCTCCGCTATGCTCCCTAACCGCCGGGAGCCATCAGAATACCGAGAAACTTGTACTATCAAATCTATGGCAGAAGCAATTTGGTAGCGCAGAGCTTTTTCACTAAGACCTTTGTCTCCGCCTTGGGCAAGAGCCTCCAAGCGCACAATTGCATCACTTGGGGAATTCGCGTGCACGGTTCCCAAACAACCTTTGTGCCCGGTGTTCATGGCTTGCACGAGCTCAAGGGCCTCTGACCCACGCACTTCACCAACAATAATACGATCGGGCCGTAGGCGCAAACTGCTCTTAAGTAAATCACGAATCGTCACTTCGCCACGACCCTGTTCATCCGCCAGCCTCGTTTCAAAAAAGACAACATGCTCGTATTCAACCCTCAACTCACTGGCGTCTTCAATAACAATAATCCTCTGTCCTTTGGGTATCCGATTGCACAAAACACCAAGCAGCGTTGTCTTTCCCGATCCCGTACCTCCGCTGACCAAAATATTTTTTCCCAATTTCATGCACACATCAAGAAATTGGGCCGCATCAACAGTCATAGCTCCTATGTTCACATAGTCCTTAAATGACATTTGCTTAGTAGAAAATTTTCGAATTGCAACAGTCGTTCCCTTCCTCGAACAGGGCGGAATCACCGCATGGATCCGATAGCCGTTGGGCAACCGAGCATCGAGCCGGGGTTCCTCGTCGCTGATTCGCCTTCCCACGCTTTGAGCAATATTGTTGACCGCCGCTCGCAAGGCGTCCTCGTTCTTGAAATTGAGATTTGTTTTTTGAATTTTTCCAGCAACTTCGACCCAGATCTCATTGTGACCATTAATCATCACTTCAGTGACTCTCTCGTCCTCCAGCAGAGGCACAACAGGTCCTAGAAAATTTCGAATGGCCTGCTCAAAAACACTGCCGTCCCCATTTGCCATATCATTCCTCTGAGGCGGGACGCCGAATCCCCGCCTCAGCGGAGACTGCATGCACGACCACTCTCCCTTGAGCAGAGGTCTCGGGACAGACAAATGAATAGATACCTTCCTTTTTGGGACTCATTACAAATGACCTCATTTTTCCAAAATACGTGGCATGGTGCTCACTAAACGAATCCATCACAAAACTGACGTTTTTTTCTTTTTCATTCACATTCACAACATGAACTTTGTAACTTTCTCCTTCTCGAACTCTCACCGTATTCGGAACAAATCCAGCTTCAGTATTCAAGATAACGATTTCTTGAACGCCGTCTCTGTTCTGAGCAGAAATCAAGTGATCAAAGATTGTCGTATCTTGAGCTCTGCCCTCCGGGGCTGATTCCTTCATCTCACCTTTTCGTTGCTCCTTAAATCTTTTTGAAAAATCAACTGCCCACTCGCCATGAACCTCGCCACTCAAGCCTAAAATGACGAACAGAACGCCAGCCACCAACTTGAGAATTATATTAATGTAAAATTTCACGCGCGTGAAAATCGGCATACTCACGAGCTACCTCCATGGCCAAGTATTTGAGAGCTGACTCATTTAATTTTTTCAATTCATCCATGAGAGTTTTCTTATCATCCTGATAGAGATTTGCGGCACCGATCGCCTTGTGATAGTGATCAAGGTGGTGCGGCATCTGCTCAAGAGCTTGCCCCCAGTCCATTTGCAAAACTGGATCAATGATTCCAAGCTCATAGAGCGCATCAAAAACTTGTTGTAGATTGCCCTGTAAATACATAGACGTCCTTTATGCAAAGGTTCTCTACGCATCTCTTCGGCATTTTTAGGCAGTTGAATGAGGCCCCACGACCAACCTCAGTGTCAACCTCCTCGATGTTGACGTTGTGAGTCGATCTGTTTCTATAGAATATTGGCAGCAAGCTCAGCTAGTTCGGATCTCTCGCCCTTGGTCAGGGTGACATGGGCCGAAATGTGCTGACCCTTGAATCGCTCCACCGCATAAGTCAGACCGCTGTTAGCAGAGTCCACATAAGGATTATCAATCTGATAACAGTCGCCTGTCAGAACGACTTTTGTCTTCTGCCCAGCTCGAGTGATAATGGTCTTGATTTCATGCGGAGTGAGGTTTTGCGCCTCATCAACAATAAGGTACTGGTTGGGAATACTGCGGCCTCTGATATACGTCAAAGGTTCGATATTCAACATACCCTGATTGATCAATTCTTGCGCTCGACCCGCTGCCTTCTTATCTGCTCCTAAAAGGAACTCCACGTTGTCAAATATAGGCTGCATCCAGGGATTTAGTTTTTGCTCCACATCCCCCGGAAGATACCCGATATCTCGACCCATCGGAAAGATCGGTCGGCTCACCAACAGCCTTTGGAAATATCCATCATCAAGGGTTTTATGAAGACCTGCCGCAATCGCCATCAGAGTTTTTCCGGTTCCAGCCTTACCTACAAGAGAAACAAACAAGAGCTCGTCATTCAGAAGTGCGTCCAAAGCAAAACTCTGTTCTACATTTCGAGGGTGAATACCCCAAATGCTCTCGGTGGGACAAATGAGTGAAACAATTCTACCCTGAAGGCCGCTAAATCTGCCAATAGCACTGTGATTTGGATTCGAAGAATCCTTCATTACCACATATTGATTCGAATGGAGCCTCTGGGTTCCTTCATAAACAACTGACTTCTCTCGATAAAAACGATCTATGATCAGAGGGTCTACCTCCAATTCCTTGACCCCGGTGTACATCTCCTCAAATGAGGTCTCGTCTGGATCATAGTCCTTGGCATTGATACCAAAAACATCTGCCTTGATGCGAAGATTGATATCCTTTGTGACCAATTCGACCTGACCAATCGGAAACTTTCGTTGCAAGCTCAGAGCCGTTGCCAAAATACGATTGTCAGCCTTCATACCGTCAAGCTCTGGCGGCATGCCCTCAAGGCTCATATCAGTGCTCACATAAACGTAACTTTTGCTATTTTCTAGCAAGACTCCACTGGCCAAAGGTCCTTGGCTTCTTAAAACATCGATAAATCGAGAAAAATGGCGGGCATTGCGGCCATTCTCTCCTAAATCTCTTTTGAATCGGTCAACTTCTTCAATAACGGAAAACGGAATGAAGATATCCGAATCTTTGAATTTTGTGATCGCCAGAGCATCAAACAAAATCACATTGGTATCGAGAACAATCTTACGACTTGCACGCCCCTCAATTGCCATGAAATACCTCCCAAGTTGACCAACTGCCATTCGTTCAGCAACCAGATCCGCGGCTGTGCTTCCATTCGATCTTATTTAACTATATAAGTATATGAAAAAATAAAGGAAAATGGTCATCCGAAAGAGCAGAAGAAAACTTCCTTCACTCAGAAAATATCGACTAATTCGATGTCTATGTCTATTCCTTTAGATTGGAGACCATGACATCTCCCCCGTCTCTCTCCAAGCTGGCCGAAACGGTTTCTATGAACTTGACAAAATGACCCAAGGCAACGTCATTGACAGACCCCTTTACAAAATCAGCTCCATGGCGAAAAACTCCTTCTGGGCCTTCCTGACGCTGATTTCTCACTTTGATTACAAACGGAAAATAAGTGTATTGGTTGAGGTAGACCCGCATGGCAATTTCTTCGCCCTTGGCAAATTTTCCGAGGTCCATTTCCACATCAAATGACATCCCATTCTCGGAAATATCATAAAGAGAAACCTTCATGAGGCCCATTTGAGGCAACACAGCGAACGCGCCAATAAACTCGGTCAATATCGTGCGCTTTACGGTGCGACGCTCCTTCTGGATCTGCTCGATTCGCCGCACAGTCATATCCACGATAGGGGCCTGTTCTTGGATGAGAATTTGGCTCTCAGCTTGGTTTATTTCGTCGCTGACTGGGGGCTCATCCCTCTTTTTAGACTTTTTTCTAGTCTGACGCCTTTTCGCTAAATCTATGACATTACTCGCTTTAGGTCTCATGTAACCCCCACTCTCTCCTTATCGGCAGAAATTGTCTCAACTTTAAGCGGACTCTTCGATATATTGTTCTCATCAATGGAGTCCTGTATTGAGAAAACACCAATCCTTTCAAGCGATTGTTTTATCTTTCGGGATCCTCCTTAGCCTTTTTATTCATATTGGTGTTTATTTCGGAGCCCTCCATTTGCCCACTCCTATCAGATTTTTGCCAAGTCTCCCTATCGAAGTCGTGTACAGTCGTCCGGCCTCTTCTTCCAAAAGACAGTCTTTCGTAACTGATCCTGATTTGGGTGTTCTCGAAAAAGAGATTACCGAGAGGTCCCGCCTTCTCTCAAAATTCACTCGCCGAGTGAAAGAGGAATCGGTTGCTCGCTTGAATGGCCCTTCGCACAATCGTCCGCCCGGGCGCCCGTTTGCCCGCAATTCCCCTCAAGAATCCAAACAAATAAAAACCTCAAAAATTCAAAAGACCCATTTAAAAAACTGGAAGGATCTGAAGCCTCAGGGAGATTTGTTCATTCACAAAGACTCAAAACCGCTTGATCTGCCTCCGAGGTCAGCCGAGGGGGGCATTTCTTCATCAAGAACCTTGGCGTTCGGAGGTTCCACAAACGGAGAATACATTCCCAATGTTAGAGAAGGAGAATTTACCTCCTTGAACACAGATCAATTTCTTTACTACACCTTCTTTGCTCGGGTAAACGAACAAGTGCGCACTCGCTGGGTGAACGCAATGGCCGAATATTCCTCCTCCCTGAGCAACAATGAATTAGGTAAACTCGCTCTTACCCCACGAATTACGGTCGTCGAAGTCCTTCTTCAGTCTGACGGGTATCTCAAGGATATTTTGATAAATAAGGAATCTGGAAGCAGAGGCCTGGATCAAACTGCTATTTTGGCCTTCTCCAAATCAGCTCCTTTTTTAAATCCACCCACTGATATGATTAAGGAAGATGGTCTCATTCATCTCATTTATTCCTTTCGAGTCGATTGGCAACCCCGATATTTTGTGAAACAGAGCGAAGAGCGATGATTCCCACTTTCAAGGGAATTTATTGCCTAGACATTGCACTTGAATGGAGCGAGAGCGCGCGGATCTGGACCCCTGTATCACTTTCCATTTGGTAAAATACCACCATGAGGATTTCCCAAGCACAGCTTTATTTTTTTCTTCTTCTCTTCATCACTTCTTGTTTTTCGGCTAAAGCGGGAGTTATCGAGATGGGCACTTCAGCAACCTTCAGAAGGTCCACGATAGACGAGAATAACTTCCAGGAAAGCACCAGCTATACAGGTACCGTCAGCTATTATTTCTGGGAAATGTCAGCGCTTGAATTGAGCTATACCGAGGGATCTTCTCTTCTGAGCGTAAAACCTGTTGATGACACAAAGGTGATTACAAGATCCACCTTCCGGCTCATCGGACTGGATCTGGTGATAACCCTTGCCTCCCAGCAATCAAGCCTCCAACCCTATATTAAGATTGGAGGAGCCCGAATTTCGAAAAAAATAGTGCGGCAACCAGAGGGCCTTGATGCCTCAGAAATTGAATCTCCAACAGGAGTGGTCCCCAGCGCCGGTCTCGGACTCAAAATAATTCTCGGCAAGGCCTTCTCAATAAAAATTGGATTGGACGCCTGGACCAGTCCGCTTTCTGAAAGCACGCCCTCCATTGACTACGCCGGCCGAGCCGGAGTCTCTTGGATGTTTTGATGTGGCTTTCTCTTCGATTTGTTTGTCTGACCTCGCTCGTGTTTCAATTGAGTAGCTGCCAGATCACGTACTATATGAAAAGTGCCTATAACCAGGCCAAAATACTCAATGCCCGGGTGAGCATTGATAAGGCATTGGAAAATCAAACCCTTAACGAAAACACCAAACATAAATTGAGATTGGCACTCGACGCACGCCAATTTTCCGAACAAAATTTGGGCCTCAAAGCAACTCAAAACTACACGACCTTCGCAGACATCGGGAGACCCTATGTGTCTTGGATTGTTCACGCCTCTCCCGCCTTCGAACTCAAGCACCATCTCTGGAAATTTCCGATCGTCGGAAGCCTCCCCTACAAGGGCTTTTTTTCAGAAGAGGAAGCAAAACAAGAAGCCCAGATTTTCTCGGATCAAAACTTTGACACTTATGTTCGAGGTGTCACAGCTTATTCAACCCTCGGATGGTTTGAAGACCCAATCCTCAACACAATGATGAATTACTCTGATCATGATTTGGTAAATTTGATCATACACGAAACCGTTCACACAACTCTCTACATAAAGAGTCAAGCCGAATTTAACGAACAATTGGCAAGCTTTATTGGCAATATCGGCACTGAGCTCTTTTATCGCGCGAAAGAAGGCAGCAACTCTCAAACTCTGGAATTGATTTCCAGGCAATCTCACGACGAAAAAATCTTCTCAGATTTTATAAGTCAAGAAATCGACGAACTTACCAAATGGTATCAAACTCAACAGTCCTCCCTGAACACAGATGCAAAGAAGATTCGTCTGGAACAAATCAACGAGCGATTCAAATCCAATATTTTGCCAAAAATGAAAACTGCACATTTTCGATTTTTTAGCCAGCAGGAATTAAATAACGCCAAGCTGCTCGCCCTTAAAACCTACGTTTATGATTTATCAGTCTTTGAACGAGTATTTGATAAACTGAATCGCAATTTTTCCGATTTTCTCAAGCTATGCAAGTCATTGGAAAAGGAGCGAGATCCAAAATCAAAAATCGAAGAATTCGGAACGACCAAAAATCAACCTGACAATTGATTCAGAATTCCAAGCTATCATCAAAATAATTGCTTCCGCGGCCCTGATTTCCCATACCAAGATCCATCATTTCATAGGCAGGAACTTGCGGAAAGGGCTCATTCGCGGAAGGCCTTTGAGGAAGACTTCCCTCCTCTTGCAATTTTAGGATGATCGCCTGATTATCTGGAGAGATCATCCCAAAGGCTCTGGAAAAATCAAAATAGGCTAACATTGCTTTCACACTATCTTGATCAGCAAAATCACTTTGATACCAAGACATCAAATTTGAAAGGACTTGGCGAAATTCCATATCAGCTGTGAGATAAAGAGAAAGAACAGATGTCGCCACGATATCTTCGAGCTGAGACCGCAGATCAACGAAGTGACGAAGCTCCGATGCCCATAAAGAAGCAAACAGAAGTCTTTCTCTGAAAGACTTTGAGGTTTTCCCCAGGAGTTCTCTGGGAGCCTGGTCCGTGATAACCTGGTAAGATTTTTTTTCAGCAGCTTCAATTCGCCTTTTTAAGAAATTCTCTTCGAAAGATTCCCGAAAAGATTCCAATTTATCCTGGCCACGGCCCATTGCAAAACCGATGAGGTCTATAGCAAGTGGATTTCGGCCCAATTCAAGGCTCAAACCATGAAGCTGAATTTGCGTTAGATAGATCTCCATCAATGTCAGACTCAATTCGGCAATCGAGATGTCTCGGGAAGAGATCTTAATCTGCGGAATGAACCTGATTCCCTCACCCAATTGTGATCCCTTGAGAATTCTTATTCGAATGTATTGACTCAGCTTTAACAACATCTCTGTCGAGCCTGGAAATACTCCATTGGTTTGTCGAAAATGGAGCATGATTTTTGAAGCAGATATGTCGGCCCTTTCAAGATACTTCTTATTGTTGCGCATAAATGCCCCCATACTTTGATGAGAATAAATTCTCATCAAAGATCGAGTCATCTTTTCCAAAAAAATACCTTTGTGACGAAGGGATCTTGTCAATTGTGCCACAGTTCCCATCGGTTGAGTGGGAGCCTCCTCAGCAGAATGCAACTTCAAAGCAGCCCGACAAGAGCCCGTCCCTTCTCTTTGTACTGGAATAGAATCTTGTAAGATTTTCTCGTTTGCCAACATTCGATTGAAAGAAAATGTAACGAAAATGACAGTTATCAAGCGCAGGGAATAATAGGGAACGTACTGATTGTTGAAGGCCATTGAAAGTCCTATGAGGCAGGGTTACATGAAGCTGGATAAATTTCTGCAACACTAGTGCCAAAGATTGAAAGGACGAAGTGGGAAAATGGATTTAGCTTGAGCTCGCCCTCAAAGACGAGAGAAAGCTGACTGAGTGGATCTCTTTAAGAACCTACATGGACGCGATTTCGACCCGCCCTTTTTGACACATAGAGAGCCTTATCTGCACGTTCAAAGACATCAGCCCACGTCTTGTCCTGAGGAGTTCTGGTTGCAACCCCTGCCGATATTGTAATTGGAATTTTGCGCCCCTCAAAAAGGAATTCATGAATTTCGATTGTGTGTCTAATCCTCTCACCAATTTCGTGAGCCTGATTAAGTCCGCTACCCAACAGAATCAGGCAAAACTCCTCACCCCCTGCGCGAGCAAAGAAGTCACCTTCCCTGATGAGCTTGTCACGAATGACCCGAGAGATTTCCACCAAAACATAATCACCCGCTGGATGACCAAAAGTATCGTTGACTGACTTAAAATGATCGATATCAAAAGTTACAATGCTAAAAGGGACTCCAAGCAAATCCGAGCGGCGAAACGAATCCATGGCACGAGAATTCAATCCACCACGATTGGCGATGCCTGTAAGGGCATCAGTATGGGCCTTTTCATAGGTCATGCCCGTCGCGACAGTTTCTATGTTTCCTCTCTCCAGAAATTTAAAAATCACGTTCCCCGTTTTTATTTGATCATTGCTCACCAGCTTGTGGGGAACCAATGGCGTCAAGACACGACCATTTATTACTGTTTTATTCGTAGAATCTAAATCAATGATCGAAACGTCCCCGCTAGACAGAATAAGCTTGCAGTGCGACTTGCTCACACTGCGATCATCCACAGAAACATGAGCCGTAGCTGCACGACCCAGAATGCGGTCGGTATCCTCTATGGGCCACTGTCTCCCAACAGCACTGGCCGGCCCCACAAGAAGTATCAGGGATGGCGGCGCCTGGCCCGCCTGGGCCAGACGAACCTTAAACGTCTCGCTCTGAACCACGCTGGTTTTGTCGAGAGGCGCTTCTTCATCATCTTTACCACGACCCATAGACTTCCAATTCAAAAAAACTACTATTTTCTATTCGCCAACTTTTCTCATCAAAAGCTCTTTGGTCAACTTTTTTCCCAACTCGACACCGGGCTGATCAAAAGCATTAATGCCCATGATCTCACCCACTCCACCAACTACTAACTCCATGAGAAAAAATAGGGCGCCTATTGTTTTCGGTGAAAGTTCAGAGAGGCTTAAGGATATGATAGGAATCCCATTGTGAATCAAAGCCGACTGCGTTGCGTCGGCCTGCGCCAAGACCAATTCATTCATATTTCTGCCAACTCGCAGCTCACTGTTCCCAAAAAGACTCTTCTTCAGGCGAGGTCCTTCCTGTTCTGATTTTCTATTTTTTAGAATCCAAACCCACCTTGGTTGGGGACATTCCATGACTTGCTGAAGAGTCGAGTGCTGATCACGAGGCCCAAGACTTGGCACAGGAACAGCGACCATATCTGCTTGTTTGCCATCTCTACGCACGGACTTCCCAAGAGATTCAGCCCACAGCTGCTGGAACCAGCCGCCAAAAACCTCACATCCTTGAAAATAGGGCCAAAAATAAAGCGCTTGATCTTTACGCTTAATGCTCTCAGCAGCAGCGACAACCAAATCTTCCACCAAACCTGTTGCCTGTTTCGTCCATTGCATACCGGTTCGAATATCTTCTAAAGAACATCCCATTAAGGCCGCAGGCAGCAAACCCACTGGAGAGAGCACAGAAAACCGACCCCCAACGTCCTCTGGAATCTCGAGAATCGGAATCTGATGAGATCTCGCCCAATCAGAGAGGCTATTGGATCTTACCTCTGAAACAACCGTGCACTGGGAGCTCAATTCACTCCCGTGGTCCTTTAAAAAAATATCAATGAAATCCGCCATCGCCAAGGTTTCCAAGGTCGTTCCTGACTTCGATATAAGAAAAAAGTGGACCTCCCTCGGATTTTTTAGCTCTTTTAAGGTTCGAAAAAAGACCGTGCTATCCAGATTATCCAAAAAAATCATCTGATCTAACTCGCCCCTATCTTTCCCGAAACAATCCCAAAAAACCTTTGGACCCAAGCTACTTCCGCCCATTCCCAGCAACACAACACGACGGACTCCCTCCTGTTTGAGTTGAGAGGCTCTTTCTTGGGATTGGCTCCAGAGTCTAGATCTCTCTGCCAAATGGAGAAATCCCAACTCACTCCTTTGCCAAAGATTGTCAATGGCTGCCTTTGATTGCTCACGAAATGCCGACGTTAATTCTGGATAAGTTTTTTCTAGTTTAATCATTTATGAAACCGCCACATCTTCTTCAATTCTGTGATACCCATGCCACTCCTTGAGACGTCCCCGCGGACGCCCTCCGTCATCGGGATAATCAAGTAAAACATAGGTGAGTTTAGTTATCATTCCCAGAGATGAAATATCAAGAGAGGTGATCTCTGTCCATGTTCCTGTATTAAAGTATTCCATTTCGGCGCCCCACTGGCGATACTGGTAAACATGAGTATGTCCAAAAATAACAGTATGCACTCTTTCATCTAAAAGAATGCGGCGGGCAGATTCACTCAGATCTGGAAAAATTGTTCGTTCAAAAACCACTTGCAAAATTCGTTTGATGGGAATGCTACGACGGGGGTCCTTTGAGAACAGAGCCTTCACAAAATAAAAAACAAGTCCAATCCCCGCCTTTATTGTAAACCAGGTCTCGTTTAGCAGAGCCCAACGCATCATTCGATTTACGGGACGAATTTTGTCCACATGCGGATACTGCTGTTTAATTTTCAATACAAATTCAACAAAAAAATGAGATCCAAAGGGTAGATTCAAAACTGGTTCAGGTAAATTTCTTCTTAAAAAGAATTTTCGCGGATTCAAACGATTGGCGGCCTCATGCATATGACCATGCTCGATATGCACCCCATCGACAAAGTAGACAATATTTTTAAACCTAATGGTCGTCCCCAAGGTCTCGTTCAGGTGGGCGCGCACTCCGGGCCACAGAATGCATTGGTCATGATTCCCCACCACATAAGTCACGACGTTACCCTCTTTTTTGACAAAATCTTTGATTGCTTGAAAAAATTGGGGGTGCCCCTCAATAATGCGTTTCGTTTTATCCAAAGAGACTGACTCAGTGATAACTGTGAGGAAATGTCCTCTAAAATCAACCTGAAGAAAGTTGAAAATGTCGCCATTCAAAACAAGTTCAACTTCATATTCTGAGTATTTTCCGGTCGTATAGAAATGCAAAAATTCCACAAACTTCTCATCATAGAGGAACTCTTCGAGAGGGTTTGTTTGCCCTGTCTCCAAAACCCTGCCCAGACCAAGGTGGAGATCGCTTACAATCAATTTTATTCGCTTTTTCATTAGCTCGCCAAATACACTAAATTGCGACTTATATTCTTACCTGAGTACATAGCCTGGTCAGCTATTTTGAGTACTTCTTCTTTTGTCAAACCATGCTGAGGATAGGCGGCAACCCCAATGCTCACTGTCACGGAGACACTTTGACCGTCGACAACAAATATCTTGTTTGCAATGTCGTGACGAATTCGCTCCGCCACCGACTTTCCAGCCTTCGCTCCCGTTCCCGTTAAAATTATCACGAACTCATCACCGCCATAGCGAAAACCATAATCGCAGGACCTAATGTTCTCAAAAAGCATTTGTCCCAGCTGCTGAATAATCTTCGAACCAATCCAATTACCGCGAGTATCATTAACTCATTTAAAATACTCCACGTCTAGAAAAAGAACTGTAAATTCTCCCTCCGTCCTCTTGCAGCGGTTTATCTCGTTATCAATTACCAAGGATAGAAATTTCTGGTTATACAGTGGAGTTAGAATGTCTTTAAACCCTTGTGACTCAGCCTCCCAGCAACGCAAACCCAAGACAAGCAAAGGCATGATATATCGCATCGATGCGATAATTTGGCTCGCAAGAAAGTCAATATGGTCTGCTTCGATTTCCTCAAGAAGGAGATGTCCGACGACATGGTCTCCGTCTTCTCCTCTCAATTCAATAAGGGCATGATGTTTTCCCAAAGCCTGCCATTTTAAAAATGATTCATTTTCTTTGACGCCGGAATTTCCCCACGGAATTTCCCTCAGTATACGGTGAACTCGACTCAAGTCCCCCTCGTGATAAGACCGCAAGAGTGGATTCGTCATGAACCGATGTGTCAACTCTAACTTGTATGAACTTTCATCAAGAGCAAAGAGACGAAGCATTTCAGAATGAGTGATCCAATGCACATTGCGGGCTGGAATCAAAGGTCCAAAATGACCAAGCATTCGATCGATTATGTGATTTATCTCTAATCTATCAAACATGGCCAAAGGATCCATTTGAACGGTGTGACGCAGTCTTTTTTCTTGTTCATTCAAGAGCCGACGGAGGGCTCCTAAATTCAAGAGATTTTTTAGAACTTGCCGTTTTCGGCCCTTCGATTCTCGTTCAAACAAATAGAGACGCAGTTCGCCCTCTCCAATTTCGGATCGACCCCGATCTTTTGCAGAAAGTGCAAAAGCGGCGGGTAAACTTGGATATTTCTCCAAGGTAGCGAGTGTCACATTCCAAAATGAAGTCCCTGACTTCCCGTCAAAAAATATGCCGTCAATGTGTTCCCGCTCTATGATGGACTCCAGCTTCGCTGGATCATCGCAGCGAATAACAGAGTAGCCTTCCTTTGCGAGAAAGCTCAGCCAAGGAGCCTTTTGTGAACGCCTGTGCGATAAATATAGCCAAGTCAGTGCCATGCCCTATTTCACTTTCTTTACGGAACCCTCATCGGCCCCTTCAAGCATAGTCAATGCAATGCGCAGTGCTTTAACTGTGCGTTTCACCATTTCCTGTTTTTCTCCCAACTGTTTATTCAACTCCCCGCTTTTATGGCGATAATTATCTAGCTCCATATTTAGCTGATCGGTCTGTCGCTTCAGCTCAAGAACAAATTCATCTTTGGTGCGAACGACAGCAGAACTTTCCATTTTCACAAGTTCCAATCGATTTTCCAACTCACGCTCTCGCACCCGCACCTTCTGCATTGTTGAATTGAGCCTTAGTTCTAATTCTTCGATCTGTGTTTTTAGTTTTTCAATGTCTTTGTCGCGTGAGACCAAAGAGCTTTTAAGAATATCCTTCTCGTCTTGGAGCGAGGAAATATCGAGGTCATATTTTGCCTCCATCGCCTCGGATTTTGCCAAAAGTTCATCGGCCTTTTTTCGAATCATCTCCCCGGCCGTAATAAGATTAGCATTTTCATTGCGCATTTTGTCCATGATCTGTTCCAATTCCAAAATTCTTTGCTGAGCAATCCTGAGGTTCTCACTCTGTGCCAGCGAAGCGCTGGACGGATTAATGGCACCACCCGTGCGTCCAGCAGCAAACTTTCCTATAGACTGCCGCACAGGATCAGACGGTATGGATTGCACTTTTTCTGAGGTGGCCTTGGGCGCTGATCGTTCAGCCAAAATAAAGGTACTCGAAGACGTGTTTCCCTCTTTGCCAATCGGGATACTTGGGACCTCAGGCTGAGCAACTATTTTTGATTCATTCAACTGCCAGGTTTTATCTAGAACACTTGTAGAAGTTCCCTCTTTTCCTTTCGCAGCCCCCGACTTGAATGAGCCAACTTTAGAATCTAAGGACAAACTGCTGGCATTGCTATCAATATCAAGTTCCACCACATCGCCTTCCCGATTTGTAACAGGAGGACGTGGCTGTGATTTTTTGAGCTTATTCTGATCAATGGATTCCGTCTTTGACGAAGATGAAAGTGGTCTCTTCCCATCTTCGAAGAGATCATCCAAGATCATGCTCTCCGCAATGTCTTTTCCTTTTTTTGCCTTCATTCACATAACTTATCGGAAAATCAGGCAAATCGATAAAGATGAAACCCCCAAAAAAGCGCACTGAACACCCACAAAAGACGGATGAAAGACCTCGTCTCTTGCTGTTCTTTACAGGCCGAACGGCGGGATTTCTGATCTCATTCTAATGATGAGAAACCACGGTCCGGTATTCGGCCAATCGTTTCTCGATCATAGGCCAGTCGAGGTGACGAATGGCATTCAATCCAAAACCTTGAACCGTATGGCTCGCCATCACACAGCCGTGCATACAGGCTTGTTTCAAATGACTTAAATTCCACCCCGATCCAATCCTCGCCAAATAGCCAAAAAATCCTCCAGCAAAAGTATCGCCAGCACCTGTCGGATCAACCACATGTGAAATGGGAAAAGAAGGCAGAATAAAGAATTGCTCCTCAGCGTAAAGAACAAATCCATATTCACCTCGCTTGATCACCACTCCACGGGGGCCCATGCCCACGATTTCCCTGGCTGCTTGAATGGTGTTTCTTTGACCTGTCAACTGCTGAGCCTCTCCCTCATTTACTAACAACAAATCCACGCGACGCAAGACGTCAGCCAATTGTGAACGTCTCGAAGTGATCCAAAAATTCATCGTGTCAGATCCCACAAACTTCGGATCTTCGACCTGATCAAGAACTCGCAACTGAAGCTCAGGGTTAATATTAGCTAAAAATACGAATTTAGATTTGCGATAGGATTTTGGTAGTTCCGGATCAAAATCCTCAAAAACATTAAGCTGAGTTTCTAAAGTGATCGCATCATTCATATCGCGCTCATATTTACCTTCCCAATGAAAGGTTTTGCCAGACACCTGCTTCAAACCCTCAAGATTAATTGAGCGCCCAGATAACAAATCGAAATCCTCCTTGCGATAGTCGCTCCCCACAACGCCAACCACATTCACCTTCGCATACAGCGAGGCCGCCACAGAAAAATAATTGGCACTTCCGCCAAGAGTACACTCCACTCTGTCTTCAGGAGTCGAAATGGTATCATAGGCCATGCTACCAACTACCAAAATCTCTGACATAATTATCCCCTTCCCCTCTATTTTCCCTCTCGGTTGGTCAATCAAATTCAATTTATCACGAGTTGAGGCTGTTCCTTATTGGCCGTCGTCAACTGACCGCAAGCCGCATAAATATCCCGCCCCATTGTTCGGCGGCGTAATACATGGACGCCTCTGCGCATCAGCTCTTCCTGAAAAGCGACAACCCTACTGTCACTCGGTCGCTCAAATCCCGAATTTGGATGTTCATTAAACGGAATAATGTTGATCTTGCAAGGAACATCCTTGGTTAATTCATATAGCCGCCGTGCGTCCTCTAAGGAATCCGTAACACCCTTAAGAAGCACGTATTCTAAAGTCACCTTGTCTTTTGAGATTCGGGCATGCTCGCGACAAGCTTCCAGCAAAGCGCGCAAAGGCCACTTTTTATTGATCGGCATGATTTGATCTCGTATTTGATCGCTCGCCGCATTTAAACTGACGGCTAACCGCGCCCCACTTGCTGTAACCAAAGGTATTTGTGGAATCAATCCCGATGTTGAAACCGTCACTTTCCGAAGCGACAAATTATAACCCCAGGGATTATGCCAAATATCGATGGCATCAAAGACGGCCTGCGGATTATCAAGTGGCTCCCCCATGCCCATGAATACGACATTCGTTATTCGTCGCGATTCTTCGTACAAGCGATACTGAATCTGAACGAACTGCCCCACGACCTCCCATGTTTCCAGACGACGAATCAGCTTTTGCTTGCCAGTGAAACAAAACCGACAAGCCATATTGCAACCCACCTCAGTCGAAACACATAATGTCAGCCTGCCTTTTGAGGGAATTAGAACCGCCTCGACGGAACGACCTTCACCCATGTCAAAAAGAAATTTTTGGGTTCCATCCCCACTCACCCATTCTTTGATGACTGGAGGAAGAGAAAAATCAAATATTTCAGGTATTTGAGATCTCAGTTTCTTGGAAATATTGGTCATTAAGTCAACTTCCAAGACCCTGAGACCATAGACCCAACGAAACAATTGTTGGGCTCGAAACCTCTCCTTGCCCTGGCCAATGAGCAGTTCCTCCAGTTGAGACTGAGTCAGTCCATAGAACTTCACCCTGCTACCAATCGGATCCGATATCGCCGAATTTTCCATAACTCCCTCTTAATCACAGCATAACACAATGCACTAGCACCGGCTTTTAGCACAAAACCAGATAAAAAACACGAAGGCAGAATTTTTAAGAAAGTTGATTTATGTACTCGACAAGCTCATCTGTGCGGCAAGGCACACAGCCGACCTTACCTACGACGACTCCGGCGGCGTAATTGCCAAGTACGCAGGCTTCCGGCAAGCTAAACCCCGAAACCCAGGCCAGCCCCAAGGCTGCAATGACCGTGTCCCCCGCACCCGTCACATCAAAAACCTGGCGAGCAAAGGTAGGAAACTGATGGACTCTGCCTTCTGTAAACAAGCTCATTCCCTGCTTGCCCTGCGTGATAACCAAATGCTCAAGTCCCAACTTTTTAACGAGGGTTTCTCCAACCTTGAAAAGTAGGTCAGGACCGTCTTGAAGGTCATCGACTTGACAACCCGATAAGCCATAGGCTTCGTCACGATTGGGAGTCATTAAAGTGGCGCCCCGGTAAAAGTTCGATGGAGTTTGTCGATTTGGATCTACCATCAAGGGCTTTCCGGCCCCTCGGCAAATCTTAACTAATTCCTGTGCGCATCTTTCGCTGACAACACCTTTGGCGTAGTCCTCAAGAACAACCCCATCTGCCTGGCCGAGAAGATCTCCGACGATCGACAGCAATTGGTTCTCCCTTTCCAAGTCCAAATATCGACGGTGCTCGTAATCGACCCGCACCAGATGGTGATGACCAGACATCACTCGCAATTTCCGTGTGGTTGGTCGATGAGGATCTACAACCAGATAATCCGTTGAAACGCCAGCTGAAGTAAGAAGACTTTTTAAGTCCTCACAGGCTTGATCCCTTCCAACAACCCCTACCAACAAGGAAACTCCACCTAAACTTGCAATATTTTGAGCCACGTTGGTTGCCAAACCAAGCCGTTGATCCTCTGACGCTCCTTCTAACACTGGAACAGGTGCCTCAGGACTGATTCTACGGACCTCTCCGTGAACATATTGATCCAGCCCCAAGTCACCAACCACAATCAACTTCTTCCCTCGCAAAGCGGGCAGATTTCTGAGAATCGTCTCCCTCATTCCATCAAAACTATTCTCACTGACTGTTGTATCGGCTGCTTTCATAGAGCTTCCAGTGATACCATAATCCATTGGTCAGTCATCCATCGCGGAGAGAAAAGTCTTTATGCGTTATGGATCGGGTTTTGCCGTTCACATTCTCAAACCTCCTCAAGGGATGAACAAATTTTGGTTGTCTCTGGATTGGAGCCGAGGCAAATTCGAGGGGTGTTGGGAAATGACGAAATTTTAGAACTCGATCTCCTAAAGGGGGGGCAAAAACAATGGAAGGTTTGACGGACGGATCGCTTTATCGCAACGTTCTCGAAATCCTTGAGAATGCTGGCAAGCTCATAAAGGTCAATCAGAACGTTCACGAAAGATTGCGAGCTCCTCGACGTGCTATCGTTATCGGAATACCAGTTACGATGGATGATCGCCGGATCCAAATTTTCTCGGGCTACCGAGTGCAACACAATCAAACTCTCGGACCGTTCAAAGGGGGGCTGCGCTACCATCCCTCTGTAACTTTGAGTGAGGTTGCAGGCTTGGCAGCCCTGATGACATTTAAGAATTCACTTCTTGGATTGCCCCTTGGAGGAGCGAAAGGCGGCGTGCAGTGCGACCCCAATTCGCTCAGCAAATCAGAGCTCGAAAATCTGACCCGGCGTTTCACTTCCGAATTGGGCCCATTTATTGGGCCAGACAAAGACATCCCTGCTCCGGACGTGGGAACAGACTCTCAAACGATGGCTTGGATTTTGGATACTTACTCTAGCGAAGCTGGATTTTGTCATACGGGGGTAGTTACCGGAAAGCCGATTGAAATCGGCGGGTCTCTCGGCCGAGAATCTGCAACTGGTTTAGGGGTTGTTTATATTGCACAGAAAGCGCTCCACACCAAAAATCGCAAAATTAATCAAGCGACGTTTGCTATTCAAGGATTCGGGAAAGTCGGAATGCACGCGGCTATTGAAGCAGCGGCTCTCGGCGCCAACATCGTCGCTTTAAGTGACGTTTCGGGGGCTGTTTACAACCCAAAGGGATTTGATGTCGCAGATGTTGTTCGCTATGTGAAAGAACACCATTTTCTTAAAGGCTACCCCAATGCAGAACACATCTCAAATGAAGATCTTCTCGGACTTGAGGTGGATGTCCTGGCCCCCTGCGCCCTTGACGGAGTCATCACTCTTGAAAATGCGGAAAGCATTCGGGCAAAGATAATCATTGAGGGTGCAAATGGTCCTGTCACAACGGGTGCCTCTCGTATTCTTCACCAGAAGGGAATCATGGTCGTCCCAGATATCTTGGCCAATGGCGGAGGAGTCGTTGTCAGCTACTTTGAATGGGTCCAAGACATTGTTTGGCTCTTCTGGTCAGAAGACGAAGTGCGCAGCAAGCTCAAAACAATCATGGATAGGGCCTTTGATCGAGTTTATGAATTCTCCACTCAATACAATACAGAAATGCGGATTTCCGCCATGGCCGTTTCACTTAAACGACTAGAAAAAGCGATGCTGCTTCGGGGGCAGGCTTGGTAGCAAACTTGAAACCTTGGTTGTGGATGCCTCCCCAACTAGCACATCGCATAAGTCCCTATTTTTTGCGGTTCTACGCTCGCATAAGACCTTTGCAAACTCTGACCTGGGCACCCTTCACATGGCGCGGACTGGATTTTTCAAACCCCCTTGGAATAGCAGGAGGTGTGGATAAAAATGCAGAATGCATTGATGGATGGTGGTCCTTGGGTCCTGGTTTTTTGGAGGTGGGCACAGTAACTCCGCTTTCACAGTCAGGCCACTCTGGAGTCGTGATTCGGAGAAACCTAAAGGCCAAGGCCGTCTGGAACCGCCTTGGCTTTCCCAGCAAAGGCCTGGATTCTGTTGTCGCGCAAATCAAGGATCTCTATCAACCACATTTCACGCCTATTTTTGTCAATATTGGAAAAAATAAGGAGACCCCTTTCGAGAAGGCCCATGACGACTATATCAAATGCATCGAGAAAGTTGGTCAATCAGCAGACGTTTTTGTCATCAATATAAGCAGCCCAAATACAGAGGGCTTGCGAGACCTTCTAAAACCGGAAAATTTGCGGGCTTTTTTGAAACCTATCGTAACTGCTAACACTGAAATTACCGGATTGAAAAAAGTTGATCGAGCAACCCCGCTGCTTCTGAAAATAAGCCCTGATATCTCGATGGATGAGCTGAGAAAAATTATTGAAATTTCTCTCGAGCTTGATATTGGCGGTTGGGTGCTGACAAATAGCAGTTTAGGAATGAGGGAAGGCCTGGATTTTTCAACCGAAGGTGGTATTTCTGGCCAGCCTTTGGCCCGAAAATCCAAAGAGATGTTGGCTGCAACACTTCAAATTCTTGGCGAACGCCGCACTGGCAAGCTGATCGTCTCATCTGGGGGTGTCCTTTCAGCAGAGGATGCCTTTGAGCGCCTTAAAATGGGAGCTGACCTTGTGCAAGTTTATTCGGCATTGGTCTTTGAAGGTCCTCTGTTTTTTCGGAAGGTTGCCTACCGTGCTTCACTCAATCCCGATATCAAGAGTTAGGAAGCTGAATGAAAAAGCGCAGACCTACTTGGATTCCAGTGGTTGCTGGCCTTATCCGCAAGAACAATCAATTTCTCGTTGGCCTCCGACCAGCTGGAGGAGGTATGTCCACGGTCTGGGAGTTCCCTGGTGGCAAAATTGAACCGGGCGAGGATCCTGCCAAAGCACTCTGTCGTGAGCTGATGGAAGAACTTGGAATTGAAGCCCAAATTGGCGAGCTGCAATTTGTAACTTCGCATCAGTATGGAGATACAAATATTCTTTTGATCTTTTTTGATGTCTTGTACTGGAAGGGCGAGCCTAAGCCCATACACCATGAGACTCTCAAATGGGTGACCTTGAGTGATTTGGCCAAGCTGGAACTGCCTGAAGCAAATCGCACAATCTTGCCGAGAATACGTGAAGTTCTGCCCTAACACCGGAGGCACCAAGTGGCCCGTGTTGTCTTGATCGCTCCGTCTCTTCCGCCATCCCCTGAACCAGAAGCTCTGTTGGCCTGGAGACTGGCGAATTCACTGGCAGAATGCCAGCATGAAATTAAACTTCTGACGGGCAAGCACCCCTACCAATTATTTCCGCAATTCCACCCCCGAGTTGAGCTCCTTCAAATCTTCCAGCGCTGGTCCGTTTTTGAAATTCCAAAAATTCTCCAGATTTTGCATCAATGGAGACCAGAGGTTTTGCATATTCTTCCTCCCCCTCAATTGAGTCCCGTTTGGATGAGTCTCCCCTTTACAGCTGGTCTGATGAATCCCAACAAACCGGCTAAAGTCGTCCTCTCTTTTTGGAGACTGCCTTCCTCTGTTTCCAAAATCCCTTTGCATTGTGCAGATGCAATCACTGTAGCAAATGATACCCAGAAACACATTTTGTCCTCTCGACCAGGCCATTTGCCCCACATTGAGACTCTCGAGCTCATTGATAGTCGAGTCCCGTTTGAATCAAAATCGGATATTCTGCCAGATGAGAAGTTCTGTCCCTTCCTATTCATTCCAGGCAATCCCCAAGATCATCATGATTTTGAACAGACCCTTTCTATGGCTTTGGCCACTCTGAAAGAGCATTCTAACTGGCATATCATTTCTGCAGGATCGCTCTCCCATTTTGGCTACAAACGGGAGCAAGAATGGCAACTCAAAATAAGGAGGGAAAACCTCACAGGCAAATGGTACTTTGCAGGAGATTTGGATTTAACCTCAACGGATCAATTTGCAAAGTTAGCAAACGTGGTTTTGGGCTCCCATTTAAAAATTGAAACGGCTGTCCTACCCATTGTAACCCACGCCTGTCGAACCAGCGGCATACCCCTCATATTGAATCATCTCCAAGCTCAGGCAGATCCCTTTCCCTGGGCTCACGGCGACAATGTATTGCTTTCTGGCCGCGACGGGCAGGAACAGATTCATCTCATCGGACAAATCCTCAAAGACTCGCAACTCCGCCATAAGTTCAGTGTTCGACTCCTTGGGCTTAGTGATCACAATCTTACGGATCACTTCTCTAACATTATGAGCCGAGTCTACTCGACGACAGCTCAAAATTTTTTTTAATTGCCGATCTTTTTCAAATCATGGAATAAAAAATCTATGGATCGCCTAGCAATTGAAAATGTGGCATACTCGCGGTGATGGAATAAACAGATCGAGAAATGAATGGCAAAGCTCCCCATGCCCGAAAAACTGAATATCTGCATGATCTGCCAGAGGTTCCCTATCTTAGGACGGGCCTCTGATCATGGATTCTTGTGGCCAATTGCCCGACGCTTGGCCCTCGATGGACACCAAGTGACTGTGTTGTCTTGGAAAAATCCTCAGGGAAAGAAAGAAATTCTTCAAGAAAACGTCATGGCATTTTTTCTGGGCGAATCTGGGTATCGCACAATTGATCAGTTTCCTGAGCTTGTAAAAAACAAGTTTTTGGCTCTCCATGGCGCAAACCCGTTTCATATTGTCCACAGCATTGATCGTGGTGGCTATCTTATCGGAAAAAGAAGTCGGCTTCTTAAGGTCGCCATGGCCTATGATGTCGAGGCCACAGGAATGAGCGAAATATTTTCATTGCTGGGAATGGCTCGAGAAACCTTAGGTGGCCTTTTGCGAACAGCCGTTTTGGTGGGTTCAAAGTTTATCATTTCCTATTACGGTCGAGATCGCCAGCTATTGAAAACAGCTCATTCTGTGTTCGTCACGAGTCCACAACAGAAAATTGCTCTTGAAAGGTACTATCTCTACCCGGAGCTAAAAACCCACAGTGTGCCCTACGGAATTGAAATCACCGATCTTTCTCCGAGAGAAAAATCAGAGGAGTTGGGGGAAAAAGCTCGGGCTCCCCGCAAATGCACAAACCATCGTGACCATAACAGACATGACGGAATTGGGAGAAGTAATTAACTTGCTGAGAGCGTTTGAGAAAGTAGCGGTAAAAAAACCAGCCTCTCGAATGATCGTACTAGGGCATGGACCCTTAAAAAAAGAAATCGAATTTGAGATGCTCAATCTGGCCCTCGGGAATAGGGTCATTTTTACCGGAGCAATTCCCAACACTGCCCTGCCCGACTACATTGCTCTTGCGGATGTCTTCGTCAATCTCAGCTCGCGAACCTCTGGATTTGAACCAAGCCTCCTCGAAGCGATGGCCCAGAAAAAAGTGATTATCGGTTCTGAAGTGAGCCCAATTTCTACCATTGTGGAAGACGGACGTGATGGTTTTTTGGTCAGACCCGCTGACGTGAATTCACTTAGCACTCTGCTGATCCAAATTTTTTCTGATCAGCTTCCCACGCGCGAAATTGGCGAAAACGCCCGCAATAAAACTCTCAATCTTTTTGATATGGGAAAAATGGTGAACCAAACGGTCGAGGCCTATCGGCAAACGCTCTGGTCAACTGGCTGGTATGAAAAGAAGAAGACTAAGAAGGCACTTCGCGATTCCTCCTCTCCCGACACGACGGTATCCAAGCCTCCTCTTGATCAGTCGCTTTCTTAAGATCAAATCAAGATCTCGTGTTAATGCATTACGACATTCTGTTTTGTCAAAATAATGCGAAGCATTGCAATCCTTTGATTTTTCTTTTTCAAAAGAAATCGCATCAGATTGATAAAATGATCTTTTCAATGCGATTCCAAGGAGATACCATAGCCAAGTAGTTTCGATAAGTTAGGGAACTGGGCGGGTTTGAACATGGCTAAAAAACCTTGCTGCCACCTCAGGGGATAACATGACGAAAGCGGATCTCATTAACCACATCTCAGAACGCGCCGGAATAACAAGAGTGAAGGCTGAAACTGTTGTGAATGCCATCTTTGATTCGATGGTTGAGGCCTTGATGCGCAATGATCGCATTGAAATCCGAGGTTTTGGTTCCTTTGTAAACCGTCTTTATGGTGCCTACAAGGGGCGCAACCCGCGAACGGGTGAAGTTATTAATGTCGGGGAAAAAAAACTACCTTTTTTTAAGGTTGGAAAAGAGCTGAAGGAAGATATCAACGGCGCCGATTAGCACCTGAGATGACCCAATCAAATATCAAACCTAAAACTTCTCATGTCTCGTAGGTCACTGACTCCCCAGGCCGCCATATATAAGCGCTCAAGACCCAAAGCAATTCCACCAGATGGCGGCATTCCACTCTCGAGAGCCTCCATAAACTTCTGATCAATAGGCAAGGGATTCTTACCCATCAACACTCGCTCTCGATTGTCAGAATCATTTCGATATCGCTGCTCTGCTGGATCATTGAGTTCATGAAAGGCATTCGCTATTTCAAGGCCATTCCAATAGAATTCAAGCCGATCGGCCCATCCGTCTTTCGTCATTCGCGCCAGGGCCGCCTGGCTCGGCGGAAATTTTTCGAGAAAAACCAGGCCCATCTGTTTCAAGTGAGGTTCAATTTTCTCAATAAAGACGAGATGAAACAAATCATTCCAAGTCTCAACTGATCCAATGTAAATTTCCAATTTTCGGCAAAGTTGATAAAGGTCCTCTTTTGTCGTTGTCACCCGCAGCTCAAAACTCAACACTTCCTGAAATAGTTCCGCCATAGTGACCTCCCTTGGTTGAGAGATAGGAGTCGGAATCAGTGCCCTCTGCGCCAAAAAACTAAGAAGGCCCATCAAATCAAGCTTGATTGAATCAAGATTTGCGTAAGCTCGATACCACTCAAGCATCCAAAACTCAGGCTGGTGACAATGACTGAATTCTCCGTCGCGAAAACATTTTTTGATCTCAAATAGATGAGTTGCACCCAAGGCCAAAAGCCTCTTTAGGTTGAGTTCAGGCGACGTCGGCAAGTAAACTAGCCTCTCCCCGCCTTCGTAGTGAAGAGAAACTGGAAAAGGATCAAGAGTCGGTTCCATCCCGGGACAAGTTACCAAATAAGGAGTGTCTGCTTCCCAAAAACCATTCTCTAAAAAATAATTTCGAACTCCTCGAATCAACTCCTCCCAGCGCCGAAACGAAATCCACCTCTCCGGAGGCTCATAGATCATGCTGTGACAAGGCGCTAAAAGTGTAAACTGAACTCCAGAATGGAACCAAACGGTCTTGCCGACTCTCTTTTCAACAGCTCCAAACTCAATAACTAGAACGTCACCCTGAGAAAGAACTAAAAATGGATCGCCCGCTTCGGGAGAATGACTCCAAACCGCTGGACCTGAAACAAGAATTTTCAGCTGCTGATCGCCTTGGTAGATTAAGATCGAGCGCTCTTCTGGCGAAATTTCCAAAACCTTTCCAGCTAAGCGACGTGAAATAGCCAAAGCCGATGGATTGAAGGAGAAGAACTGAGAAACCGTCATGAATGGCCCCTGGATTTCAGGATAAGGTAGCCAAACTGATTTCAGATAGTGTTCTCGATGGGACATGAAAAACTCCATGGTGTACACCGACGTAAGTTAAAAGGAATTACAAAGCAAGGTGATAGACCCGCTAACCTTGACAATCACGAATTTTTTTCCCATTTTAGTGACACCAAGAATTCTTAACCTCCAATAAGGGAGATTACTTATGCAATTCGATCTGAACATCAAGAAGGTAAAAGAGGAGATTCAAAAACTCGGCGACCTCCAATACGTAAAGGGAGAGATTCGCCGCCTTACCGATGAAATCCGTCAGTTCGATATCCATGAGAAGCTGAGCCCTTCGGCTCGAAAAAAACTGAAAAAGCTTGAAACCCGATATGAAACATGGGTTCGCTCTCTCTCAAAAGCCCAGAAACAGCTAGATAGGGAATTCAGTAAGGCTTTGAGAAATATTAAGAAAACCCATTTGGACGTTCAAAAAGGATTCGGCTCTGTGCGTCAGACGATGAGAAAGCAAAAGACTAAGATTGCCAAGTCTTCGGGCGAACTGAAAACAAAACTGGGAACAAAGAGAATTGCGGCAAAGAAGAAACTTACTTCTCAGAAAAAACGAATCCAGTCTAAATCTGCTTCGCCCAAGAAAATATAGTTCGAGGTTCACCTTACTGTCCCCTGGTTTGCAATCTAGATTCAAAAACTAGAGGAAGGTCGTCTGTTGTATGTGCGCAGAAAAGTGGAGCTGTCTGTGAACGATAAAATGAGTAGCAAAAGTGGACTTGAAAAAATCACCTTCAAGGTCGGAGACCTGCTCTTCAGGGAAGGAGACCTGTCACGACATTTTTATATCATTCAAGAGGGCAATGTAGAGATTTTCCAGAAGGGACTTCATGGCGAGAAGATTCCTCTTTCTGTTGTAGGGGCAGGCCAATCTCTCGGTGAATTTGCGATGATTGACGATTCTCCTCGCTCGGCAACCGCGCGCTGTCTCACTCCCGTCGAGGCGATATTAGTAAATGAAGAGGCCTATAGATACATGATCGATAAATTGCCCGATTGGGTTGTTTCAATGATGCAGGGTTTGGTTTCCCGCATTAGAGAAACCAATGAGATTCTAAAACGCCATGGCATTGTCGATCAAACTGTCACTCAGAAAATTGCCTCGACTGAGTTTGAAGGCGATGTTACAACCGCTATCAACATTGATCTGAATGACTTGGATGATCAAGACCATAAAGACGAGTAGCCGCTCGTTTTTATAGAATCAATCGAATTCATATAGGAGGTCCACTTCGATGGAAGGTCGCTCTCAACCCAGACTTCAAGGTGAAACCTTTTCTCATAGGCACATCGGTCCAAATGAAATTGACCAACAAAAAATGTTAGAGACTCTTAATCTTAAAAATGGAAATGACCTGCTTGATAGGACGCTCCCTCAAGATATCCTTTATGAAGGCAAACTCGATCTGCCCTCTCATGGGCTCGCTGAATCAGAGTTTTTATCGATAGCCAGGTCCGTAGCAAATAAAAATCAAATCTATAAAAGTTACCTCGGACAGGGCTACTATGACACCCACACGCCAGGAATTGTTCTTCGCACCATTCTGGAAAATCCAAGTTGGTATACGGCCTACACTCCCTACCAGGCCGAAATTTCACAGGGTCGTATGGAAGCCCTTCTTAATTTCCAGACCATGGTTGCTGACTTGACAGGTCTTCCGATTGCCAATTCTTCCCTTCTGGATGAAGGAACTGCTGCGGCCGAGGCCATGACGATGAGTCACTCGGTCAATAAGAAAATCTCTTCAAACCTATTTGTTGTTGATGAGGATATTTTCCCACAAACTCTCGAAGTCTTGCAAACATGAGCTGAACCTTTGGGCATTGAAATCAAAAGTGTGAATTTAAAGGCTTGGAATTTCTCTGCGCCTGCGTTTGCCATTTATGTCCAGTATCCTTCCTTCTCAGGAGAGATTTGTGATCTCACTGAAATTTGCGAGAGAGCTCATCGTCATAATTCCTTGGTTATTGCTGGCAGCGATTTGTTGGCATTAACTCTCCTGAAGCCACCTGGAGAAATGGGTGTCGATATTGCCGTCGGGTCAAGTCAGAGATTTGGAGTACCCATGAGTTTTGGGGGCCCTCATGCGGCCTTCATTTCCACTCGCCAAGAATATATCAGATCAATTCCTGGTCGCCTTATTGGGGTTAGCAAAGATATCGATGGCAAGCCAGCTCTTCGTCTCACCTTGCAAACACGCGAACAACATATTCGACGAGAAAAGGCGACAAGTAATATTTGTACGGCACAGGTTCTTCTTGCGGTAATGGCCTCAATGTACGCTGTCTATCATGGTCCGGATGGGTTGAAAAGAATTGCCTCTGACGTCCACATTTTAGCAAAAGCCACAGCAAATCTACTAAAAAAACTCGGATTCAAAATTGTCAATGAGCACTTTTTTGATACATTGCGAGTGGAACTTTCAGCAGATCAAAAAAAATCCGTCCTCTCTTTGGCCAAAGACAAGAAAATTAATTTAGCTGATGTGGGAGATCACACTCTCGGGATATCGTTTGATGAAACAAAAACGGCTCGGGACGTTGAAGAGCTCATCAGTTTATTCACTGCCAGTTCCACAAATGAGATTTCTGAGGTTTTAAATCGAACGGAATGCAAGTTTGGGCTTCTCTCCAGAAAAAGTTCATTTTTGACTCACCCAACGTTTAATTCCTACCATTCCGAAACAGAAATGCTTCGCTATATCCGTCGTCTCGAATGCAAAGATTTAACGCTTGCGAATGCGATGATTCCGCTTGGCTCATGTACCATGAAGCTCAACGCTGTGAGCGAGATGATTCCTATCACCTGGCCTGAATTCGCGAAAATTCACCCCTTTGCTCCCTTAGACCAGACTCAAGGTTACCAACAATTGATCTCTGAACTTGAGAAATGGTTGTGTCAGCTAACGGGATTTGCTGGTATTTCCTTTCAACCTAATGCCGGTTCACAAGGGGAATATGCAGGCCTTTTAGCCATTCGGAAATTTCACCAGTCCCGTCATCAGGGTCATCGAAATATCTGTCTCATCCCCCGATCGGCCCACGGAACAAATCCAGCGAGTGCCGCCATGGCGGGCATGGAAGTCGTTGTTGTCGGTTGCGATACGAGCGGAAACATCGACGTTGATGATCTGCAAATCAAGGCGCATTCTCATAGAGATAAGCTTGCCGCACTCATGGTGACTTACCCGTCGACACACGGAGTTTTCGAAGAGGAAATCATTAAAATCTGTCGAATTGTTCATGAATTTGGTGGACAAGTTTACATGGATGGCGCCAATTTCAATGCCATGGTTGGCCTCGCGCGACCTCGCGAAATTGGCGCTGACGTTTGCCATCTCAACCTCCACAAAACCTTTAGCATTCCACATGGAGGAGGGGGACCTGGGGTTGGTCCCATCGGAGTTGCAGAACACCTGATGCCTTTTCTTCCGACTCATCGGCAACAAACTTATTGCGGACCTAAAACTGGAGTTTCAGCCGTCTCTTCAGCGCCGTGGGGAAGTGCTGGAATCTTACCCATTTCCTGGGCCTATGTTCATATGATGGGCTTGGATGGCTTGAAGAAAGCGACGGAGGTGGCCATACTCTCAGCAAATTATATCGCAAAACGTTTAAGTGCACACTACCCAGTAGTTTACCGCGGGAAGCAAGGCTTTGTAGCCCACGAATGCATCTTAAATTGCAGTGAATTTCGTGCATCCTCAGGTATTCAAGTCGACGATATTGCGAAGCGATTGATGGACTACGGTTTTCACGCCCCCACAATGTCATGGCCCGTGCCAGGAACTCTGATGGTTGAGCCAACAGAGAGCGAATCACTGGCTGAGCTTGATCGTTTCTGCGATGCCATGATTCAGATTCGCGACGAGATCAAACAGATTGAAATGGGACAAGCAGACAAAGAGGATAACCCTCTTCGCAATGCCCCCCATTCCATCGAACACTTAACATCAGACGAGTGGAAACATCCTTACACGAGGGAGGAAGCGAGCTTTCCACTGGCGTGGGTGAAAGATCATAAGTTTTGGACTCCAGTCAGACGAATCGACAACGCTTACGGGGACAGAAATCTTGTCTGCAGTTGTCCCAGCCCTGACGAATATGTATGATGGCGCACCCTTTATGAACGAGCCCCATTCTCAACTTGAACAGCTAAAACTCTCCTCGTTCTGCGCCTATCCATTTGTTCAGATGTCGACGATTCCTGCCGGTTTTTTTCGGCCATGTTGCTATTATACAAAAATGTTGCAGGCGCCTACAGGACGAAATTTTTCTGTCGCAACTGACACGATAGAAAAAGTTTGGAACAGCGAAAGTCTTCGCATGATTCGAAAAAAAATGCTGAGCGGAGAAGCGCTTCATCAGTGTCGTCAGTGTTATCAGGAAGAAGCCTCTGGCTCCACAAGCATGCGCCAGCGAAGTCTACAGGATTGGGGAGACCATGAAGGCCTTGCGAAGGCGATCATAGAAGCAGAAAGCAATGACTATCAGCTCTCTTCCCTACCTTATTTTCTGGAACTCAAGCCGGGTAACCTCTGTAATTTAAAATGCAGAATGTGCAATCAGTTTGATAGCAGTTCCGTTGCAAATGAACTCAAAACTCTGGCAAACAAGTATAGCCATCTCATATCACTTAAGGATCCAAGGCTTTTCGATAAAGAAACCTTTGAAGTTGACTTTACCGTTGATCAAATGCCGAACTGGTCGGATATTCCAGAATTCTGGGCTGAAATTGCCAGTTTTATTCCGTATATCGAGACTCTTAGCTTCGCCGGAGGTGAGCCAACCCTCCTTCCTGAAGTTTTCTCTCTCCTTAAGGCTTGTGTTGACAGCGGACATTCGAAACGAATTCGAGTCTTTTTATCTTCAAATTTTACATATTTGAGCAATGATCTGATTGAAGTCTCCACCCAATTTAATCCCTTTGAATTCATAGCAAGTATTGATGGGACGGGTTCTGTTCAAGAGTACATTCGATTTCCTTCTAAATGGAGCGTAGTTGCAGAAAATTTTCTACTCGTGAAAGAGAGGGTAAAGGAAGGGAGAGTAAAACTCCTAGTGAACCTAACGCTACAAATGTATAACGTACTTTCTTTTACCGATGTTCTTGATTGGATTGAAACTCTCGCATTGGAACAGCCTCACTTCTATCAATATCCTTACTCAATAAACATTCTTTTTAAACCTAGATTTTTGAATATCGATATTCTTCCCCTTTCTCTGAGAGAAATTGCCATTGAGAGAATCAATGCCTATCTGAAACGTTCCCGTCTCATCAAAAATCTCGAAGGTTTAGGAGATCGCTTCGACCTCATACTCCATCAACTCAAGCAGCCGCTGCCGCTCGATTATGAAGAAAATCTGAAGAAGTTTTGGGCCTACACCCAGCTCCTTGATGACCACCGAAAGCAGAAGCTCAAGCATGTAGATCCAATTCTCTATGCTGGTGTCGCCACCGAGGCCGCTAGATTGGGTTTTGAGAACTGGAATTTTTCGAAATCTCAGCTCAAAAATGAGCCAATTCCCTCCTTGCTTGGCGAGCACAATCCATGAACGATCTCAATGCTAATGATCTCAAGGCTGCGGATCCCGATCAAAATCGACCCCTCGTACCCGATGGAATTTGTCCTTTGCCCTGGCTGCACTTTAGCGTAAACACGGACACGTCGATTCGAGTGTGTTGCAATACAGATCATGGTGGCCACATTCGCGATGATCAAAATGATCCCATTTACCTCTCGAAACTCAAATCGGTGGACCAGGCATTTAATAGCCCCTTTATGAAAAAATTTCGTTTGGCTATGGCAAACGGCGAGAGGCCAGATTTTTGTGGAAATTGTTATCGAGTTGAAGACAATGGAGGTGTCTCCCTACGCAATATCTACCTCAAGCAATATGAGGAAAGTTTTCATCGTCTTCTCGATGCGATGAGAGAAGATGGTACGGCAACAAATGAAATTTCGTTTTTGGACCTATCACTAAGCAACCACTGCAATTTGAAATGCCGCATGTGCGGACCAACCTCTTCCTACGCTCTTAATGATGACTTCGAAGCCCTTAAAATTCATTTCTCCAAAGAACATGCACAGAGAGCCCACCTTAACTGGCAGGATGACACCCATCTAACAGAGATTTTTTCAAAAATTTTGCCTGGCCTGAAAGAAGTACTCACCACAGGAGGAGAACCATTTCTCTCGAGATTGCATTTGAAACTTCTCGAATTGGCAGTTCAAAATGGATCGAGTCGCAACATTGTTCTCCGCTACCATTCAAACATCTCTGTTCTTCCACCTCGCCTTCTGGAATTGTGGTCGGAATTTAAGGCAATCGAAATTCATGTCAGCGTGGAAGGGCACGGGGATATCAACGATTATATCCGTTACCCTCTCAAGTGGAGTATCTTTCACAAGAACTTTGAAAGTCTGATTGAATTAAAGAAAAGGCTTCCTCTCTGGCTCGAAGTTCACACTTGTTTTCAGGCCTACAATATTTTACGTCTTCCTGAATTTCTCGATTTTCTCCTCGACTACCGTGAGTCTCTGCCTGCCATGCCTTATTTTATTTCGTTGGGAAATCCATCCTACCTTTCAGCCTCTGTTCTTCCCTCATCCCTTAAAGAATTAGCCATGGAAAAAATCTACCGCCACCTTGACAGACATGTTTCCAACTACGATGAACACTTTGGCCAATTCAATCGGGAAAAAATTGAAATCCTATTAAGTCATTTCAAATCTTTGAGCAACCCAACCAACTCTGAAATTCAACGCAAATTATCGTGGGCGAAATTTATGAACTACACCTCATCATTTGATCGCTTACGGAACCAATCTATTCTAAAGCTTCTTCCAGAAATGAAGCCCTTTTGGAATTCGGAAAACGAAGAAAGTGACCACAACGCGGCCATGGCTTATGACTCCAAGCTTCCGTTCTGCAATCCACAGAGCGGAAAGTAGTATCTATATGATGTGCAAGCCTTATTGGAGGCCCATCTGATAACTCGCTCGATTTTGGCTCTCATACTTTTAGCTAGTTCTCATACAGGATGGTCCGCAACTGAGACTCGCTCGGGGTTGTGTAATTGGATTATTAAGAAAATCACACGGGTAAATCGAAAATTCCGGTCCCCGATTGGAGAAGGAATCTCTATAAACTTGGGAATTTTGGAAGAACCGATCTAGATGTTTTCGATCGCCATTTGATTGCCCGAATTGAAGTCCTTCTATCTGAATTGGATCCAGAGCAGAAGGCGAAATTTCTTTCGATGATGGGTTTGATCTCCTTCAACCCAAACCGGACGTATGGGGGACTTTATTTTCGCGTTTTGGGCCAGGCGGGAATTGAATTTGATCCGAATCTCCAGGGTCACCCAATGTCCCGACTGGTTTATATCCATGAACTCAGACACCTCTCTGATGATATCAAAGCAGGCCTTCCACCAGAAGGAATGAATCTTGATACTCAAAAAACAGAAATGGCAGCCTTAGGTGAAGGCTACAACTATATGGCCCTAGTGAACAACGACCCCGAGTTCCGGATGGGACAATTTCCTAAACACGATATCCCTGTCGAGCGAAGTGCGGGGGAAGACGACGAAACCTGGGCGAAACGAGAATACGACGACCATTTTGGCGTGGATCTTTATGCCGTCAGAAAGCTTTCTCGCGAAGAATACCTTGATAGAACCATTCGTGCCTATGACGAAAGGATCAGGGTTCAAGAACGCAGGGGCAACAACGATGATATTTATGCACTCATTGCTCAAATGAAATGGGGTAATTTTTTTAAAGACCTGGATGGTTCAAGAAATGAATCTTCTAGCAAGACTCCGGGCCATGAACGGTGACGCTGATCTTGTTCCTCTGCTTGGACTACAAAACAACTGTCATTTAGCCGCGATTTTAGAACTACCATTCCACCAGTTCGAAACTTCGTCGGCTATGTCAATGGCACCAGTGTCTGATCCTAATCCATACATATGGTTTCCATGTCGTCTCATTCGAATTTGAACTCTGTTTGTCGGAAGTCGCTTTTCCCAGACATAGGCCTCTGATACCGGTACCTCGGAGTCAGCATCACCATGAAGTATTAGAAGTGGAAGTCTTGATAGCCCGGTAAAGTAGGTCCAATTATTCTCAAACTTAAACTCATCAACAAGACGTCCAGCAGGACGATCTAAACCCAACATTTGGTCTCGTGGAAGAGAAGACAAATTTGCCAGCTCACTTTCAATTTGCGCCCTCTCTATCTTGCTTTTTGCCCGGGACAAGATGACGTCTCTTATGTTGGTCGAAATTCCACCAAGCAATACGACGCCATCCACCTCTCCGAGAGGGAGCAAATGAACGTGGAGGCTGCCCTCACTCCAAGCAAATACAAGACGAGGCTTGTCCGTCGGGAGCAGTTTCCAGAGATCCAGTAGTTGAGCCTCAATTGATGCGATGTCCGTCTTGCAATATTCGTTAAAATCGACTGACTCCATTGAGACCCCAGGTTTTGAATATCGGACGACATTCCATCCATTTGTCTCGAGCGAATGAGCAAGTTTTAAGTAAAAATCTGTTTTCCGATATCTACCAGCACGGCTGTCGGGCACATTCCCGTCCTCATTGAATGGAGCACTCCCATGGATAAGCAAAATCGAGCCCACCGAATTAGTTCCCCTTTTTTGGTTACCTGAACAGCCAAGCATTACAATTATTAGCATCGAAACTAGGACATGCTCCATTCGAAAAAAGCTAACACCTGGTGATATTCCTGTAAATAATGAACCTTTTTTCAAAATGAATTCAAGCATAGAGTTTCCCTTCACGGCAAATTATTCAATTGAACGCCTGCCATTTCTTTTCTCTCTGATAACGGTACAATTTTGCCTAGCCATCGGCATTCAATTTTTTGGGGAGGGGATCTATATGTTGAACCAAATTTCTCGTCGTCGTGTTCTTCAAGCACTTTCATTGACAATGACCGGAAGCCCTTGGCTGTCTGCTCTTGCTGAAAGGCAAGCCAATCAAAATATCCCCAAATTAAGTTTAAAAGCTCGGATTGTTGAGACCGGCGAAATTGTAGATATCGATAACGATGAAGTCGGACAATTGATTTTCGAAGGGAAAGCTCAGATTGTAGAGGACAAATCGAGTGTTGTCGAAAAACTTGAGTATTTTTCCTCGCTCGCAATTCCTCGATTTTTGAAGTTTGAAAATGTTATGAAATCTATTACGCCTGAAATTGAAGCCCATTTTGATTACTTCATTTGTGTAAATACAGCAAAGGCTGATTCCTCTCCAACAAACTTTGTGCCTGCCCAATTCATGTCAGTCATTGGGCGTTCACGAAAAGGTCAAAGTATTTTTGAACGCAATTCCTCTCAAGAAATTGTCGGTATAACCAATAGTGCCCAGAAGTTTCAGAGCGATTTTTTTGTAACCCACCTCGAAGAGCCACTCAAGCAATCCTCCGAATATGCTCGCCGCAATGATATCGATCTCAATTTCCAAAATGATCAACTGCCATACGCCCTTCCCGTTTCATCTGGATTAACGGGATCGGGATCTATATTGACGATATCTGGGGCTTTTCAGATTCATTTTGAAAAAACAAGAGATCACCAACAAAACACGATTGGCTCTCCCATGTCTCATGCCATGTATATCTATTATCGCTATAGTTCTGGAGGCCGTTGGTCCGGAATCGCCATCCATGGCACTCCACCAAGCAATTGGAAAAAACTGGGGGTTTCCAGGGCCAGCCATGGGTGCGTCAGAACCTTACCATATGTAGCGAAAGCCTTGCGCAGGGCCTTCGTTGAGTCGAGTTCCTTTTTATCGGCCAACTTGCCTGAATTTGATGCGAACTCAGCCTTGCCCAAATTGACCGGGAAAAATATCTCAGAAAGCCGCCCGAAGGCGGTCATCGTCTTATTTGAGGGATATCAGCGTCCCACCATTCACCTTGGATAAGATCGCAGACATCATGGGGCAGTGACCGCAGACATCAATGATTTGATTGGGCTAAAAGTATTTCAAGCCAAACTCTGGCATTTATTGGAATCGCATCTCGCGAAGTCAATAAGCCTGCCCTCAGGCTCTGATCAGAACATTTGCAGTCTTTAAACAAGGTGTCCCCAGTATCCAAAATTTTTTCTGTCATTTGAATTGCCTTGGCATTATTTGCACGCATCGTCTGAATCACATCGTCCAAAGTCACATGCGGTATCGAGTCATCCCAGCAGTCATAATCTGTCACAAAACAGCAGGGAAGGTACGGGAGACCAGCCTCTCGGGCCAAGGCATATTCTGGAAAATGGGTCATTCCAATAATATCCGCGCCCATGGAACGATAATGGATAGACTCCGCCTGAGTTGAAAAATAAGGACCTTCCACACAAACGTAGGTTTGGCCCATATGGCTCTCGAAAGGCAAACCCTCTGCAAGCCCGAGCGCTCTGCTTGCCATAGACTGACAAATTGGCTTAGCTAAAGACACATGGCCAACGACGCCGTCTCCACAGAAGGTATGATGACGAAGACCTTTGGTCCGATCAATATACTGAATCGGAACGACCATATCTCCAGGCTTATAATGCTGTTGCAGGCTGCCCACGGCCGAAAAGCTAAGGATGGCCTTCGCACCATATTTTTTTAAGGCCCATATATTTGCTCTATAGTTAACTTCACTCGGCAACAGTTCGTGATGATCTCCATGCCGAGAAACAAATAGACACTCATGATCCCCTATTTTGACGGTCTTTAATCCACTCGATGCAGATCCAAATGGCGTTTCCCTGCCTAGTAAGGAAACCGTTTTAAAATTTTCAAACTTTTCGAAACCTGACCCGCCTATAATGGCCCACATATTAAAATCTCCTCATAAATTAAAAAATAAAATATTCATAAAGTTCTCTCGCCTATACCCCGGCGCATCTCACGTAAGGCCTCAACCTCTTCAGATGGCAAAAAACTGAGCCCACCCAATTGCTTCGCTAGTGCCAGTATTTGAGCAGAATGTTCCAATCTCTCCATTCCGTTCACCGCTTCATCTAAATCCTCTCCCCAACTCAAACCACCATGCCGACTCAGTATCATCAAACGGTGATGAGGAAGAAAGGAACCTAAAACCTCTCCCATTCCCACAGTTGTCGGTCGCGCGTAGGGAACTATAGGTATGGAGCCAACAGCCAAGATTATTTCACTCAGACACTCACTCGGTAATTCTGAAAGTTGCGGATGAGATACAGACCACGCCACTGCGTAAGGGGGATGAGCATGGACAACAGCTCTTGCCTTTTTAACTTGTCGGTAGACCTCAAGATGCATCGACATTTCTCCAGAAGGCTTTCCCTCCAAAATGCGACCCTGAAGGTCAATGACACAGAGATCTTCGACCTTAATAAAAGCCTTGGCTACTCCAGAA
This sequence comes from Bdellovibrionales bacterium, assembly GCA_016714165.1. NCBI lineage: Bacteria > Pseudomonadati > Bdellovibrionota > Bdellovibrionia > Bdellovibrionales > Bdellovibrionales bacterium. The sequence continues at coordinate 578,228 of JADJNU010000002.1, forward strand.
GGAGTAATGATAATTCTCTCGTCACTTAATCGATAGCTGAGATTCCCATCTGCAGAGGCGAGCATACCTCGATCGTAAAGGCGCCGAGAACCCAAAATGATCTGTTGTCTCACAATCAACTCTAATTCTAAGCTCATATAGAATCCCTTCTGGCAGTTAAGTATTCTATGCAGGAGAAACTGAGTCAAGCTAGACGAACTCAGAATTACGTGCAATATTCCGCCATCATGAAGATTCGACACTTGCATCATTTTAGTCTCCCAGAAACCATCACCGAAAGAATTCAATGGGGACTTGCCCGAGAGCAGTTCAATTTGGAACAAAAGCATTCATTGAGTGAAGCAATATTAGATCTTTCAAGGCAATATTTGGATAGAAAAATAGACGCCAAACTGTGGACGAATCGCCGTCATCGCGCAGCCTATTGGGCTTACTTCCTCCCACTCAACTTTCTGCGTCTCACCGCAGTTCTCGAAGAGGGACTCCGTCTTAATTTTTTGAAGAACATCAAGGAAGTTATTGATTTTGGATCTGGTCCGGGAACGGGATTGCTCGCATGGGATCACCTTCAAATCCCACTGCCTATCCAATGTTACCGATCTATCGACTCAGCTCGCGAGCCGCTGGATATCATCAGAGCTATGGTTGAGAGATTTCCAATGGCCATGAAAACAGAAATTCACCAGAGCCGTACACTTCCGCGATCCTCCCAATCAGAGAGTCTCGCCTTATTGAGTTACTCACTTAACGAAGGACTTTCAATACCCGAAAATTTGGACAGCTATTCACATATTCTCATCTTAGAACCTAGCAGCCGGATGCAAGGACGACAGCTCATGACCTTGAGGAAGGAGCTGCTCGACAGGGGCTACTATATGTGGGCTCCCTGCACCCATCAGATGGCTTGTCCATTACTTGAAATGTCAAAGTCAGATTGGTGCCACGATCGCATTTTATTGCGACGACCTGATTGGCTCATTCGCCTGGAAGACCTGCTTCCCCTTGATAACCGCAGTCTCACCTTTTCCTATTTGATGGCCTCTCGGATCGCGCCTCCCGAATTTTCTGGGGCTAGGATCATTGGTGATACTCTTGAAGAAAAGGGAAAAACAAAACAAGCTCTGTGCCGAGGCCCAAAGAGAGAGTTCTTATCATGGCTCAAGAAAGAAGGGCGGGCTCCTCTTATTCCTCGCGGTTCAAGGATTGAGTTGCCATTGGAATTGACGATCAAAGCAAATGAGCTGCGTCCAAATTCGGAAATTATCATTCATTCAACACACGGAAAAATCTAATTCCAGATTTATAAAACCTTGGAAGATCGAAACCCTGATTCGATTTTAGGCAACTTTTGTATTTGTTAGAATCTCAATAATACTATCGTAAACTGCAACTCTCTCGGGCGTTTCCTTATAAGCTCTTCTTCGAACGCCCATCGCTAAATCAGCTGCCGTAATACTCAAGTTCGGAGACCTATAGGTTGGATCGGCTCCAAATGAAAGAAATAGCTTGGTAGATTCCAAATCGCCCTCACGTGCCGCGTACATCAGCGGATTCCATCCCTTGTTATCAATGTCATTTACATTGAATCCGCCGAGGTTCCAGACCATTTGCGCCATTTCGACCCGTCCGCTTTGGGCGGCCGCAATCAGAAGGGTCGCTCGTTCATTTGAAACAATCCTCTGATCTGAGCCCTTCGCAATTAAAATCTTAACGGCTTCGATGTGACATTTTCGAACGGCCTTCATCAAGGCATTCTCTCCCAGCATGTCTTTGCATGCAACGTCAATAGAAGGGGTATCAAGTAGGTTGAGCACGATATCCTCTGCTCCCATTGTCTCCAAAGCAATCATGAGAGAATTCTTCCCTCTTGTAGAGACGAGATTTCCTCCTCCTCCCATCCAATTTGGATCGGCCCCTTTACTCAAAAAATATTTGACCTCTTTTTGATTTCTCTCCAGAATCGCCTTCACCAAAGGGGAATACCCTGAGGGAAGGATCGTATTCATGCTCGCCCCTTGTTCCAAACACCAGTTCATCTGGTCGACTAAGTTTTCATCTATGGCCCACACAAAGGCGTCTTGAATATCCGCACCGGCCTCTTTAAAAAAGAGGGCCACTTTGGACTTTCCCTTCTCAAGAGCTATGTTGATAAGGTTTCGCCCGCGATGGTCAACTTTCTCTAGACCCTTTTCAGGACTTTGCATCATTGCCACAATGGCCCTCTGAAAATTGAGCTCAGTCGCTAGCATAATCGGGGTATATTTTGTGGATCTTTCAGAGATATCGGCTCTCGCCTTGTTTTTTATCAGCAATTCGATAAGTGGCAAAGCGTTAGCTTCAACAGCAAAATACAAAGCGGTCTTTCCCGTGTCACGATCAATGGTATTAATATCCGCACCCAAATTAATTGCCATCAAAACACCAGAGATATTTCCACCACGGGCCTGTGATATAAGCATTTTCTCGTTCTTGCCTTGATGACCATCCGCCGATGTCTTCGGCTGCACCATTTTTTCAAAAATTCGCTTTATTCGAAATGGAACCATAATCTCCTCAATTGATCCTTTGATCTTATCAAACAATCATTTTATGAGGTCCAACTTATGCCCAAAATCTCTAGAATCAGGTCGAAAGTATTTGACCATTCAACCCCAAATATTGATTTGAACTCGCAATATCAGGATTTTTGTCCAGAATTAAGGGAGCCTCCCATTTGCTGCCCTGAAATGTCTCTTGACGACGAAATTCGTCCAGAAACATTTGATAGGTTTCCATTTTACTCGATGCCCAAGCTGGAGCGACCAATTCATCATGACGACTCGCAACTGCAGCAAGTCGATGCACAGAGAGCTCCGGCCGAAGGTGTTCGAGAAACAAGATCGTTCTTCGAATGTAAATCTCACGAGAGAGAGGGATAAATTGACCATCATTCCAGATCTTCTCGAGCGGAGTGTTTCGCAACACATGAAGATTATGGAGCTTCACGTTATTGATCGGCAAACGATTAACCAGTCTTGCGGTCGCAATAACTTGGTCATCCGTTTCTCCGGGCAATCCAAAAATCAAATGAATCCCAAGGTCTACCTGAGTTTTCTCCTTTATTCGCAAAATAGAATCGATTGCTCTTTTTCCGGTGTGCCCACGTTGCATCCACACGAGTTGTTTTTCATCAAAAGATTGGACTCCCAGCTCAACTCCCACAAACCGACCTGATCTTGTTGTCTCATTCCATAAATCGAGAACAGCATCTGAAATGCAATCAGGCCTGGTCCCAACAACCACTCCCTTTACATCAGGAAATGAAAAAGCCGTTTTAAACTGCTCACGCAAATGAGCAGTTCGACTAAAAGTAGACGTGTAGGCCTGAAAGTAGACCAAAAACATATCCCCATTGAATCGTCGCTGCAATCTCGAGCGAGTCTCCTCAATTTGCCGGCGCAAAGGTTCTTGAGAGTATTCGGGAAAAGCAGCTGACCCCCACTGATCACAGAAAATACAAATTTTTCCGCCTCCCAACCCCTCCCGATTAGGGCAAGTTTCAGAAACGCTAACGGGAATTTTATACACCCTTCCACCAAACCGATGGCGATAAAACTGGCTGATCGCATGATAGGGCAAGCCTTGCCACTGTGGAGCTAATGACATATGTGATGTTTAAGCAAATTATTGGAGTTTGGCAATGCCATTGAGAGATGAGTTTGATGCGAACAATCCGTTTCAGATTGAAATCACCAAAGACGGCAGTCCGACCCTCAGACTAAGGGATTCCTCTGGCCTTGGAGAATCCATGCATAATCTTAAGGGGGCTTTTTCTGAAACTATTTATATTTATCTCCCCACCCTTCAAACGGCCTTCCAATGGCAGGAACCAGAGACTCGCCTGCTTTCAGTAGGGCTGGGGCTTGGCTACAATGAGCTTCTGACCGCCGCCTATTCCCTCAAAAATTTCCCGAACCATCCCTGGCGCTTACTCAGTTACGAAACCAAGGATTTTCTTCGCAGCAACTTCATGAGTTGGCTCGATGGAATCCCTCGAACCACCCAAACTGATTCTGAGTTATTTGGAGTTTATGACGTTATATTGGATTTGGTGAGTCGCGAGATGAATGTGCCACAAGCCGCTGTCCGGAATCAATTAAAGAAAATGGCCGCGACAAAAACCTGGATAATATGCGAGACGCTCAGGCCTTCTGAAGATCCTCCTTTTCGAGCGCACGGAATTTTTTACGATGCTTTTTCATCTCAAACTAGCCCAGAGCTCTGGAATGAAAGTAACCTAGATCAGTTTTTTATTCGATTTGCTGACTTTCCCTGCGTGTTGTCCACCTATGCTGCCACCGGATCGCTCAAGCGGGCACTGAAAAAAGCAGATTTCAAAGTTGAATTCATTCCCGGATTTGGAGGAAAGAGACAGAGCACAACCGCGGTGAGGGATCGTCGTTGCTGAGAATCGAGAATTAATAAGCGATTTTTTTTCTCGCGGAGGCCGGCTTTCGAACTCTTAGCTCTTGGCGAGCAATGCCTTCCTTTTTCTGAGCAAGATGTGCTATCATTTCTTTATGACATCCACTGACGCAGGTGAGGCCCCAATCGCTCCCAGCATTGCGAAGTTTTTCTAGTAGATCATATCGCGTTCTGAACTCTACGAGCATTTCAGGAGTCACCATGTTGTTACCGCCAAACTGAGTTGTGAAAATCTGATGCTTTCCAGATGAATCACGAATGAGTATATTCTTTAGACCCCAGGAATCAAATTCGTAGGTCATTCTTCTGAGGAGTCCATGAGATTCAGAGGATTCTACTGCCAACAATTGATCAGCAACTCCATCTGCCCACATTAATTCCAGTCGGGGATGACTCTCATCTCTTTGTACGACCACCTCAACCTTTCTGCTTTCGCAACTTGGGATATCTACCAGCACTGTCTTCGCCAGGCTCAAGCTTTGTGACAAAACCAATTCTGCCTCAAGACAACGACTATGGGGTTGAGAAAAATACAGGGAATACATGATAGAGAGGAGAAATACTGCTCCTTTTTCTCTCGGGTAGGGATCGGTTCGTAATTTCCTCGCAAGTCCGTTATTTTCGGTATACCTAGCCCTTTTGAGGCTCAATATTTCTTCTACTCGAATCAGATCGGAAGCTATCCCTGCTGTTGGCGTCAAAAAAAATTTCTCCTCGTTAACTAAAAATTGGCCTGAATCCAAAGTCTGAATCCGAATCGCATCGACATACTCTTGCGCTCCCTTACTCCCTGTCAGATTCCAATGAACTTCAATGGCGGATTCTCTCTCTCTGATTTCAATTCGATGAGGAGCCCTTTCAATTCCTTGCTGTGATGAATAATCTATCAAACGAGATCGATTGAGGCTTTCTTGAGGAAGCAATCGCTTGATAAAATCCGTCGCTGACTCACCATTCACTACGGATTTTAGTAATCCCAAATTATGATGGATAACCGAGGGTGCTTTTGAAACGGAGGGTCTAGCCAAACTGTTATTCTGTAAGAGCGACTCTCCAATCGACAGTGAAATGAGAAGACTGAAAAATTTTACGTTCAAATTTTTCCAAGATATTTTCAAAAAAAGAACTGAAAGGATAACGAAATACACAATCTTCCCCTGATTTCCGTCAGAGCTCTCTATCGGACGTTTGTCGGGTCGAGTTAACGAAGGTAGGGGTTCGTCCCAGAATGGATCGAATCTGCTTGCTCACTCTGTCTTGTTGGAATCTGATATTGTGATGAGTACAAAAAAGCTAAGCATTTTGTTGATCCTTCTATTGTCATTGGCAACTCAAGCAACGGAATGGGACGAAAAAGATCAACTCACGCCTGCGGAGTTAAATGAACTGATCGGAATAGAAAGAGGTCCCGTTGAGAAGTCTCAATTGCTCGGAATCGAACAGGCAATCGGATTCTTCTCGCGGGGCGATCTTATTAATTCTAGCAGTCTCCCATTTGAATCCCATGGCATCCTAAAAATCATGCAGGGCAGGAATCGAGCCTATGCAACAAATGACTTGGTGCAAATATTGTCTGATGCGGCCAATAGCATCGCTCTGGATTTTCCGGGAGGAGAGCGACTTCAGATTGGCGACATCAGCGGGGCCGGCGGTGGCCCCCTGGGACGCCACGCAAGTCATCAAAATGGCCTTGATGCCGATGTTGCTTACTATCGTCGCAATCACAACGAACAGAATCCCAGCAACGATCTTGGATTTGATGAAGATTTTGCACCGAATGGAGATATCTCCATAAACTTTGACTCAGATCGAAACGGAGAAATCTTCAGCCGCCTTATTCAGACGGGCCGAGTGAATCGAATTTTTGTCGACGAGGCCATCAAAAGGCACTTTTGCCTCAAATGGAAAACTCAAGCCTCAGATGAAAAGGTGGCCGCAGTTCTCAGAAGTCTACGTCCATTGAAAAACCACCACGATCATTTCCACCTACGACTGATGTGTCCACCAACAAGTCCACGCTGCATAGAGCAGGAACCTCCTCCTCTTGGAACAGGCTGCTAGGACTCACCTATCTTGCTCGCGCAGACTCCAGCAGCTCCATGATTTCCTGGATCACTAGTCCTTTTTCACTTTTGTCGCTTGACCCGATGGCTTTCCTCACACAATGATCTATGTGCTGTTCAATGATCTTTTCTTCCAAAGAACCCAGTGCCGAACGCACCGCTTTGATTTGAGTCAAAATGTCCATGCAGTAGCGCTTTTCTTCAACCATCTTGGCAATCCCACGAACCTGACCTTCAAGGCGCTTCAAGCGATTGAGATGACTCGTGTGAGAAGTTCCCTTTTTTTCCATTAGATTCCTCCAAGATTTTTACTTTTCAATCGGAGGCTATTGAGTACTACAGAGATACTGCTCAACGCCATAGCTAATGCAGCAAAAATAGGAGGGAGCAGGGTCCCCGTTGTCGGAAACAGAACTCCGGCCGCCAATGGGATTCCAAGACCATTGTAAACAAATGATAGAAACAAATTCTGTCGAACAACCTTCATAGTGGCCCTTGAGATTTTCAAAGCGAGCGGCAAAAGCTCCAAATCGCCATTGATCAGAGTCATGTCAGCTGATTCAATGGCGATATCCGTTCCATTGCTCATGGCAATACCTAAATCCGATTGAGCCAAGGCAGGCGCATCATTGATACCATCCCCAGCCATAGCAACTCGGTGACCTGCCGACTGCAGTTCCTTTACCTTCAAGAGTTTGGCCCCTGGCAACACCTCTCCAGAAAATTTCATGATCCCAACCTGATTCGCTACGCCACCGGCAGCCCTTTGCGAATCCCCCGTCATCATCCAAACCTCAATTCCCATTTCTCCAAGCTCACGCACAACCCGGGAAGCGTTCTTTTTTATCGGATCCGCCACTGCTATCATCATGGAAAGACTAGATTCTACCGCGACAAATACAGGTGTATGGCCCAGTTCCCCCCATTCATCCAAAGTTCTCATTACTTCCTCGTTGAGCTGGACGGATTCATTCAACATCAATTTCTGATTGCCCACCAATATTTTCTTCTTTTCTATGAGCCCGATAATGCCAAAACCTGTTAACGACTGAAAGCTCTCCACCTCCACAATAATGCCACCATTATCTTTTGCAAATTCTGAAATCGCTTGACCCAGTGGGTGCTCAGACCGACTTTCCAAGCTCAGCAGCCAGTTGTAAATTTTCGATTTTGCGACGACCTCATTGTTCAATATCTTTGCCACAAGGACTTTTGGATGACCCTCCGTGATTGTTCCCGTCTTATCCAAAATGATCGCTGTTATTTTTTCACCAGCCTCTATTGCTTCAGCACTGCGAAACAAAATTCCTCGCTGAGCTCCTCTGCCAATTCCGACGATGATTGCCGTGGGCGTCGCTAATCCGAGGGCGCAAGGACATGCAATGATGAGCACAGAAACAAATGCAACAAGACCGTATGTTAATCGAGGCTCAGGTCCCACGAGCATCCAGATGCCAAAACTCATGCAAGCCAAAACGAAAACAGTGGGAACAAAAATCGAGCTCACTCGATCCGCAAACCGCTCAATGGGAGCCTTTGAATTCTGTGCATCCTGGACCAATCTAATAATTTGAGAAAGGAAGGTTTCGCTACCCACCTTGCCAGCTCTCATCTGAAAAGCACCCTTTTGATTAAGGGTCCCACCAATAACCTCAGAACCAGATTTCTTTTCTACTGGAATTGGCTCACCAGTCACCATGGACTCGTCAACGAGGGATTTTCCATCTAAAACCTCCCCATCGACAGGAATTCTTTCTCCCGGACGAACCGAAACAATATCACCAACAACAACGTCCTCGATCGCAACCCGTTTAAGCTCACCATTGACAACCACCTGAGCTTCTTTGCTCTTCAGCTCAAATAACCCCCGTACGGCCATTGAGGTCTTCAGTTTGGCTCTGTTTTCAAGATACTGACCGATTAAAATAAATAGCACGATAAATCCAACGGACTCGTAATAGACATGCGCAGAAAGCCCCTCATATTTAAAGAGGTCGGGGCTGAGAGTCAGAACGAGACTATATACAAAGGCCGATAGGGTTCCCAGCCCCACCAAAGTATTCATGTTGGCATGACCCGTTCTCAGTGTGAGGAACAACCCAAAAATAAATCTCTTCCCAGACCAAAACAGAATCGGAAGAACCAAAAACAACTGTATCATGTGATTAAGAAAAGCCGACCAATCCCGAGCAAAAGGAACCAAATCCATTCCTAATAAAAAAAGTGGAATCGTCAATATTCCCGCAACTATCATGCGAATTCGCAAATTTTTATCTTCTTTTGATTGGTCATAATCTTCACTGAGTTCAATATGTTCTGCCGTATCAGAGAATTCTGCGGAATTTTGCAAATGACCTGATTTTATTTCGATCAATTCGTATCCGATGGACTTCGCTGCCTTGCGGACGGCGATGAGAGTTTCTTCAATTCTCCCCAAGTTTTCCTTAATGGTAATGGTCGCCCGATTGGTCACAAAATTAACTTCCATACTTTCAATCTCAGGTATCCGCCTGATGGAAGCCTCAATATTTCTCGCACAAGAGGCGCAGGTCATACCCTGAACCAAGTATTCTTGTCTCACAAAGTGCCCTCCAAGATCAGACAGCATTTAAAATTCGCAAGCTTAGATCATCAAACCTGCTCATGCTTTTTACGATTCTACTATACCCCCGTGGGGTATGTCAAATCATCTCAAATGTTGACTGAATGCTCGCGATAACGCATTCTCTGTCACCATGAGTAGACCTGTTTTGACTTTAACAACCACCTTTTCGTTTGAAGCTGCACATCGTTTGGTTAAGGATTACCCAGGACGCTGTCAGAACCTCCATGGCCATTCTTTTCGAATTACCTGTGAAATAAGGGGCTTGCAGCTCAACCAATATGGCATGCTCAAAGACTTTGCTGACTTTAAGGTCATTAAAGACTGGTGCAAAGAAAACTGGGATCATGCCACACTCTTGGCTGATTCAGATAACCTGACTATTGATTTTTTGAAATCCACCGACCAGAGGCATTTTGTATTTAATGACAATCCCACTTCTGAAGTGATCGCACTTTATCTCCTCGGAAAATCTGCAGATCTAGGATTTCCATTGGATGCCGTAACCATCGATGAAACATGCACCCATTCCTGCACAGTCAGACGTTAATAACGTTCATGTTGTGCATTTTGGAGATCATATACCAATACAGCAGGTGCAGATTATTTTTCCTTCGCACCGTGAATAAACACCCCCCCGTTTTCATCTTGAGAACGAGCGAGTACTTCAATACCAATTAGAGCTTCAAAAAAATCATCGATATTAAACCAAACCCCACCTTTGTCTCCCCACTGAGGACCCCAACTGTTTAATATGCGTATGTGGCTCACCTGATCCTGATCGTTTTTGATGAGGCCTGTAATGACGACTGCGTGATTAGCCGTGTTCACACGATTCTTATCAAGTCCCCACCGCACAGAGGCCAATACAGGCCGAGAAGCCCCAATATATTTTGAAATAATCTTAAGGATTTCAGATCGCCCCTCTTCGTCGTAATACGCCGATAGACCGGAATCCTTTACAAGCTTCCTCAGCCGAGATACGATCTCTTGGCCTGCTGGAAAAACCCAACCAGAGCTTTCATATCTAATGTAACGGTAGGCATTTTGCCCAGCGGCCTTTATTTTCTCTAAAAGATCAGGGTTTCCGGTCAGTGATCGGCCGTAAATTTTCAGCAATTCGGCATCGAGATCCGTTTTGATGGATTTCCAGGGCCCAAGGACATTCTTAGAACTGGAACCATAATTCATGCGTACAGTCTTTAATTGCTCGTGCCGATGATTAACAAAGTCGGCTAAGTCCGAAATTCTTCCGTTTCCGGACATTTCGGCAACCATCCTTGGTGGGGTCCAATCAGATTCTAGCAAATATCCATTTCTTGCGACAAGAGTTAGCAAGGTTAGCAGTGGCAAGCGAGTAAGTTCAGGATTGTTATCGCCTGTTGGCCCATGCCAAATATCATCTAATGCTTTTTCTCTGCCATATAGAGCAAGAAGGAATTCAACGGAGTAACGGCTCTGAGTCCGCGATGTCTTCCACATTAGGTGAAGGTCAAGAAAGTGAGAGACAGCATGCATAAAGCAAGTGTCAGTATAACACTGATCACGAGCTTCAATCCCAACCCACTTGAGTCCAACGACTTTGCCTTTCAGCTTCTTATTCCGGTGTTTGTGCTTAAATTGCGGCTTCCCCACCAATAAATTATGACAAGTCAGGCCGCTATCGACCGAGTCAGAAGCGGCATCGAAGTGCCCGAACGCGAGAATCACGAAAAAAATTACAAAGCCAAATGTTAGGACGTGCTTGAATTTGAACACCAAGATTTCTACCTCTCTCGCTATCTGTCGGGTCTGGAGAGTTGATTCTCAAGCAAAGTTTGAGCCAGAAACAATTTTATCTAACTCTAATCAAACTCTCCCAATATCCTGAAATCGGCGAATGCTTATAGGAAATGGCTCCCGATATTACAATAACCGATAGGCAAGTGACGTTTTATGACCAGATTTATCGGCCGGGCTTTATGAGCAACTCCTATTCCGAGCCAATCCGTTAGATGCCGATGCCATCATGTGACCGATTCAGAACACTAGACCAAAGCGATTCCTGAATTTGACCCAGCTCATCCAGCACATCCAACTCAATTTTGTGACCATCTTGTGTGGTCACAAACTGAGCTTGCCCTATTGTTTTTACTAAAAGTTCCGTCTTAAATTTGAGATTGGGAAACCGACCTTGTCGATTATTAAAATATAAAATCCCCGATTTCAGACAATCAGAAAAAAGGGCCAAACCACAATCATCATTGCGCTCAACAAGAAGATCCGACAACACTTGGTCCCTTTCAAGCTTCACTCCTTTAAGGTGATTAAAAATTCGATTCACAATAAACAAGGTATAAATATCTTGGCGAGAAAAACTTTGAGTTTCATGTGCAATTGCTGTGGTACGAGCCTTGAAATGATCTGCTTCGCTCAGTGAATTTCCCAATTTAAGGGCCATCGGCGACTGGGGGGTCAAATAAAATATAGACGCACCTAAAAGCACCGGCAAGCGAATATTGAAGGCCAAAGTTTGCATCATGCTGCCTAAGGTTTCATTGGGCAATCCCAAAATCTGATAAGATACAATCTGAAATCCCAGAGAATGTGCTTTATGAACGACTCTTATATATGATTCGAGAGTATGAGGACGCTTCGTGGTTTCTCTTACCACCTTATCAGAGCTGACCAAGGCCAAATTGAGATGAGTAAATCCTGCCTTCCACATGAGTTCAAGAAGCTCGTCATCAAGACTCAAGTAACTAATTCCATTCATCGCCACAAATTGCATTTCTCGATGTGGAAATCTCTCGATCAAAGCGCCACACAAACGTTTCATTTCATCCTTATAGAAAGTGAGATTATCGTCCTCAAAATCAATAACGCGATAGCCTTGCTGATAACGAAGTTCTATCTCGCGCAAAACATCATCGGGAGAGCGCCTCCGATATCGATGACCAAAAGTCAAATGAACTGAGCAGAAGGAGCACTTATGAGGGCAACTCCGCGAAGTAATCATAAAGGCCAAAGGTCGGTCGCCGTGTTTGTAAGTCGCTAAAGAAAATGACTCAAGATCCGGATAGGGCAGATCCCCGATGTCAAAGTTCTCCGTGATTGGGTTAAATTGGAGCTCCCCATTAATTTTATATCCGAGACCTCCTACCTCTGTTATCGCCAGCTTTTCCTGAAGGAAAGATACAAAATCAACAATAGATTTTTCACCCTCTCCGCAGATGACAAAATCCACTGAAGCATGCCGCAATACGGACTCTGGTACGGCGGACACATGCGAACCACCCATGAGAACAGGTATGTTTCGAAAACTCTTTACCCTTCTGGAAACCTCGAGAGCCTCTCGAAAATAGGGCGTGAATAAACAGGATATACCAACGACGTCGGGTTGAATTCTCGCAATGTCCTCGGCAATAAAATCGAAGCTCGCACCAAAATGATAGTAATTATAAAAAGTGGAAAATGGGCTTCGATCCAGTATCGGATAATATTCGCGGAGATATTCAAGCTCTTTGGGCCATCGCAGAGTTTGGCGTCCATATCCGGTGTGGTAATCCCGAATTATGACTTCAACCTCCGGATGATATTTCATCAAGGAAGATTTGAGATAGGCGAGGCCTATCGGTTGCAGGCGCAATTGAGTTTCATAAAAATCTTGAATAGGGGGCTGAATGAGGAGAATCTTCAAGAAACGAGATCCGGAACAGAACTTGAATCTGCACACTTTTCCGAACTAAACTCTGAGGTTGACGTGTCTACCAATTCCGCGACCCTGACATAATAACAATGGAAGAGTATTGTTTCATTTCGAAATCTCAACTCTACCGACTCTCGACCAAGCTGAATACGCCTTTTTAGATAACCAGTCGCTCAGATGAGATTTATCACAATAACTTTTGTGAATAATGATATCTCCGAGCTTCCCGTCATCTCCCGCCAAAAAAACTAGCTGCCAAGCATCTGTAACACTCTTCGAGTATCTGTGCAATAGATACGCGAGGATCTGATCGCCCCATGAGTAGCCAGTATACATGATGGCGCATCCGAGAATTCCCGCCTCATTTTCTATGTCGTTTAGATTTTTACATTTTTAAGTCAGCTTTTTGTTTCGACCGAGCGCACGATTATTTGGTTGCACCAATCAAAGGTCTAGCAAAACCAAATTTCAATCTAACACTGACCGAGCGCTAACGAAAATTCACTGTCGCATTCATATATGATCATTGACGTCCAAAGGTCGCAATACACCGTACGAGGAGGTTTTCCAAATGATGAATATTCAGACAAAGGAATTCAGAAAGCCACGATCTCGAGATATTTTTGACTTTATTAACATTCGGCAGGCATCTTGCCTCGACGATGATGATATCGGTGACCTTCTTGTGAAATCGTTCACCGAAACATACGCCGAAAAACTTCCTCACATTGCGACTCCACAAAAGAGAATCTCTGAACTCCGAAATGTCAAAAACCGGAGAGAGAACGGCGAGGTCTGTGTGCTAGAACTTGGCTATCGGATCATTGGGACCTTTTCGTTGATTAGATCGGATTCAAATCAATCGGAGAGTTGGATCCAAAAAGCGGGCAATCTCAGATGCCTTGCGATCGACCCAGAATTTCATGGTCTTGGTTTTTCAGAAGTGCTCTTGAACGAATCAGAGCGGATCGCGCGTTCTTGGTCGCTAAGTTTCATTTGTCTACACGTACAGAAAGGTGCAGACGGTGTCGCAAAGCTCTACAAAAAGAGAGGTTACATTCGCGAGCCTCATGGCGATTTTGAAAGTCACGGACTCCCGGTCGAGGGCTATTTTCTGCGATTGAGTGATATTGGCATGCCTCTGGCGGATCAGTAGATGTTGTTTAAAAAAGGGGGCTCCGCCGAAACACCTGAACAAAGTGCAAGTGCTTTGATACAACGGCGTGCCCAAACAGCTATTCTTGTGGCTTGCATTTTTTCAGCCGCAACGGGAGCCGCATTTTTCGCAGCCCATCAGGAAGAACCGAATTTTTCGAGTTTCGGAGGGAGCCTTGTACGAGTGTTAGCGAATCTCCTTTTTATTTCACTTCCGTTTATGAGATCTGATTGTCGACTCCTTCTCTCCCCCCTTAGACATAGAGCGCTTTGGTTATGGGGAGTCTTCGGTGCACTGACTGTCACAACTTATTTTGCGGCGGTCGCCTTAGTTGGCAGCGGACAGACTGCATTTTTGGGGGCAAGTAGCGGCATTTTTATCGCCGCTCTTTCTCCGATGGTCGCAAGACAGAAAGTCACTTCGATGAACTGGCTTGCCATAGCAGGTTCTCTCTTTGGTCTGTATATGATGTGCCCAAATGGGAAAATCGACGGCTCCTTTCTTGGGACTGCTCTCGCTATCGCCTCTGGTCTATTTGGTGCCGTGGCCTATCTGATGATTGCTCGAACCAAGTCTACATACTCTACTCCTCAAATCATGATGACCTGGTGTCTCTCGGCCATGACGGCACACCTGCTCATCTTCTGTTTTCACGATGTGACGTGGCCGACGAGTCCAGGGGTTTGGTTCCTACTCCTGTTGGCAGGGTTCGCGGCAAGTCTATCGCAGCACTTTACAACCTATGCCTTTCAACGAGCGCCGGCGAGTCAAATTGCATCACTGAGCTATCTTGCTCCAGTCCTGAGCCTGATCCTCGACATGATATTGTTTGGATTTACACCAACGCCAATCGCTGGTATCGGTGCATCGATCATTTTCGCCTTCGGTGTTGTTGTGCCTGTTCTCAAGCGAGATTAGTTTGAAGTTCTCACCTTTGATTCGCCCTAAAAAAATCGACGACTGCCTGAATCGCTCCATCCCGAATCAAGTCAGATTCCTGAAGCATTTCGTGCTTTGCATCCGAGAATAGCTGAATTCGACAGTTCTTTGCTTTGTCGCAAAAAGATTCGAGACCAGACGCGAGCACTAACTGGTCTCTTCCAGCCTGCAAGATCAAAATTGGCGTTTCGGCTTTCCCCGCATTCTCCAATACCTCTCGACTTCCCTGTAGCGCTTTTCGTACCCAGCGATTTGTCTGGCCAAAAATCTTCAGGTTCGGTTCAGATGCCAGAATATTTTGCCCGGCATCGTGCCGCAAACGACTTTGAGTTACAACGTTCTCTTCAAAGGAAATGGTATAAGGGTCGCGAGGCGGTTTTACATAGTCATTGTCACGACCTATCCAGGAATAAACCTGCAATACCAAATGAGCAAGCCACTTTGGCCATCCGTTCAAATTGATTTCAAACATAGGAGCAAGAAGCGCTGCCGCCTGAAATTCAGTTGGATACTCTTCAAGATACCTGGCAGAAACTGCAGCACCGAGGGAGTGAGCGACAAGAAACTTTGGCCCGTTCATATTCTCTGTCACGATTTTTTCCATGAATGAATGGAGATCGGTAACAAAATGGTCGAACTCATCAATCGTGGCTTTCTGTGGCTCGCTCAAAAGCCGCCCCGAATAACCTTGTCCGCGATGGTCGATGAGAAAAACCGAGTATCCGAGCTTGAAAAAATCATACGCGACTTCTGCGTACTTATCCATATTCTCACTATAGCCGTTCACGACGATGACAGATGCTATCGCCCTTGGATTGAGAAAAATCTTACATCTTATTTGAATTCCTTCTTGCCCTTTAAATTCACATGGAATCGAAGTATTTCTAAAAAATGGATTCACAAATGTCGCGATCTTTAGGGAGTACCCATCCTCCGGAATAGCTTCAGCTGAAAGAGAAAGAAGCGAGGCCACAATTAAGGCGAAAATAATTCTGTTGAAGAATCTGCAAGACCAATTGAGCACAGCTCTGGAATATAACCCTATTCCCCTTTTGCACTTCATATTATGCGAAGTTTATGTGAAGTGGTACCCGGGACAGGACTTGAACCTGCACACCTTTCGGCACTAGATCCTAAGTCTAGCGTGTCTGCCAATTTCACCACCGGGGCATATTATCCTTAAACATTCCGATCACTACTTGCTTATAAGCTTCCTATAATCGGGCGCTCGCATCAAATTGGCAAGCTCCTTCTCTGTGTCCATTTCGATTCGAACCATCCATCCCTCATTCATTGGATCGTCATTAATAGTTCCAGGCGCATCACCCAACGAAACATTGACCTCAATGACAGTCCCTGAAACAGGAGCGTATAGATCATTGGCAGCCTTCACGCTTTCAATCACTCCAAACGGCTCGCCCTGGGTTACTTTCGCACCTTCTTCAGGAAGCTCAACATAGACAATCTCACCCAACTGATCCTGAGCAAATTCTGTCACACCAACAGTGACCACATTTTCATCCACCTGAGCCCATTCATGTTCTTTAGTGTAATAGTTTTCTTCAGGAATCTGATAAGTTGCCATTTTTCTCCATCTCCCTTGCTTTTCTCAAAGCTCAAAATTTCAAAAGCACAAACGGTGTTTCAACAATGATAGCCTTTAACTTTCGACCCCTTATCTCTACCATTAAATCGGTTCCGATTTCCGCCAGGTCAGCCCTGACGTAACCCACTCCAATATTTTCATTGAGACTGGGTGAAACCGTTCCACTTGTTACCTTGCCGATTTCTTTATTGTCAAAAGAAAACAACCTGTAACCCTGTCGAGCTATACCACGATCCACCATTTTGAATCCAATGAGCTTAGATTTTAATCCTGAGGCCTTAACCGCACAAATTGGTTCTCTCCCAATAAAATCCTTCTTGTCAGGCTTTATAACCCATCCTAAACCTGCCTCATAAGGATTGGTCTGGTCGTCGATTTCATGCCCATACAAGGGATACTTCATCTCCGTGCGCAGAGTGTCCCGAGCCCCAAGGCCGATGGGAGCAACCCCAAGATCGCCACCCTTACTGAGTAAGCTGTCCCAAAGGGACGCAGTGTGAATTGAGGGTACAAAGATTTCAAAACCATCCTCTCCAGTATAACCTGTCCGTGCAATATAAATCTTGGAATCCAGAAATTCAGACTCAATAAACTCAAAATGAGGAATATCAAAGACCCCGGCGCCGAATATTCTCGAAGTCAGCTCTCTGGCCTTGGGGCCTTGCACTGCGATTTGGCCCCATTTTGAACTCTCATTGACAAGCTCAGCCCCACGATTATTTTCGACAATCCAGGCAAAATCCTTATCCGTATTAGAAGCATTGACACAAAGTAAATAATCTTCGTTCTTTTTTAAACAGTAAATGATGAGATCGTCGACGACACCGCCGACAAAATTTGTCAGCAAAGAGTATTGAGCCTGCCCCTTCTCAAGTCTTCCTACCCAATTGGAAGTCAGCCACTCGAGAGTTTCAAGGGCCTTTGGACCTCGAACTCTCACCTCACCCATGTGGGAAACATCAAACAGACCTAGATTTTGCCTTACATTCAGGTGTTCTTTGCGCAAGCCCGAATATTCGACTGGCATGCGCCAGCCAGCAAATTCTACCATCTTTCCGCCGAGCTCCTCATGGCGCTCACACAAGGGCGTTCGCTTTACTAAGGTCATACAACCCACCTCCCAAAAAAACTTAATCTGCCTCTCCAGAACTGACCTGTCAAAGAATAGGCCCTTTTCCGCACCTCGATGGCCCAAAAATGACAAATTAGGGCCTCAAGGGATTGCCAACTCTAAGGGATCACAGCCAAAAATTGGATTGCATTTTGCTTGTCATCTCCACAAGGAGGCTTCTCGTGAAGGGGTCAGATAGCCAACCGAAAAAATCTGAGAATAAAGGCTCGTGGGCCGGTTTTGCAAGTCCCTGGAATTTGGTGTTTTTTGCAATGCCGCTTCTGATGGGCTGTCAAGACACTTGGTACGGTGGAAAGAACAATATTCTCTCCATGCCATCAGATGATTCGCAACTCACTGGGGCCGCAAAAATTGTCGAAGACCCAGAATTTGGCGACTCAGAGCTCGTGCCGTACACTGGTTCTGGACATACATCGCAAATAAAAGAATTGCGCAGCAATATGAATCCGACCCTCTTTAGCCCAGAATTGAGTCGCCAGATAAGCAACGCAAGGGTTCTCGTTGCCTCTAAAAAGGACGGAAATCCGGAAAAGCTTCAAATTTCTGTGGGAATGCGCCCTCCGCACGGTGGCGTTTCTAGACAATTGGAATTTGAAGTTCCTCTTGAACGTCGTTCTGATGGTCATCTGGGTCACTCCTCCATCAAATCAAAGAGTCTCGAAGGCTCAGCAGATCAAGGGTATCTGATTGACGCAAATTGCAAAGATGACAACTGCTCCAAAGTAGAAGTCGTCTTAAAGCAAGAGACTGTCGGACCTCAAAAGAAACCAGAGGACAAACCCCAAATACAAGCTGAGACGGCTTTTCTATACTCAAAGGAGGAAACACAGGCCCGTGTTAAAATGCCTTCAAAACCAAAGGGAACTCCGGAGTCTTTGTCCAAGATCGATCTAGATAATCCAATCGCAGCGGTGCAAGAAAGTATCGAAGTTCTCGAGGGACCTTCTTTTGTCCGCGTGACGATACCTGGAAAGGATGCCGATCATGATATTGTAGACATCGAAGGGGAACTTCTGAGAACAACCGATCGCACTTCGGATTTGCAGAAGGCGACTATTGGAGACAATTCTTATGCGGGATCCTTAATTGGAAACGACGAAGAAGGCGATATCGCAGTTCGAATCACGATGTCACCCGACAGCAAAGATGGAATAAAAAGCGATTCTCAAACACAAAGCGGAAAGCCTGAGCCTCGCCCTTCCGACAACGGCACCACGGTTGAAAATGAAGAAGGAGATCTGACTATCTTTATTGAGAAGCCCAAAGGACGGCAAATTGTCCCTAGCAGAAGTGCTCCAACGACAGATAAGAGGCTTGATTCAAAAGAGCAACAGGGCGCCCTAAAACCTCATGAACAAAAACCTCATGAACAGGTAAAACCAAAGAATTCCGATCTCAAAGAGACGGTGCAACAAGGCGGATCCCAACGAGCTCGGCCTGTTAAACCTGCTCAACCTATTAAGCCCGTTCAGCCTATTAAACCTGTTCAACCTGTTAAGCCCGTTCAGCCTATTAAAAAACCTATTCAACCTGTTAAGCCTATTGCTGTTCAACCTGCTCAGCCTGTTAAATCTATTAAGCCTGGTCAAGATCAGACACCGAAAATCCAAAGCCCTCAGGCACCGCAACCAACACGTGAAACTCCCGCGGGCAAAAAGGCCATTTCACCACCGGTGCCGCCCGCATCTCCCGCATCGCCCAAAGTTCAAAATGACCAAAATGGCGAAGCGGATCTCCCTAAAAAACAACCTCATGCATTCCAAATCGTGGATAAAGATATCTGGGCAAGTTCTCCCTCCGCCGTCGTCCCCATTGATTTTTCCGATCCTAAGCTAAAAGGGGCGCAACAAATCACTCGCAATCTAGAAAACTTGAGAACAGATCCTAACATCATCAGGTTCATGTCCTATTGGACTCAAGAAAATAAATACCAGCGCTGCGGAAAGGGTCGCACATCAAATTTAAAACCAATCGCCACTCAATTTCTTCATCGATTAAAACCTCTTGTTCCCTTTACAACTCCCATCTTTCAAGCCCTTAATACCACGCCGGAGGTTATGTATATCAGTGCCCTGGAATCAAAGTATGCGGTAAACGATGGCTGGACAATAGAGTCTGCCAAATGTGGAAAAGGGCAAAGCTGTTCGACTGCGGCCGGCCCATATCAAATCACCGAGATTGCTGCGCGCTATTTGCGATCAGTTCGTGCGCAAGCCTTGAATTTTATCACTCTTCCCTTGAGCGCCTCACGCCAGGTAAGTCCAAACGATGATCGCTCCAAATTTTTACCCTCAACTTTTGCTATGGCCGCTTACGCCAAAGACATGATGGACTGGTTCCCAGAGCATCCCGAGTTATGGCCTTTGGGCTACACGGAGGGACAGGGTGGACTCGCTCTATCGATGAAGTGCTCTCAGGAGAAAACTCAAGCCGCACGAACATCTTGTCTGCGCTCCTCGATGGCAGGAAAGGCATTTAGAAACAGAGATCGCTACCGCTCCACGACGCTTGATGAAATCGTTCGTTTCAAAATGGCTCCATGTGATAAACTGGATTACGTTCTTATGTATCATGCTTTGAGATTTGTGGGTGCAAATCCCAGCCGCTTTGGCATGTCTCTGGAGGAAGCAAAAATACCAAAGCAACTTCCTCCTCTCTATCGACAAGGACAGAACAGCAAGAACCTTGTTCAAACAATGCTGAAATGAGGGACTAGGCCTGAGCGAGCTCTGCCAAACGCAGAGTGTTTTCCAGAAGCATAGTGATTGTCATTGGCCCAACTCCACCTGGCACGGGAGTAGCCGCTCTCGCCCATCCCTCAAGCTCTTCGTACCGAACGTCGCCGCACAGTTTTGATTTTCCATCCGGAAGGACTTGTCTATGAATCCCCACATCGATGATGACCGAATCCTTTTTAAAATCATCTTTTCCCAAAAACCTCGATTGACCCGCAGCTGCAACGACCAAATCAGCCTCACGAGTGTAAGATCTGAGATCTTTTGTTCGAGAATGGCAAATAGTCACTGTTGCATCGGCACACATGAGCAAATGCGCCATTGGCTTTCCGACAATATTACTTCGACCAATGACCACAGCCTCAATTCCTTTAAGAGAAATATGATAGTGTTCGAGAATTGCCATGACTCCGGCTGGGGTACAGGGAATAACGCGTGGCTGATTTGTCCACAAATACCCCATCGATTCTGCACGCAAGCCATCAACGTCCTTCTGAACATCCAAGCAAGCCATAATCTCGTATTCGCTGAGGTGCGGGGGCAAAGGGAGCTGGACCAAAATGACATGAATATTCTTCTGATCGTTCAGGCCCCGAATGAGGGACCTCACCTCGTCTGAGGAGACATTTTTCTTCAGGCGATATTCGAAAGACTGAATTCCCACTTCCTGACAAGATTTTATCTTGGATCCCACGTACACCTGACTGGCTGGATCGTCCCCAATTAAAATAACAGCAAGCCCAGGACGAATTCCGGTTCTTTGAAAAAAATCTGCAATTTTTACTTTTAAGGCTTCTCGCCTCGTTTCACTGACTATTTTTCCATCCAAACGAATCACGATCCACTCCCTGACCAGATGAAGCTATTTTTCTCGCATTTTTTGACCTTATAGGCTGAATCCTTCTTATTTCCAAAGGGAGAAACAAATTTTGAGGCAATCTGGCTAGTCCATTGACTCGCCACACAAACTCCTCTATTTATGGGGGTTAACAAGAGAATTTCATATTAGGAGGTCAGGTTACATGGCAGTTAGAGTTAAATTAACCGACGATGGCAGTTCAATTGACTTTCAAACTTCCGATACTCTCCCCTCCTCTCTAAAGAAATTTCGACGTAGCCCCGAAATTGAGGGATTCTACCGATTCATCTACGAGAACGATTTGCGTATCGAAACAGGTGACGTTTTAGATAGAATCATTGTTCGTCGATCCCAGGAGAGAAAATCAAAACGGAAGAAGAGCTAGATTTCTGAGTCTTAAATCCGAGATTTTTCACTTTTTCGGACACCTGGTTCCCCTTCCGACCTTAAACCTCTGCCCTTAATTAGATGCCTTTTTGCAAAGATTCTGACCAAGTTCGGCTAGAGCCGTATTTGGAGGAATTTTTTC